>NZ_JAMYVA010000024.1:0-85364 GCF_040323505.1 Mesorhizobium sp. M0040
CGGACCGGTAACTCGTCCGCTCCGCCGTCCGCTCGCCTTTCTCGGCCCCGATCGCCTCCGTCATCTCGGCTTCAAGAACCTCCTGCACGACACTCTGCAATGCCTGGCGAAAGCCGTCCTCATCCGACAACAGCAACGCTTTCAACTCGCCTCTGCTCAGTCTAACGTCTCGATTGGTCATGGCACTTCCCCTTCCACGGGAATCGGTGATCGCAACGTCACCACCGTGCCATGGCCGCTCGCCGCTCAGAGCAAGCGCCGTTTTCTCTCCAAAACTTTTTGCAGAACCTTCAGCACATCTGTGGACGCCCCCGTGAGCGCAAGAAGGATCTTCGAAAAGGCAGTATAGCGGCGCGTAGTCGGGTGCTGACATCTGTCCGGCCTCTGATGCGGCCTTCCATTTGCCGCCGGCCCGTATGGGAGTTCGCCGATCGGATCCATATCACTACCGCGCGCTCGAGGCGCTCTGTGCTGAACTGGTTTTTCCGATCCGTCTCTCATCGACTGTCGCGCCATACCTCTCCGTGTGACCTTCCTACACCTGCGACGACCTCAGACCGAGCTGCTATGCTGCCACGGCCGGAGCCCTGTAGGTCCCACCTCTTGCCATGAGCGCCCAGACGATGCGGGCCATCTTGTTGGCAAGAGCGACGACCACAAGCATTGGCGGCTTGCGGGCGAGCATGCGCCCAAGCCACGATTCTTCACGAATGCCTCGCCGACGAGCATGACGCACGACAGGGCTCGCTCCGATGATAAGCAGGCGACGCAAAGTACGCTCGCCCATCTTCGATGTTGCACCGAGCTTCTGTTTACCGCCGGTTGAGCGTTGCAGCGGCGTCAGGCCCAGCCAAGCGGCGAAGTCGCGCCCCTTTCGGAAGATTGCGGCGCAAGGCGCCAGTGCAACCAGAGCCGTTGCCGTTATCGGACCAACGCCGGGGATTGTTGCCAACCGCCGCACGTCTTCATCCTCTCGGGCACGCCGTGCAATCTCGGCATCGAGCAGCTTGATCCTTTCCTCCAGCGATCTCAGCGTATCGACCAGCATGGTGAGGGCCAGGCGGGCTGCTTTTGGCAGATCGCCCTCAGGATCCTCTACCTTTTCCATCAGCTTGGCGGTGTGAGAAGGGCCCTGGGCAACGACCAGTCCATATTCTGCGAGATGGCCGCGCAAGGCGTTGATCGTCTGGGTGCGCTGCCGCACCAGCAGATCACGAGCCCGGAATACGGCCGCACTCGCCTGCTCCTCCTCACTCTTCACGGCGACAAAGCGCATGGTCGGCCGCTGCGCGGCCTCGCAGATCGCCTCGGCATCGGCGGCGTCGTTCTTCTGCCGCTTCACGAAAGGCTTCACATAGGATGGCGGGATCAGACGAACGGCGTGCCCGAGCTTGCCGATCTCGCGCGCCCAGTGATGCGCCCCAGAACAGGCCTCCATGGCGACCAAGCAGGCCGGCTGCCCAGCGAGAAACGCAAGCACCTTGTCGCGTCGCAGTTGCTTGCGGAAAACAATGGCGCCCGCCGCATCGGCTCCATGCGCCTGAAACACATTCTTCGCTAGGTCCAATCCGATCGTGTTAACTTCCATTGTGGACGCTCCCTCTCTTACGGTGGCTGTCAAACACCACCATTCTGGCACATCGATGCCGTCGAGGGGGCGTCCACCCCATCACTATCGTGATAGCGCGCATACGATGCCGCCACGGGTCCGAACTCGGTCGCGCTGAACGATACCTCTGCCCGGCCGTTGGTCTCAGCATCACGGACCAACCTCGGGCGAGCAGAACCACCCCGCGCGCGCGTTAGAGGCGTGCGCGTATGTTCTCGGCCGGCGCGTGCAGATTGGCTCCGAGAAGCTTCGCGAACCTTGCACGTTTGCCGCGATCTTTCCCCGACTTGGCATCAGGATAGTGACCCAGTGAGTAGAGCCTCGAACAGCATCGGTGCTACTTCAAACCCGTCAGCGAGCCAAAAACAGCGGCAATGGCGGCTTGCCAATTATCCATCTTGTCACGCCACCGAAGAGCCGCTCGCGCAGCCGGCGGCTGCCATAGGCACCCATGACAATCATGTTGGCAGACGTGTCGATTGCGTGCTGCGCGAGCACCGTGGCCACCGGTTTGCCGGCGCTCGGCAGCCGGTCAACCAACACCCGAGCACCGTGCCGAGTGAGATAGGCAGCGATGTCGGCTCCTGGCTCGGCGCCGTTTCCGGTGCAGGTCGCCTCCGGATCGACTAGTGCGACACGAACTTCCTCAGCACCGGCTAGCAGATCCAGCGCTTCCCGAACCGAACGGGACGCCTCGGCTCGCGAATCCCAGCCAACCAGCACGCGCCGTGGCGACAGAGTCGCCTCAGCGCCCTCCGGCACGACAAGCACCGGCTTTCCGGTATCGAACAGGCTGCCGTTGATAACAAGGGGTCCGAGGTTAATGTCGTTGAGAAGTGCGGGGCCGACGATTGTCAGGTCGTTGCAGATCGCCCGCCGTCGCACCGCGTCACCGACGCTGGCCTGATCGCAGTTGGCAATATCGACATCATAGCACCGCCACGTGGCTCTCAGCAGTTTGTGAATTTCCCTGGATGTTTTTTCCAGACTGGCTATGTCCTGTGAAAATCTCTCAATCTGCCTAAACCGTTTGTCCAGTCTGGCGATGGCCTGTGCGCGTTGTCCAGGCCACTCGGGGATGCCATCGCCGAGCAGCGGAGACGGCATAATGAGCGGCGGAGGCGACATCACCAGTACGGAAAGGTACGCGCCGACCTCGGCACACAAGCCGGCAGCTGTTCTGACGTCCTGATCGGAGTGGTAGGCTCCCGTCACACTGAGTACGCTTTTGAAGGCCATCTGACTGCTTCTTTTTAGAGTATGTCGTACCTGTAGGCGCGTTTCGAAGCCGCAAGATTTGCCCTCGGCCCGACGGAGATGGGGGGTGGCACTACATCCGTTCGCTATTCAGCCGTCCGGCCACTCGAGCGAGTAGCCGGCCGACCTGACGGTACGAATGACGCTGGAGGGGGAGGCCGCCTTCAGCGCCCTTCTGAGCCGGCTGATATGGACATCCACGGTGCGTACACCGACATGGATATTGGCCGGCCAGGCCGCGCTGATCAGCTCGTCTCTGGTGAAGACCTTGCCGGGAGTCTCAAGCAAAAGCCGCAGCAGGTTGAACTCGATCGGCCCAAGGTGTACTTCGTGGCCATTACCCCGAACCCGGTGGGCATCGAGCCTTATCTCAAGGTCGCCACAGGAGATCCAGCCGCCGTTTTCAATCCCGTTCGAACCCGGCTTTGGCAGCGCCAGCTTCATTCGTAGACAGTCAAGCAGCTTGGCCGGCGCGAAGGGCCGCACAAAGCTCTCGTCAATACCAGCCTTCAAGAGATCGAGGTGCTGGTTCTCGGCGCCGGGCGCGATCAGCGCAATTACGGGCAGGCCGCCGGTCCGGGGCTCCCCCTTGAACCGGGCGCAGATTGTGGAGCCTGTCGCGCTTGCCGGCCCGCAGTCCAGCACTACCGCGTGGAGCTCCCGTTCATCGGCCAATGCAAGTGCTTCCTTCACGCCGCCTGCCGGCTCACTCGTGAAGCCGTCCACTCCCAGAATGTGGCTGAGGAACAGATACAACTCAGCATCTTGCGAACAGATCAGGACCAGTGGCTTCATCAGCGCTACCCCAAGAACCACATCGGCCTCGACCGCCTCGATTGAGAGGGCTGGCCATCGCATGTCCTCAAGGCCTGACATGATCCCCTTGATCGAAAATCGGTTCCATCACTCCCGCGCCACCTCGGGATGAGCCTCAATGGCTGCGGTCGCATCGCCGGCCAGTTTGGTACCGGCCGCGGCGAGTTTCCAGAACGTCTCGAAGCCGAACCGGTGGACGTCGCGAAGGGTCTTCGACAGAACGACCAACCGCCCGGCTGTGAGAAGCACGCGCCCGAAGCCCTCATGGCTCATCTCCATCATCGGCGATGCCATCAGGCCGGAGCGCTCCTCGATCGCAAGCCCGACGGCGGTGTAAAACATCTCGAGCCTCCACAGCACGTCCGGATCGGGATCGCCGATGATCGGGATCGCACGGCGCTGTTCCCTGGTGATGATGAAGTCGCCCAGCAGCTCGGCGTCCGATTTGCCTTCCCAAGACCCGTGAGAATCATGAGCCCGGACCAGCCGCACGAGACATTTGACGAACGGGGTGGCAAGGGCCGCCTCGTCTTCGGCGACAGCAGGGCTAACCACGGCGTCAGACATTTCGCCCACTCCTCATTTCAGTCCTCGTCCTCGAAGGACGGTTTCTGTTCGGCGACACCTGCCTGCGCCAGCACCTTGCGCAGCCAAGGGGGAGGACACGTCCTGAGCATCATCTGCGTGCGCAACAGCACCTCTTGGATGCTTTGGGGGTGCGGCACTTTGATCGGATGAATTTTTGCCGAAACAACCTTGGCTGCCGAAGGCCCCCCGATAGCCAGACAAAACAGGAGATGACAGCCTTTCAGCGCCTCCACCTTCGGGGTGATGCGGTCGTCGCCCTCAGTCCGGTGCTTCCCGCTCTCGTCGGAAACGTCATCGAAGGCCACGGCTTCCACGAGATTCCACTCCTCGCGCGTCACGTCGTAGACAGCAAAGCACCTGGCCGACCCGAAATGGGCGTTGAGGTTCTTCATGTCCTGCGTGGCGATCGCCACGCGCAATGCGCCGGCTTGGCGTTCCGGCGTCGGTGCGTGAACCTCGTCAGTGACGAGCGAGAGGCGACGAACGGAGCTCATCTGGCATTTCTCGCTTACGGAGTGGATCAAGCGCCTCAGGCGTGGGCGCGTGCCGGTTGGCTTCAGAAATGTTGGCAACCTCGAAGATCAGGTCGCGGGTCCCCTGGTAGAGGATTGTGAGCTTGTGCTGGCTGCCGAGCCGGTCGAAGATCGGGAAGCCGACCCGCATGAGCGGAATGCCGAGGCGCTGCGCCGCCTGGCGGCCGTGGGAATGAGTGACGAGAAGATCAGCGCCGGCGCCAAGAGCTTCCAAATCACCGAGATCGCCGATTTGAACCGACTGCGCCGGTACTTCCTCCAAAATTTTCGACATGTCGGTCGTGGTGACCGCCGCCGCGATTTCGGAGCCCATGCCGGTGAAGAAGCTCGCGAGTTGGTAGAGTTGGTCTGGTTCAGCAGCGATCGCAATTTTCTTGCCTCCAAAGTGGAAATGTCCGTCGAGCAACGCGTCCTGCAACTGCGCCCGGCGACGGCGCACCCGAGCCGGCGCCGCCGCGCCCGAAACCGCGGACAGCAGCGAGACGAACCGGTCGGCGTCCTTCAATCCAGTCAGCGACCGGAACAGCACGTAAGGCACGCCTGTCAACCTCTGGAGCAGCTCGGCCGGGGGGCGCATATGCTCACCGATGACGATGCATTGCTCGGCCGTGCCAAGCTCGCGGATATCCTCGACACTGGTGCCGCCATAGGTGGTGGTGACCCAGCGGTCGGGCACCGTACCGTCGAGCGAGCCGGAGACGTCCGGCAGAATCACGGGCTTCAGTCCAAAGCTTTGAACCATCTCACGCAAATGCTCGATATCAGCCACAGTGAGGTTCCAGCCAGGCAGGATCACGATCTTCTTCGACTGCCGCGCCTGCTCGCCTGGCCGCGTAATCCGTTCGATCATCGCGGTGACAGCCTTGGCCCAGCCCTCTTCGATCGCGCCGTCGAAATCCGGTGTGTTGGCTAACACCACCTCCGTACCCGCGAGTTCTTCCGAGCGCTTCAGCCTGATATTGGCGATATCTCCTGCGCAGTCTTCGCCCCGGGTTTCCACCAGCGCCGTCGTGCAGACCCCGATCAGCGTTGGCTTTGTGCGGGCCTTGAGGTTGAGGATCGCCTCTTCCAGATGGTCTGCCCCGCCGAGGATCGTCGCCACCTCGTCCATCGCCGTTGTCTGCAAGGGAATGGCTTCCTTGAAATGCCGCACGAAGAGCACGAGCGCGAAGCTGGTGCACCCCTGGCTGCCGTGGAACAACGGCATCGCGCCGTCGACCCCAAGGAAGGCGAGGGCGGCACCCAACGGCTGCGATGACTTGAGCGGATTGACCGCCGCGGCTTTGGTCTGGGGAAGGATGCGGACCATGGCCTCCTCAACACTCGCCGAGTTCGTCGGCCATCGTGCCGGCGAATTTCTTGAAAGCCTGGACAGTCGCGGTCTCGCTCTTTGTGCGCGGCAGTTCCTCCCTCACCGCAGGCTGGCAATCCCATGGTGCCGGCTCCCGCACCTGGCGCCAGATCGGGTTATGAATGGCGAGGTCGATCTGGCGTACGAGTTCCACCATGCCGTCATAGCCGGCGTAAGGCTGTTGGCGCTCCTGATTGATATCGAACCAGGGTGTCTTGGCCTTCAGCGCGATGAACTGCGTGCGCCCGCCCGACAGCATGATATCGGCCTTGTGTTCTGAGAGCATGGCGTAAAGCTCGCGCGGCGCCATCTGCTCGAACATGTGGTTGTCGTCCTTGAGGATCTGCTTGATGCGCTCCTTGTCTTCGATGGTCGACTTCTTGACAGAGGTGCCGACGATCTCGATGCCGATCTCCATCAGCGCATGGACGACCGACCAGGACTTCACACCGCCGGTGTTGAGCAGCACGCGCTTGCCTTCGAGCCTCGGCCGGTAGGCCGCGAGCTTCTTCCAAGCGATCGCCTCCTCTTCTGCAATCAATGCCTCGGTGCGGCCGAGGATCTCCGGATCGGCACCCTTCTTCACGAGCAGCTGAGAGATCTGTCGGAGCGCTTCCGAGGTGTCGGTGATGCCGTAGAAGGAGCCCTCGAAAAACGGGATGTCCCAGCGCTGCTCCATCTTGCGGGCGAGATTGATGAGCGCGGTCGAGCACACCATCATAGCCGCCTGGGCGCGGTGCGCGCAGGCAATGTCGAAGTAACGCGCGTCGCCCGGAATGCAGGCGCGTACCCGGATGCCGAGCCGATCCAGCAGCGGCTTCACCAGCCAAAATTCGCCCGAGAGGTTGAACTCGCCAAGGACATTGATGTCGTAAGGGCCGGCATCGTCGGGCTCCACCGTGCCGATGACATGATCAAGCAGCGCCTCGCCGGCAAGCTTGTTGCCGAGATTTTTGGAGCCGACGAAGCCCGGCGCATTGACCGGCACCACCGGAAGGCCGAACTTTTCCGCCGCGCGCTTGCAGACGGCCTCGATGTCGTCGCCGATCAGCGCCGTCACGCAGGTCGGATAGACGAAGATAGCCGGCGGCCCATACGCTTCCTTGATCTCGCGGATCGCTTTGAAGAGCTTCCGCTCGCCCCGCCCCATCACCACGTCGAGTTCGGTGAGATCGGTCGTGAAGCTCGTGCGCCACAGCGTTGGCCCGGACGAAGCCGCACCGCGGTTGTCCCAGGAATTGCCCTCGCAGGCGAGCGGCGCATGGATCAGGTGCGCGACGTCGGTGATCGGCTGCAGCACGATCTTGGCGCCATCGAAGGCACAGCCGCCGGCAGCCGCCCCCGGGGTCAGCGGCTTCGAACAGCCCTCTTTGCGCGACTTGGCATCCCTGCCGCGGTTCTTCTCGCAGGCAGGCTCGTTGAAGACATCTTGGATTTTGGCTCTGAGCGAGGACATTGCGTCGGTCTCCAAAGTCCCTCGGGAAGACGACCGGCCTCACCGAGGAGCCGGCCGGCACCCTTAGCGGGTGAGGTCATACGAATAGTCCGTCACGCCCGTCTCGCTTGTCTCGCGATCGAGCTTGTCGAAGATCTTGTCGAGGATCGTCGTCAGGACGCGCAACCCGCCTTGGTAGCCCATGAGCGCAAACCGATGGTGATGGTGGCGGTCGAAGATCGGAAACGTCAGCCGGATCAGCGGCGTGCCGGTGTCGCGCTCCAGATACTTGCCATAGGAGTTGCCGATCAGCAGGTCCACCGGCTCGGTGAAGAGCAGCGAGCGCATCGCCCAGAGGTCCTTGCCCGCCCAGACTTGAGCATCCTTGCCGAAGGGCGATGATGCAAGCAGTTCCTTCAACTCCGCTTCCCATGCCGAGGTGCCGTTGGTGGCGAGGCAATGGGTCGGCTCGCCGCCCGTCTCCAGGATGAAGCGGGCCACGGCGTAGACAAAGTCCGGATCGCCGTAGATGGCGTATTTCTTACCGTGCAGCCAGGTTTGGCTGTCCGCCATGGCGTCAACAAGTCGGCCGCGCTCCAGGCGGATTGCCTCGGGGATTTGCTTGCCGGAAATCGCGGAGACCTCCATCAGGAAGTCGTCGGTCGCCTGGACTCCGAGCGGATAATGAAACGAGGCCGTCGCCTGCCCTAGCCCCTCGCAATACTCCAGTGTTTTTCGGGTGTTGTAATGCTGTAGCGAAAGTGTCGCCTCGGCGTTGAGTGCTTTCCTCACGTCTTCGATCTTCGTGCCGCCGTCGTACATGCGGTATTCGCCGTCCGACGGCGTGTCGAACTGGTCAGAGGCGTCTTGGATGAAGGTATATGACACGCCCAGCAGATCGAGCAGGCGCTTGAGTTCCCGGTTGTTGCCCACGCAAAAGCCGTCGAAACCCGGAATGATGTTGATGGTTCCCTCGGCTTCCGTTCGCTCCTCGCCTTTCCAGAAGTGCTCCAAAATGCCCTTGACCGTAACGTCGTAGCCGTCGACATGGCTGCCGACGAAGGCTGGCGTGTGGGCGAAGGGCACGTCGAAGTCGCGCGGGACGGAGCCTTCGTCCTTGGCGTTCTCGATGAAGCTGTGCAGGTCGTCGCCTATGACCTCCGCCATACAAGTGGTCGAGACGGCGATCATCTTCGGGTCGTAGAGTTGGTAAGTGTTGGCGAGCCCGTCGACCATGTTCTTCAGGCCGCCGAACACTGCCGCATCCTCGGTCATCGAGGAGGAAACCGCCGAAGCAGGCTCCTTGAAATGGCGCGACAGGTGCGAGCGGTAATAGGCCACGCAGCCCTGGCTGCCGTGGACGAAGGACATGGTTCGCTCGAAGCCCGCGGCCGCGAACACCGCGCCGAGCGGCTGGCAGGCCTTGGCGGGGTTCACGACAAGCGCTTCGCGAGCAAGGTTCTTTTCGCGGTATTCCCACGTCTTGGTGAATTCGCCTTGGTCGGTAACGACCTGGTCCGGGTGCGGACATTCGAAATTCAGCCTCTTCTCGGCGAGCATCTGCCTGTATTCCGGCTCGCGGAACAGGGGGGCGTGGTCGAGAACTTTTTCAGCCGACTGCGGCATGGGTGGTACCTCTTTTCCATCTGGCCCGCCATACGGCGGCACAGGGACGTCGAAACGTTTCAGGTCTCCCGCGGACAAAGAGCCACAGGCGTTCAACGGCCTCCCGGCTTCCGGGAGGCCAAGTTTTCACTCGGCTGCGATCGCCGCGGACGGCTCGGCTTTTTTCTTCCAGGGAGCGTCGTAGAGGCCCCAGACCGGGTTGTTGATGGCCAGATCCATGTCGCGGGCGAAGATGGCGAAGCCGTCGTAGCCGTGATACGGGCCGGAATAATCCCAGGAATGCATTTGACGGAACGGTATGCCCATCTTCTGGACCGGGTACTTTTCTTTGATGCCGGAGCCAACGAGATCAGGACGGATCCCCTCAATGAACTTCTCCAGCTCGTAACCAGTCACGTCGTCATAGATCAGCGTGCCCTTCTTCACGTAATGGCCGGTGCGCTGATAGTCGTCGTTATGGCCAAATTCATAGCCAGTGCCGACGATCACCATGCCCAGATCCTCATATGCCGTTACGACGTGACGGGGGCGCAGCCCGCCGACATAGAGCATCACCGTCCTGCCTTCGAGGCGCGGCCGATACTTGGCGATGACGGCATCGACCAGCGGCCGGTATTTGGCGATGACCGCCTCGGCCTTGGCCTCGATTTCCGGCCCGAAATGCTTGGCTATCTTGCGCAGAGAGGCTTCGGTCTGGGAGGGGCCGAAGAAATTATACTCCATCCAGTCGATGCCATACTTTTCCTCCATGTGCCGGCAGATGTAGTTCATCGACCTGTAGCAATGGATGAGATTGAGCTTGGCCTTCGGCGCGCGCTCTATTTCGGCCAGCGTAGCGTCGCCCGACCAGTTGCCAACCACGCGCAGGCCCATCTCCTCGAGCAGGATGCGCGAAGCCCAGGCGTCGCCGCCGATATTGTAGTCGCCGATCACATTGACATCGTACGGGCCGGCCTCGAACTCGACGTTGTTCTTCTCGAAGACCCAGTCGCGGATCGCATCGTTGGCGATGTGGTGGCCGAGGGATTGCGAGACGCCGCGGAAGCCCTCGCAGCGCACCGGCACGATCGTCTTTTCGTGCTCCTTGGCCTTGTTGCGGGACACCGCTTCGGTGTCGTCGCCAATCAGGCCGATCGGACATTCGGATTGCACGCTCATGCCCTTGTTCAGCGGAAACAGTTCCTCGATCTCGTCGATGATCCGTTCCAGCTTCTTGTCGCCGCCGAAAACAATGTCCTTCTCCTGGAAATCGGAGGTGAACTGCATCGTGACGAACGTGTCGATGCCGGTCGTGCCGACGTAGTAGTTGCGGCGTTGCGACCAGGAATATTGCCCGCAGCCGACCGGGCCGTGCGAGATATGGACCATATCCTTGACTGGACCCCACACCACGCCTTTCGAGCCGGCATAGGCGCAACCGCGAATCGTCATCACTCCGGGGATGGACTTGATGTTCGATTTTACCTCGCATTCGGAAAGGACCTCGCTTTCCTCGCCAGCCTCGTCGCCGCTCTTTGCGACGCTGAGGTGCTTTTTGCGGCGCTTCGCCGCCTTGTCAGGATATTGCGACAGCACCTCCTCGATAAGCTTCGCATGGAGGGCGCCGTCATTCTCGTATTCCAGGCTCATGGGACCCCTTTCAAGGTTCAGGGTGACGCCTCACCAACGAGGCGCCGTTCTTTGAAAGGCGCGCCAGGTCAAGGCCGCGCCTCGTTCGGCAGCGGTCGTTACTGTGCGGCCGCCTTGGCCGCTTCCTTGACCTGAAGCTCGGCAAGCATCTGCTCGTCAGTCTTCATGATGCCGAAGTCGAGCAGCATTTCCTCGAGCTCCTCCATGGTGATCGGGGTGGGGATGGTGCCCTGGCCCGAATTGGCATGGATCTTCTCGGCCAGCGCCCGGTATTCCCCGGCCTGCTTGGAGTCCGGCGCATATTGAATGACAGACATCTTCCTGAGTTCGGCGTGCTGGACGATGTTGTCGCGCGGCACGAAGTGGATAAGCTTGGAATTGAGCCTGGAAGCCAGCGCTTCGGCGAGGTCGAGCTCGCGATCGGTTTGGCGCTCGTTGCAGATCAGGCCGCCGAGCCGCACGCCGCCCGAATGGGCGTATTTCAGGATGCCTTTGGCGATGTTGTTGGCGGCATAGAGCGCCATCATCTCGCCGGACATGACGATATAGATTTCCTGGGCCTTGTTCTCGCGGATCGGCATCGCGAAACCGCCGCACACCACATCCCCGAGCACGTCGTAGGAGACATAGTCGACATCGTCGTAGGCACCGTTCTCCTCGAGGAAGTTGATCGAGGTGATCACGCCACGGCCGGCGCAGCCGACACCCGGCTCAGGGCCGCCCGACTCCACGCATTTGATGCCTTTGTAGCCGACCTTGAGCACGTCCGCGAGTTCCAGATCTTCCACCGAACCTTCCTCTGCGGCGAGGTGCAGGACCGTATCCTGCGCCTTCGCGTTCAGGATCAGGCGGGTGGAGTCGGCTTTGGGGTCGCAGCCGACGATGAGGATTCTCTGCCCGAGGTCGACAAGGGCGGCGAGCGTATTTTGGGAGGTGGTGGACTTGCCGATGCCGCCCTTGCCGTAAAAGGCGATCTGACGCAAACCTGACATGTAGCTTTCCTTCCTTCGTTCCATTCATCGCGGCTGCCGCGACATGAATGCCGGTCGGGCAGCTGTCGCCGCCTCGCACTCAAGGATCTCAAGACTCGTGCCAATCTGGCTGATCGAACCGAAGAATAATTTCATGGTTGCTTTTCAGGGATTTAGCTTCGGCCAAAGAAAGGATCGTCGGAATAAGCCGTGTAGCGGACCCGACAATGGCGACACAAAGCGTCGGATAGCGATCCTCAGTCACCGCATTCGTTCGAACCGCATCATTGTGTTGAGGTGGGCGAACAGCATCTCGACCCTCTAGCGTTAATTGCGGGATGCTGCGAACTCTTCTGTTCCGGCGAGCTGACGTGCTTGGTCTCGCGTGTGCTCATCGACGCTGCGCGGAATCTTGCGCGCCACGCTGGCATACCATCGATCCACGGCCATCCATCCGGGGCCACGGTCGGATAATTCCGCCATATCACCAACCCAAGGGGACTCGGCTCACTTGTCGGCGCAGGAGTTCAGTATCGGCGTCATCGCCTTCACATGTTCGTCGATCCGCTCGAGCACTTTCGCTGCGACAACGTCGCGCTCAGGTAGATGCCACCAGTGCTCGTTGACGAGTTCGACCGTCTCGACCACTGCCTTCAGGACTGCCGGCTCCGGAAGCCTTGCACGGTTCGCAAATGCTTTCCATCGCGGTGCTGCTAGCGCCTTGAACGAGCGCTCCCCTCCAAGCGAAAGCGCCATGGCGCCGGCGGGAATATATGGCACGGTCGACAGGACGTCGTAGATGGTGCAAGCACCGGCTTGTCGCCGTTACCGGGATAAATCAAAGACCAGTTCTTCAGGTGCATGTCGCCATTGCCGGTGATGACCGTCAGCACCAGGCGGCGGACGAATTCGAGAGCCGCCCTAGGCGAGACGGCCACGCCAATGGCCAAGGCTATGTCGTGATAAGCGGCCCCCTCATATTTGCGCGAGGGATAAACACCGAAGACCTGAGCGAAATCCTCGATGTGTATCCTCTCGCCATCGGCGCCGCGATCGAAGCGTTTGACGAGAATGACCTTGCCCTCCGACAGCGTGTTGAATTCTTCGGGAACGCCCTCAAAATCGGACTTCTCGACCAGTTCGCATTCAGGAACCTCCATGCCGATTGCTGCAGCCAGCGCCAGGTTGGCGAATTCGTTCTCGGAAACGCCCGGAAACGCCGTCGGAGGGAACTTGGCGATGTACCGGCCCTGCTCGTCGTCCATCGGCAAGGTAAGGCCACCGCCTTTTCCAGTGTTCTTCATGACCGACAGCTTCATCTGCACGCCGGCAAGTGAGAACCGTGCCTTGGGCTTATCCTTTTCCTGCGAAACCGCTATCGCGCCGTCACTGGGCAACGCCCGTACGGCTCCCGGCAGATCGGCGCCCAGCACCGCTAAAAGATCGAAATCATTGCCTGGCCGCACATTGCCTTCGTGGTGCTTTTCCATCGCCTGGCGCAATTTCTCCTCCGGCAGGAGGTTCGCGAAGAAAGAGGGCAAGGCGCCCGCCAGAGGCTTCGGATCTTTCCGCAATCCTCCCGTCGCTGCCCGGAACGACAGGCTGAAAACCGGAAAGCCGCCCGTCGCGCGGTAGGCCTCATCGAAGTTGAATGCATTGAAATCGCCCGGCGTCCTAACGATTGTGCCGATCTTCAGTGCGTTCAAGAGCACGTCCAGCGACGGGATCGTCTTAGGTGCGCGAAAGACTGGAGCCATGATCGTCATCGTCAGGTTGAGAAACAAAGGCGGGTCGATCGTCATCATCATGCGGACGCAATAGAGCCTGGACAGCCGGCACCATGACTTGCGGAACCAGCATCATTTCCAGACCGAGCGCGCGAGCGATATTCATGAGCGTCGTCGCACGCGCCGCTGCGGCTCCCTTTTCGATGTCGCGATAGCGGGGACGGGATATACCCGCCAAATCAGCGGCCTGCTGCTGCGTCATGGCAGCGGCCAGCCTCGCCTGCTTGAAGAGCCCACCGATTTCGCGCAGAATTTCCGATTCAGAGTCCATCATGATCCCTATACGAACTATTCCAATGCGCGATGATACGTAAAGGTGTCTTATCCAGCGAGCAAGTAAAGATAATGATATGCAAAGAGATCATCCTTCATTCGAGGATCTCCCTGCCTCTAGCGCCGCGCGGCGAACGGCGTTACGTCGAGAACAGCTGCTATGCCACCGCCCACCGGCGTTTCTACCGAATGGGCCCGGTGCGTACGTCGCTGCGAAAACGGCCAACTGAAAGACATTCAGCGAACTGCTATTTTGACCTCGGCGCCGATGCGCCCGACGGTGGCCCTATGAACGCGAAAGAGACGGGCGATTTCAGCTGCCGGACGGCCTTCATTTAACATGTCGATGATTTCGGAGCGCTGATCGGGCGTTAGTTTCGGACGGCGTCCACCCTTTCGCCCGCGTTCGCGGGCTGCCTGTAACCGGGGCTCCGGGGGCATTTCTAAAAAAATACCCGCTAAGGGAATTCGAAATTGTTTGGACTGCAGCGGTTAGCGCGGATCGGCCTGAAGCGTTCGAGGGGTCGGTCAATTTCGTTCCGGAGATAGTCTCGGGTGGGTGCGATATGAGCCCAAGAAAGCGGTGCGACCTGGGAGAGCAACTCGGCGGGAATATCGATGCCATGGCCGCGGACATAATCGACAGCGCGGCTGAGATGACGGTAAGCGTGTAGGCTATTGGAGGCCCGTTCAGTGCTGGCCGTCGGAAAGGCGCCCGCAGCCGGTTGCGAAGTTCGCCTTTGATCTCCGCCGCCCGGACCTGCACGAGCATATGCGCACGGTGAAGCGCAGCGCATCTGCCGCTTCTTGACCATACGTTTCCCGACGACTGAGTTCACCGCCGACTCAGCGAGAGTGGTGGCGACGCGAAGCCCCGGCCCGGTAGCGCTTTCCATAGTTGACGATCGCGCTGCGGTTCGAACGGACATAGGTCAGGAACTGCGCTCCGAGGCTGTGAAGCCGTGCGATCGAGAACCGCCTTCCTTCAGTCTTACTAGAAGTTGCTCCAGCTCGCGGATCGCACCACCGACCCGCCCATGCCACAGACGCCACTTCACGGCTCTGATGTCCCTGTCGACGGTTGGAAGCGCTTCAAAATGGTACGCTTGCGCATGGTCGCATGCGTCTCAGTCGGTTCAGTGGGCAGGAAATCGGCCAACACCTTCGCCGCCTGCCCGTAGGGCAGCATGCTTCCTAGCCGCGCCGTCAGTTCCATCAGCTCCGGTGTCGCTCGATCGGGACAAATTTCCTTCAGCGGCGCGAAGGCACCGACCATCCCTGGATGGCATTCCCGGCACAGCATCATCGGGGATTAAGCTCAACGGCGCCGAAGACGGTTCGGATCCGGCGTGTCGTGTAGTCCTTGACCTGTCGGAACGTATGGCAATCCGGGCAAACCCGGCGAAGAAGGCATACGTCTCCGCCTCATGATTCACGACCGCGTTTCTTTGCAGCGCTGCCATGATCTTCTTGCTATCGCCGATCGACAAGCGATGTCGCCGTGGAACAGGCTCTCCCAGCTTGTCTATTCGGACCTCCTTCCGGCATGTGTCGCCAAATTCGTTCCGGCCCTCGATCGTAACCGTCCATTCCACCGCCATCGCTTTGTCTCAAAACGACGCTGATGGACTGCTCGAGCCTAACAAGCCGTGTTTGACCCCAGAGAAGTCACCGGTCTCCTCACGAGCGACCGCGCATGACTCGGGTTCAATGTGGATCGCTACTCCTTCATTGCAATGGATTTGCACCATTTATTCCTTGCCGGCCTCCCGGCGCACCTTGTTCCGACCCCTTCAGGGGCTCAGCTCGGTCGGCGTGACCGATCACCCCGGTCAAGGCGTCGACATAGGCGTCGAATGCGGCTTCACTCTCGGCTGTCCGGTCGGGCATGGCGGGGCGATTTCCTGATCACGAAGCAGCACCCTCACAAATCCCCGACCAGCGCGAATCCCCCCGCATCCGCGACTTTCTGACTCAGTAAGACGAGCCGCCCGCCGCCACGTGCGGGCGAGGCTGGCATCAACCGGCGGGCAGATGCGCCGAGGGCAGCAAGCGCGCCTGACGCAACGCCGCCAGATCAGCCGAGCCGGTGCAGAAGCAGGCGACGGCCAACTGGCGGATGACGATCTCGAAATGCGCGACAACCGCCTCGGTGGATACCGTAGCCGGGCGCAGCACGCCGGCCGCCTGCCCGGCGATGTCCGCGCCCAGGCGGATGGCCTTGGCCACGTCGACGCCGTCGCGGATCCCGCCCGACGCGATCAGCTTCACCGTTGGCAGCGCCCGACGTACGGCCTGCACGCTGGCCGGGGTCGGAATCCCCCAATCGGCGAACGCCATCGCCACTGCACGGTCGGCGGCATCGCGGGCGCGCTCGCCCTCCACCGCTGCCCAACTGGTGCCGCCGGCGCCGGCGACATCGATCACCGCCACGCCCGCCTCGACGAGCGCACAGGCCACCGAGGCGGACAGGCCCGACCCCACTTCCTTGGCCACGATCGGCACGCCCACGCTGCGCGCGGCGCGAGCGATCTGCGCCAGGACGCCGCGCCAGTCGCGGTCGCCCTGCGGCTGTACCGCTTCCTGCAGCGGATTGAGATGGACGATGAGGCCATTGGCCTCCAGCGCATCCACCGCCCGGCGCGCCAGGTCCAGGCCGTCGGCCTCGCACAGTTGCGCGGCGCCGATATTGGCCAGCAAGGGAATGTCTGGGGCCAGGCGGCGCAGCGCGCGCGTCAGCCCCTGGGAGTTGCGGGATTGCAGGCTCACGCGCTGCGAACCGACGCACATGGCGATCCCCAAGGCTTGCGCTGCCTCGCTCAGATGCCGGTTGATGGCCTCGGCGCGTGGCATGCCGCCGGTCATGGAGCTGATCAGCAGCGGCGCGCGCATGGTCTTGCCCAGCAGCGAGGCGCGCAGGTCGATCTGCGTCAGATCCAACTCGGGCAATGCGCAGTGTTCGAAACGGATGTACTCCCAGCCGGCGGCGACCGTGGCCGACGCCGTTCGCCGATCCAGCACGATGTCCAGATGGTCGTCCTTGCGCCGGCTCAGGGCGGTGTCGCTCATGCTCGCTCCATCCATCGCATCGGGCGGCGGCGTTGCGTCGGATCGGACCGACGGCAGCGCGCGCACGCCGCCGCCTCCCGTGCGTTCAGGCCGGCGCACGCTGGCCTCCCCCCGCAGCGTCGCTGCGGTAGCGGCTGGTCGAGGTCTGGTAGTACTGCGCGCGGATGGCCGCCATGGCCTCGATCAACGGTCCCCACGGCGCGGGAAAGCGTTCTTCCGCCATCACCCGGTGCAGCATGCGCGTATGGCCGGCCAGCTCGTCGTTGAGGAACTCCACCACAGGCATAGCCGGATAGCGCTGCAGCAGCAGGGTCGCCGCGTTGTCGACCTCGCCGGCCGACCTATCCTTTTCGCGTCCATGCAGATCGTTCTGCAGGCGCCCTATCGCGGAGATGAGCCGCAGAACCTGGCGGAACGCCGGACGCGCGCGCAAGGTCGCCATGTCCAGCCCCCACAGCAACGACAGGCAACAGAACACGTTCGTGTAGGCGATCGAATCGATGCCGTTGTGCAGGTACTCGGCGTAGGACCAGCGTCCCGCTCCTGCCGCCTGCGCGTGTCCGGCGCGCAGCGCCGCGCAGTAGCACCGGGTGTCGTCGAGAAGCTGAGCATAGTCGCGACGATCGTAGGCGAGCGCGGCCAGCGAAGCGCGCAGCACAGTGCAACCCTCGAATCCGGGGAGCGCGCACGGCACGCCCTGCCCCAGCGCCTGCTCCACCGCGGCGAGCTGCTCCGGCGCGATCAGGCCAAGGTCATTGCAATCGTCGAGCCAGAACAGCAGCGCCAATTCGCGATAGAACGCCACGATCAGCGTTTCGTCCCGCGGATCGCGGCCGGTGCGGGCGTGGGTGTCGCGCAGGCTCGGGTGGATGCGCTGCAGGATGTACTGGCCGCCCCTGACCGCTTCCACGGCATGCTCGTCGGCGAACCCGGTCAGGGAACGCCCCCACTCCAGCACCTGCTGCAGCGCGCGTTCGGTCTGGATCATGGCGCCGCCCCTGCTCCCTCGGCCAGGACGCGCCGCCCCCAACGAAGCGCCAGCCACAACCCGGCGAGTTCGGCCACGCGCACCACCCGGGTGGGGCAATACAGTTCCTTGCCGATCCACAGCGGCGTCTGCGGCAATGCATGCGCCGCGTGGCGGGCGAGCATCCACTTCAGCGCACGCGCCACCGCCTGCGCGATGCGCCGGCGCCCTGTCGGCTCTTCGCTCCCATCCATCACGTGCAACGCGAACAGCGCATAGGCGGTTTCCTCGAATGTCGACGCGCGACCGGCGCCCCAGCCGCCGTCGTCGCGCTGCGCCCGCAGCAGCGCCGCCAGCGCGCGCTCGTCGCGCCACTGGGACTTGCCTTGCGCCAGCGCAGCGACCGCATGCGCGGTGGGATACAGCCACGAAACGTGCCATTTTTCGTTGTCCCATAGACCGTCCGGGTTGCGATTGGCCTCGACGTAGACGCTGGTGCCGGCCGCGGGCTTTCCCAACATCCGCAACGCATGCAGGGCATGGATGTTGGTCGACACCGAGGCATTGCGCTCGCCGGGGAAGGTGACGAACAGCTCGCCGATTTCGAAATGGCGCAACGCATCGACCGATGGGTCGCGGCCTGCAAGGCGCAGGACGCATAACGCAACGGCGGTGTCGTCCGCATCGGCCGCGAAGTGCAAGGCCGGGCCCAGACCGCGCTCGCCCAGGCGCGCGTCGAGCTGCGCGACGATCACTAGCACCGCCTCCGCGAGCGCGGGATGCGCGAACAGACCGGCCAGATGCAGGGTGTACAGCGACCAGCATGGCTCGAATACATTGATCGGCCAGACGTTGGGAAAGACACCTTCGGTGCCGCTGCGCGTCGCCCGCGATGCCGCCTGCAGATACGCGTCGGCGCGCCCGACCTGCGGCGTGCTCCCCTGTGTCACGGCGTGCGCACGCCACGCGGCGGTGGCCGCCGGACTGATGCCGATGCTGCCGTCGTCATCTGGGCATGCGGTGGTCGGCGACGTCCCCCAGGCTTCCCAAGAGTGCAGCAACGGATGGCCGCTCGGCAACGTCGCCACCGCCCCCAGCTTGACCAGGCACGCTTGCCGCAACGGCAACAGCGCCGGGTGGCGCGGAAACGCCACGCCGCCCAGCAAGGATGCGGCCTCGCCGCACAACTGCGGCAGGATCAGCTCCGCGCCGATCGACGCGTCTTCCGGCACCGCATGCGCGTAGGGATCGGGCTGGCGCTCGAGGAACCGGGTTGCAGCCTGGACTGCGTCGGCAGCGCCGGGAAGCGGATCGGCACGCTGCAATGCCAGCAACGCCGCCCACGTGGGCGCATGGCGGAACAGCGGGAAGTCCGCACTTCCCCATCCGCCATCGGCCTGTTGCTGCGCGATGAGCCACGCGTATGCGTCCTGCCGACCGGAGACGTTGCCGTGGAACTGCAGAGCTCGCGCCGTGTCGTAGACGGACGGACCGACGCTGCCGCCGTCGCTCATCTCGCTCAGCAGGTGGCGCAATTCGGAAAGGATCTGTTCGGACAGCGCGTTCACGCGGGATGTTCCTTCTGCAGAGCGCTAACGACAACCAGGATCGGGCAACCGCTGCGATCGGCGCCGCGGACTCGGACAATGACCAGCATGCACCGCCCGCCGGCCGATCGCAGCAGCACAGGGGGCGAGTCCATGTGGACGGGCGTGCTCATGCGCATGGCGCGGACAGATACACGTTGGCCCGCTGCAGCATCTGCGCCAACCGTTCCGCACGCGGCCCCAGCGGGACGATGGCCTCCCCGGCGTCGCGCAACAAATCCAGCGCGAACTGGCGCGCTGCCTGCAGCCCCATGATCGACGCGCAGGTCGGCTTCTGCGCCGCCGCGTCCTTGCCGGGGGTCTTGCCCAGCGTCGCGGTATCCGCTGTCGCGTCGAGAATGTCGTCGACCACCTGCAACGCCAGCCCGAAACAGGCGGTGTAGCGATCGAGCGCACAGTACAGCCCAGCGTGCGCGGCATCCTCCGCGATGGCGCATAGCGCGCCCATGCGAACGGACGCGCGCACTAGTGCTCCGCTCTTCATCCGGTGCATCGCCACGATCCTGTCCAGCTCGGCGTGCTTTCCGACCAGCGACAGATCCATGGCCTGCCCGCCTGCGGCACCCTCGGCGGACACCGCCTGCGCCAGTTCGCGCACGAGCGCGATTCGGTTGTCGCCCGGCGCATCCAGGCTCGCCAGGGTCAGGAAGGCGTGCGCCTGCAGCGCATCGCCGACCAGGATCGCAGTGGCTTCGCCGAACTTTACGTGCACGGTCGGAAGGCCGCGGCGAAGCACGTCGTCGTCCATCGCGGGCAGGTCGTCGTGAACCAGGGTACAGGCGTGCATCATCTCGATGGCGGCGCCGACGTCATCGAGCATGTGCGCCGGCGTGTCGGCCAGTGCGCCGGCAGCCAGACAGAGCAAGGCGCGGGTGCGCTTCCCGCCATGCAAGGTGGCGTAGCGCATCGCCGCCATCAGCTCGGTCTCACCGTCGTCTTCGGCGCAGAGAAGACGCGCCAGCGCCTGTTCCACCCGCTTTGCGCCGTCCTGCATCCATGTCTCCGGCAGCAGCCTGCCGGATGCGCCGCGCGCCTGCGCGCCCAATCCGCCGAGCGCGGAAACGCCAGTTCGGTCGTCGTGTAGCGTGGAACCGGTCTGCATGTTTTTCATGTCCTTGTACCTGACATGGCCACGGCGAGCGCCAAGCCGCCGCGGTGTTGCCGGCGTCGCACCGAGCGCGCGCCCGAGTGCAGCAATGCCGCGCGTCGCCGGCGCCGCTGCCTCGCCACACGGGGCATGCGATGCCAACTCATGAGAAGCCTATGCGGATTGCCATGGACGGATGTGCGGTCGGGTAATAGCGCCGGGCTTTTTCGACGCCGCTCAGTAACCGCGGCCGCACCCCGGCCTTGTGCATGGTCAGCGCCAAGACGATGCAGAACTGCACCATTTCCAGCCATACCAGGTGGTAGCCGATGCAGACGTGTGGGCCGGTACCGAACTGCAGCATGTCCACCGGCCGGATCGGCTCCGTGCGTTGCAGCCACCGCGCCAGGCGGAACTGATCAGGCGCCTCGTGCAGCAGCGCCGAGGTCGAGAAATGCAGCAGCGGGATGCACAGATGGGTGCCCGCGGGAATGCGCCGTTGGCCGAGTTGCAATTCCTGCAGGGCGCGACGCGGCAGGAGCGTGGTCGCCGGATGCAGGCGCAGCGTCTCGCGGAACAGCGCCTCGGCGACCGGACACTCCGCCAGGTCCGCGTGCCGGGTCGGCACCGCGCCCACGCGTTGCGCCTCCTCGACCAGGGCGTCCCACAGCACAGGCTGCCGCGCCAGTTCGATCACCATCCAGGCCATCGTCGAGGCAGTGGTGTCGTGACCGGCAAGCAGCAGCAAGCGGATATTGGCGACCAAGACGTCATCGGAAAGCGCATCGTCGCTGCGGTCGAAGGCGCTCACCATGTCGTTGATGAACCCGGTGCGCGCGGCATGCGCGCGCGCGTCGTGGACGAACTGGCGCAACTGCGCGTCGATCCAGTCGCGGGCGGCGCGGCCTCGCCGCAAGGGCAGTCCGGGCAGGTCGACCGGGGGCGCGACGATCAACTGCAGCAGTTGCCGGTATTTGCGATGCCATCCCGGCAGGTCCTGCGCGGGGATTCCCATGAGGCTGAAGATGAGCTTGAGCATCAGGTCGCCGGTTTCGCGCAGGATCGTTACCTCGCCGCGGGCGCGCCACGCCTGCACCCGCGCCTGGATGACGGGCGCGAACAGGTCGCCGATCCCGGCCTGGGTCAGCCCCTTGGGCAAGAACGCTGCCTTGATGGCATCGCGCGCCTGCCGGTGCGCGCCGCCGTCCAGGGCAACCAACGTTCCGCCAAGCAATTCGGGCGCGATCTCTTCGATCAGCGCCGAGGACACGTCCTTGTGCTTGAGCAGTGAGAATGCGTCCGGATCCACACAGGTCATCAGATGTCCGGCAGGGCCGAAATCCAGCCAGAAGTGGCTGCCCAGCGTCCGTTCTGCGCGCTGCAGCAGGCGCGGCAGGTCGCAGACAATGGCGGGAAGATGCCCGACCAGGGGGAAAGCGCCAGGCATGACCGGGATGTCGCATCGCAGCCGGTGCCGACGGTTGAGGGGGTTGAGTAGTATGTCCATCAGCAGCGCGCCGCCGCCGCCGATTCGGTGTCGCCGGCAGGGCGCGCGGCGCAGCTGTTGCCTCCGTCGGCGTATGTCGGCACATGCGCCAGCATGCCGCCATCGATGCACACGACCTGGCCGGTGATGAACGCAGCATCGTCGGAGAGCAGGAACGCCACGAGCGCGGCCACGTCCTCGGGACGGCCGACGCGCGGCAGGAGCTGGTGCCGGCGCAGATGCCGTTGCATGCACTCGTCCAGCTTGCCAAGGAGACGCTCGGTCATGATAAGACCCGGCGCAACCGCGTTGCAGCGGATCTGCGAGTGACCGTACTGGGTGGCGAGCGAGGCCGACAGCATGTTCATCGCCGCCTTCGAGGCGGCGTAGGACGTCTGCGCGGTATCACCGCTGAGCCCCTGACACGACGACATGTTGACGATCGCGCCACCGCCACGGGCGATCATCCGTGGGATGGCCTGCCGGCAGCAGAGCAGCGTGCCGCGCAGATTGGTCGCCATGGTCTGGTCCCAGACCGCCAGGTCCAGGTCGAGGATCGCGCGGTCGCGCGGGGTCAGATGCATGGCGCTCGCATTGTTCACCAGCAGGTCGACCCCCCCGAAGTGCCGCTCCGCCCTCTCGAACAGCGCTGCCACCGCCTTCTCATCGGCGATATCCATGGCTATGGGCAGCGCGTGGCCTGCTTCGGCCGCGGTCTGCGCGGTGCAGGCGATGGCCGCCGAGCCATCAATGTCGGCCACCACCACTCTGCCGCCCCCGCGCGCGATGGCGAGAGCGCATGCCTTGCCAATGCCGGCGCCGGCGCCGGTCACCACGGCCACTTTGCCTTCAAACCGTCCCATCGTGTCTCCTGAACTGCATTGGTCTTTCGCAGCATGCCGCTTGGCCTGCGCCGGAGAAGGCAGGGTCGGCGCTGGCGCACTCGTCATGGCCAGCGTCGCTTTCGATGACTCGAATGGCGGCGACCGGGCACTGGTTGGCCGCAAGCCGCACGGCGGCGTGCAGCGCCTGCGGGACCGTCGCCACGCACACTTCGGCCACGCCGTCCGGTTCGCGCTGGCGAAAGGTGCCCGGCAGCGTCAGCACGCACTGCCCGGTAGTTCCGCACAGATCCTGATCGACCAGAACGCGCATCTCAGCCCTCCTGCCCATGCAGCCGCACCGGCAGCGCGCGGAACGTCCTAAGGAACGCGGAGGGCTCCCGGGTCGGCTGCTCGGCCAATGCCAGCGTGGGGAAGCGCGCCTGGATCCGCGGCAGGCTCTCGGCTAACTGCACCCGGGCCAGTTGCGCACCAAGGCAGAAGTGGATGCCGTGGCCGAAGGTCAGCATGATCTTCCCGTCGATCGACATGCCAGGACTGGTGCCGTAGAACCGCACGGGATCGAAGCGGTCGGGATCGGCGAAGGCGTCCGGGTCGCGATTGCCGGCCGCGATCAGCACGCGCACGTCCGCGTTCTTCGGGATCACCACGCCGCCCAGTTCGATGTCGCGCTGGGCGATACGCGGAATGGAGCTGAACATGGCGGGCGCGTCGTAGCGCAGGGCTTCTTCGACGAATGCCTTCACCCCCACGGCATCTCCCTTCAGCCAGTGCCGCTGTTCGGGATGCGCCAGCATCGCCAGGACCGCATGGCCGATGGCCGCGGCAGTGGTGGCGAAGCCGCCCAGCAGCATGCCCCAGAGCATGCTGATCAATTCCGCATCCGACAGCATCTCGGTATCGTCGTCGTGTGCGCCGACCAGCATTGACACGATGTCGTGGCGGGAATCGGTGCGCTTGCGCTGTATGAGGTCGCCGAAGTAGGCCTGCACCCTGGCGCTGGCCGCGTCCCCCGCAGCGAGTTGGGGATCGCTGGCGTGCGGGCTCAGGCCTTCCAGAATGGCGCTGATGCCGGTGACGAGCCCGAGAATGTCGTCCCGGGGCATGCCGAACAGTTCGCCGAAAACCAGCATGGGCAAGGCCAGCGCGAATTCCCGATGCAGGTCCACCGCCTCCCCGCGCTCCAGCGAGGGCGCCATGCCGTCCAGGCGCGCTGCGACGATGCGAGCGATGGTCGGCCTCAGGTTGTCGATCTGGCCCATGGTGAAATCGCGCGAGATCAGCCGGCGCAGACGCGTATGCGTCGGTGGTTCCTTCATTGCTAGCGTGGACGCCAGCAGATTGAGTGACAGGCTGGTCGCCGCACGCGGGAAATAGCGCGCCAGTTCGCCCGGCGCCGGTCCTCGAAAAGCATCGCCCGTGGCCTTGAGCGCCCAGTAGATGTCGGCGTGGCGGCTCAACAGAAAGAGGCCCGACGCCGCGCGATGCACCGGATCGTGCTCGCGCAACCACCGCATGAACGGATACGGGTCGTGGATGCACGCTGGCGACGCCAGTTCGGCGAAGGCGTCCCGGCATGCTGCCGTGGTTTCTTGCACACTCATCTTGGTCACCTGTTGGCTGGCTGATCTGATTGGCGCGCGGCAGGCGCGCCGGCGAATTCGGAGAACATCGCGGTTCCCGGCGGTGTCCGCGCATCACCAGAGCACCGGGAACTCCTCGAACCCGCCAGTGATGATCTCCTTGCGCAACTTCAGTTCTTCGGGCGCCAAGGCCAGGCGCAGCGCGGGAAAGCGCTGGAAGATCGAACCGAACACCGCCTTCAGTTCCAGCCTGGCCAGCGCCAAGCCGATGCAGTTGTGCGGCCCGTAGGAGAACGCCAGGTGCGGGTTTTCGTCGCGTCCGATGTCGAAGATTTCCGGGTCGTCGAAATGGCGCGCATCGAACGACGTCGCCGGCAGGCCGACAAGCACCTTGCTCTCCGCAGGAATATCCACGCCCGCGATGGTCACGTCGGTCCTCGGATAGCGCATGATGCCGTCCCAGCCCGCGCCCGGCGGGTACATGCGCAGGATTTCCTCCACCGCCTTGTCCACCAGGGATGGATCGCCGACCAGGCGTTCGCGCTGTTGCGGATGGCGGAACATGGCCAGCAGGCCGAATTCGATCTGCGCGACGGTGCTCTCGTGGCCCGCCACCAGCATGCCCGTCGCCAGGCCGATCGCCTCTTCCTCGGTCGCCTTGCCCTGGTCGACCGCCGCGAGCAGATCCGTCAGCAGGTTGTCGCCAGGATCCTGGCGCTTGTCCCGCATCTTGCCGCGAATGTAGGCGCGCAGTTCTTCCCAGGCCAAGCGCGACGCGCTGCGCGGGCCGCTTTCATGCTGGTGCGTCATCACCTCGTCGGACAGCCCGGCGAAAAAGGCGTGATCCTCGTAGAGCACGCCCATCAGCGCGCTGATGACCATGGCCGGAAGTGGAAAGGAGAGGTGGCGCCGCAGGTCGGCGGGCTGGGGCTGGGCCGCCAGTGTCTCGAACAACTGCGCGGCGATCACCTCGACTTGCTGCGCGAGCAGCTTCACCCTGCGGTTGCTGAAGGCCGGCGCCACGATCGTGCGTAACCGGGCATGCTCGCCCCCCTCGTGCGAGACCAACCACCCTGGCGATCCGAGAATCACCGAATCCGGGGTGAATGTCGCCGGCGGCATTCCCGAGGGCCGGAACGCCGCGTCGGACAGCACCGCCTTGGCTTCATCGTAGCCTGTCACCCACCAGCCTTCGTGCCCGGACGGGAAGCGCACGCGGTGGATCGGACCGTTGGCGCGTTGCGCCAACATCTCGGGCGAGGGCTCGATGTGATCGACGCGCCACATCGGCAGCGTCGGCAAAGGTTGTTCGGGCATGCTGGCACTTCACTCTATAGCGATGGAAAGGGCGGAAGGTGACCGGCGGGCGCTGCGGCAGCGAATGACCTAAGGCATACAGATGACGTCCTCCGAAGGCTGGCCTGATTATCAAGATCGGCCAACGTGTACTGTCTAGGCACACCGCGCGGCGAGATGCAGAACTTTATCCTGCACCATCGATTTCAGGATAAGGTCGGTGTGGTGGGCCTTTGAGCCGCCGCTGGCCGAGATTTCCTGCGCAAGGGTCGACAAGGGCGGCGCGCTGTTGGGTAAGGGCGGTTTCGCCGAGGACCCCCCTGCCCATAGACGCTATCCGACGCGGATTTGACATTTTGCTTTTCTTTCTTCGTTCCATTCGTGTCATCCACGAAATGAAAGTCGGTCGGCGGCTCCCGGCCCGCAACGAAGGTGCTTCAAATCTCGTGCCAATTTGGCCGCAGCAGAAAAAAATTGTGGCAGCTTCTCAGCGGCTTGGCCTGAGGCCAGAGAAGAGCCAGGCGAAATAAGCCGGTGTCGCGGGCCAACAAAGGCGACGGAACAGTGTCGGACAGAACGCCTCGGGCGACCTTTAGGTCGGGCTTGCGACATTCTGGTCCAGTTTCGAACATAAGAGGGCGGCAAACAGACACGATTGGGGAATTCGATCCTCACGGCGCCGGGGCGCTTGCCCAAGAGCGCGCGCTCATGTTGCTGCGACAGGCTCGTGTTCGCGATAGCCGTGCCTGCGCACCCATGAACGCTAGCGGCACACGCTACGCAATGACTGGAGTGCCCGCCAGCCTCAGGTAGTGCATCGGCTCGGCTTCCGGTTCTTCTTTGCCCAGCCGGGGCTGAAGCACCGAATATCCGCACCATACAGCATCGTTGTTGCCTGTGTGACGAGGCGGTATAGCGCGCGCCCGATCTTCTAAGACACGCCTCCGAGAAGAAGGGGGCGGTCCAACAGCACCTCTATTTGAAATGGCACGCCGCTTGCTGCTCCTGGTTAGAGCACCATCAAATCACGACGAAAGCGACTTGTGCCATGCCCGACGCGCGAAGCTCTAGACAGTGGCCTGAGGAGACGGTGCCCGTTCCCGCTGAACATCGGGACATCGTCTCCTCCGGAAGTTCGTTCTCGGTGGCCGCTTTGCGCATGGCTGGTCCGATGCCGGCACGCCAACACGGGCCGCTCGCGCAAATGCCGTTTACCGGTTCTGTTCAGCATGTGAGTGCCCAAGAGCCCCGTCAAAGGGTCACCCAAGCCAAGGCCGGCGGGTCACTGCCACATATCGACAACACGCTGAACCAGTCCAGTGACGCGGGTCTGTTGCGTGAAGTGACATTTCAGGCCCCCACATGCTTGCGATATTGGCTACTTCCGGCCGCTATCCCTTTTCCAAACGCACGATCGCGAGTGACCGATCCCGCTTCCGGCGCCATAGCCGTGGGAACCAAGCGGCTCGACGGTGTCCAGCTCGCTCAGATCGATTGCGTTCGGGTGGCCAAGACCAGCCGCCAAGACGTTCCTATACGTCGGGAGGGAAAAAGGAGGTTGCGAGCCGCGAGATCCTCATTCCGTGCCGGGCATACGAGCCTTTGCTCGGTATTGTGCCAGCCTCTGCCAGAATTCAGCGCCAGTTTTCTTCTTTAGGAGCAACTTGATGACAGTTCAAAAGAAAGTTCCCTTCGTCACCTTTCTCACGCGTGTTCACGATAAGTCAGTCCAGGGGCCAAATCCATATCGCTGGCAAGAAAAGACATCTGACGACTACTTTGCCGGCAAGCGGGTCATCCTGTTCTCGCTGCCTGGCGCCTTCACGCCGACCTGCTCGACCTACCAATTGCCCCAGTTCGAAGAGCTCTATGATGAGTTTGAGAAGGAGGGAATTGACGCGATTTACTGCCTCTCAGTCAACGACGCCTTCGTCATGAATGCGTGGGGGAAGTCCTTGGGTCTGAAGCAGGTCGAGCTCATCCCCGATGGCTCAGGCGAGTTCACACGCAAAATGGGCATGCTGGTCGCCAAGGACAATCTCGGCTTCGGGATGCGCTCCTGGCGCTACGCCGCCCTGATCAACAATGGCGTGGTGGAGCATTGGTTCGAGGAGGAAGGTTTCTCCGACAACTGCGAGGCCGACCCCTATGGGGTCTCGTCCCCGCAAAACGTTCTCGAAACGCTGAAAGCCGCCGCATGACCTAGAATACGTCTCAGTGGTGCCATTGCCGGCCCCAAGAGGCTCCTCGACAGGATTTTCGCGCTCACCATGCAATCCTCAGCAAGCCTGCTTCAGCGCCAGAAGCAATCCATGGTCGCATCGCCTCAACTCATTGAGTCGATTCGCCTGCTGCAACTGGCGCATACTGAACTGCATCAGTTCGTGGAGCGGGAAATCGAGAAGAACCCGCTTTTGGAATCTGCATCAAGCGATGGCGGGCCTTTTGACGACGTCTCGATTTCGGGAGCGGATCAGCCTGTCGGCCCTGGCGCAAACGCCGTTGAAGGACCGACCGGGGCAGGGTCGCCTGAACGGCTCGGGCAATGGAAATCACTCGGCAACACGACCAACAACCCGCCGGGCAATGGCCCTTCCCTCGACGAGTTTGCCACCCTCGCCGAAACATTGCACGACCATGTCGCTCGTCAGATCGCCCTCACTGCGTTCACACCACAGGAGCGGCTGATCGCTGGCCAGCTTGCCGCCGATCTGGAAGATACTGGCTATCTTCGGGCAAACCTTTTGGAGCTGGCCGAGAGCCTGAATGTCCATGAGGCTGTTGTGGAACGGGTTCTCGGAACCTTGCAGCAATTTGATCCACCGGGAGTTTTTGCGCGAAGTCTCAGAGAATGCCTCGAGATTCAGTTGCGCCAGCGAAATCGGCTCGACCCGGCAATGGCAGCTTTGGTTGCCAATCTTGAAATGCTTGCGCGACGCGATTTTCAGGGACTGAAGCAGCATTGCGGCGTCGATGAAGACGACCTTCTCGACATGATGCATGAGATTCGGGCGCTCGATCCCAAGCCTGGAAACCGATTCCAATCCGGTGCGTCTGAATCAATCATACCCGACGTCTGGGTCACGCCCTCGCCGGAAGGCGGGTGGCAGATCGAACTTGATCCGGCCACATTGCCCAAGCTGCTGATCAACCAAACCTACTATGCCGAAGTGTCGCGTCAAACTGCCCAAAATTCGAAAGATCAAGCATTTCTCAACGAATGCTTGCAAAACGCGAACTGGCTAATCCGCAGCCTCGATCAGCGCGCCAAGACGATTGTTAAGGTTGCGGCTGAAATCGTGCGCCAGCAGGATGCCTTTTTGGAACATGGCGTCGCCCACCTGCGGCCTCTCAATCTCAGAACCGTCGCTGACGCGATCGGCGTGCACGAGTCGACGGTAAGCCGGGTGACCTCGAACAAGTACATGATTACCCCGCGCGGAGTCTTTGAACTGAAGTATTTTTTCACCGTCGCGATCGCGTCCTGCCAAGGCGGCGATGCGCACTCCGCCGAAGCTGTCCGCCATCGGATCAAAGCGATAATTGCCGCAGAATCTCCCGGCGACGTGCTTTCCGACGATGACATCGCTGTCCGGCTGAAGGAAACCGGCATCGATGTTGCGCGCCGCACCGTCACAAAATATCGCGAAGCAATGAACATCCCCTCCTCCGTGCAACGCCGCCGCGAAATGCGCTTGTGTCTTTAATGTGGGTCAAGGCAGCCAACCTCATGTTGCAGTGCATCCAAAGTGGAGACTTCGTTCATGACCCGATCCGCGGCAGGCGTCATGGACGCTGTTCTGCACGACCCAGAAAAGCCCGACCAACCGTCTGGTCCCGCATGGGGTGCGGTCATTTCGCTTTCCTTGGGCACCTTCGGGCTGGTAACGGCAGAGTTTCTGCCTGTCAGCCTCCTCACGCCCCTCGCGAATGATCTCGGTGTCACCGAGGGTGCGGCTGGACAGGCGATGACGGCGACCGCTATCGTCGGGGCGATCTCGGCGCCGACTGTGGCCATCATCACAAAGCGCCTGGACCGCAGGATCGTCATGTGGGCGATGACGCTGCTGCTGATCCTGTCGGACGTTCTGGCGGCCGGCGCGTGGTCGCTGGCGGTACTCCTGACGGCACGCGTCGTGCTCGGCATAGCGCTCGGAGGCTTCTGGTCGATGTCGGCAGCAGTGGCGATGCGGCTCGTTCCAAGCCAGCTCCTGCCGCGCGCCATATCGATCATCCTCACCGGCGTTTCCGTCGCTACCGTTTGCGCAGCTCCAATCGGCGCTTATGTCGGCGATATCTGGGGATGGCGAAGCGCCTTCATGCTCGCCGCAGTCGTCGGCGCCGCGACACTGCTGGTGCAACTCATAACCATTCCGAGGCTGCCTCCGGTTGGAGTGGCTAGCTTCCGCAGCCTGCTGGATGTGGCCAAGATTCCGATGATCAAGGTCGCGCTTTTGGTCGTCCTGCTGGTCGCTTCCGGCCACTTCGCCGGCTTCACCTATATCCGCGCCTTCCTCGAGAAGGTTCCCGCGCTGGATGTCGAGACGATCTCGCTTGTGTTGCTTGCTTTTGGCATCGGCGGATTCTTCGGCAATTTGGCCGGCGGGCTGCTGGCCGAGTACAGTCTCAAGGCAGTCGCGGCCCTTGCACCGCTGCTCATAGCGATAGCCGCTGTTTCGCTGCTGACGGCGGGAGCATCGGCCTCCGCCTCGGCGGTTGCGGTTGCCGCGTGGGGCTTTGCCTTCGGCGCAGTGCCGGTGGGATTGCAGACGTGGATGGTGTGGCGCGCCGCTCCCGAGCAGGCCGAAAGCGCGGGTGTGCTGATGGTCGTAGCGTTCCAAGTGGCAATCGCAGGCGGCGCGATTTTCGGCGGACTATTGGTGGACAATGCCGGGATTACCAGTGCCATTGCCTACAGTGCTGTTGCCACATTCCTCGCTGCCCTGACAGTGTTCCTGCTCGGCCCGAAGCGCGAAACCTAGAGCAGCGCAGCGGGACGAGAGATGCAATCGCATGCGCGGCGCGGCGCGATCCTCCGCATGATTACGCATGGTCAACGCAAGCGCCTCGCCGGCTTCACCTCCGGGCCATGGCGACCTTCGCCGCCAGACACGCGAACCTCGCTGGCACCGGTTTCCACTTGGCGACGATGAGCGCTGCCAGCGCGTTGCTGGCGGTCATATCCTTGACGACAAGCCGGCATTCTGGGCGAGCGACAGCTACGCGCCGGCCATGCCCGTCAGAACGCCGGTGAAGATGCCGCACGACCAGCCGGAGCACCGGCACGCCGCGCACCCCTTCGGTAACCATCCGGTCTGGGCCGCGGCAGACGCGTGATCTGTGCTAGACTGGGCGGATGGAGATCGACACGGACAAGATCGATGATGCGGTCTTGGCGCTGCTTTGGCTGACGCTGCACAATGAACGATGCGCTGGAAGAGCTTTGATTGGGATGTGACGGATCGGCTGCATCGGAAGGGCTGATTGCAGACCCTGTGAACAAGGCGAAGTCCTTGGTCCTGACGGACGAAGGTCTTCAGCGGTCGGAGGAACTGTTCCGCGCGCTGTTCACGCGGCCGAGGCCATAAGGATCTGGCGGGGCTGCCAATTCCACGGAAGCAGTTCATGAAGCCGGTTCTGCGGCGTATCGGCGACGCGGGTGAGGACGTCGGCCAGCCAGGCCTGCGGATCGACGTCGTTGAGCTTCGCCGTCATGATCAGCGTCGCCATGGCCGCCGCCCGGGCAGCGCCGCGTTCGGAGCCGGCAAACAGCCAGGGTTGCGGCCCAGGGCAAAACCGCGCAGCGCCCGTTCGGCGGCGTTGTTCGTAAGACATCCGGCCGTCCTCGATGAAGCGGGCAAAGCGGTCCCACCGCCGGAGCATATAGTCGATCGGCTTGGCGACAGAGGCCGAGCGCGAGAGGCGGGAGCGCTCCTCACGCAGCCATTCTTCGAGCTTCAATAACAGTGGGGCACTTCTTTCCTGGCGAACCGCCAACCGTTGCTCCTCAGTGAGGCCGTTGATGTCGCGCTCGATGTCGAACAGCGCGTCGATGCGCTTGACGGCCTCGAAGTGCAATGGGTGAGATCGCCGGCGCCTTCTTTCCGCGCCGCGCATTGGCGGCAATGTCGGCCAGCTCGAAGAACTGTCGTCGCGCATGGGCCCAGCACAGCGCCGGTGTGAGTGGTCCCTGAGCCCGCGACGGATCGTAAAGCGTGTTGTACCCGCTATAGGCGTCGGCCTGCAGGATACCGGTGAAGTCTTGCAGATGGCGCTCGGGGTGATCCTGTCGTCGATCGCGCGAAGCGTAGTAGAGCGCGGCCGGCGGCGAGGTTCCGCCGAACGGCCGGTCGTCACGGACATAAGTCCAGATGTGGCCGGTGGCCGTCTTGCCCTTGGCCAGGATGGGCACCGTGGTGTCGTCGCCATGCAGCCGCTCGGCGGCAAGCACATGGGTCTCGATCAGCGCATGCAGCGGCTGCAGCACCAACGCGCAGGCGCCGACCTGGTCGGCCAGCGTCGACACGCTCAGATCGATGCCTTCGCGGGCGTATCGTTCGCTCTGCCGGTTCAGCGGCTGATGCTGACCGAACTTCTCGAACAGGATCATCGCCAAAAGGTTCGGGCCGGCGAAGCCCCGCGGGGTTACGTGGAAGGGGGCCGGCGGCTGCGTGATCTTCTCGCATTCCCGGCACGAGAACTTTTCGCGCACCGTCTGGATCACCTTCCACTGGCGCGGGATCACTTCCAGCGTCTCCGTGACGTCCTCGCCCAGCTTCGACAGTTTCGCCGATCCGCAGCAGGGACAGCTTTCGGGCGCGGCGATGACGACGCGCTCGCGCGGCAGGTGCTCTGGGAACGGCTTGCGCGAAGGCCGCTTTCGCTCGAACGATTTGACCGACTGCGTCTGCGCCGCCGCTTTCTCTGCCGCCAACTCGTCCTCTGTCGCGGCCGAGCCGAAAACAGATCGAACTGGTATGTCATGGACTGGCGAGGCATGGACATCTCTCCGACTCGTTTCGTGAGAGACCAATGCTGCGCCCATTACCGTAGATTGCGATGAGGCGTCGGCGTCTTCCAGTAACTTTGCCAAAGCATGCAGGCTCGCGAGATCGACGTGCGGAACCGGCAGGCTGCGCAATATCCGCGGTCGAACATCCATGCTGGGACTTCAAGAGGCCGATCAGAAGAAGCACCAGAAAGGCTGCAGCGGAAACTATCCGCACCTTTGGCCAGCGCCTGATGGACATGCACGAGCTGACCGCACCAAGGATGCCACGGATATAAAAGCTCGCGAACCTCCGTCCCGTGGGTGTACTGTCGTCGTGTTGTACAACACCGCGCGGCCGCATTCCCAAATCGCCTCGCAGACACCGGCCGAGTTCGCCACCACCTTCAATCTGCGACGGTCGCTCGCGCTGCGCTATGCCAAAGGCTCCGCGCCAGCGCCCGTCGCTTCACCCGCCCAGCAGGGCACAACCCACGCCGGAAACGAACTCAAAACTGGATAGAAACTGGGGCAACGTCACTCGCCACCGGGCGGCTTGTCGACCAGCTTTGGCTCCATCGGCGGAATGAACTCGAGCCGGCGGGCGCCGGGCTGCAGCAACAAAAACGTCGATTTTTCATCGCGTACATACGGCCAGACAAAAAGCCCGGCGTGCTCCCTCCGCCATATCAATCGATTTTATCCGAGGTGTCACATCCGGGTAATCTAGCGGCTTCTAATGAAACCGGCTAAGGGGAGCGCGGATTTGGGGGAACTTTTCGTGAATAGCCAAAAAGATGCAGAGCGTATCCTTGCCGAAATGTCGATCGCACAGGCGATTTACGATGCCATTTGCGAGATGAACGGATCTTCGTACAGGCAAGACAAAGCACCTTTGCGGTGGGACACTTCGTCAGGCCAACCGTTGAGCCTAATGAGTATTGACGGCTTTTTCGAATTGCGGGAACTCGCTAGGCGCATAGCGTCGAAGATCGACACGCCTGCGCTCATCAGTCTCCAAAGACACACCTCGCAGTCGTCAAAAAAGATTGACTTCCACTAGGTAGAAACTGCGCTCGCGCTGCGACGTGCGCCGACAAAACCCGGCGATCGGGAACCGCCCGCCGCACCTTTCGGCACGGCGGGCGATCAGTCGTTCACCAGGCACGGGGCTGCAACGAGGTGCCGAAATTTGGTGGCGGCACCTATTGGACCGAAGACGATGATCCCCATAGGGACTATGATGATGGGGTCGACGTAAATCGAACCGAAAAGAACCGAATTATTTTCAACTTCCTTCTTTGGAGGAGGCATCCGTTTTGAAGGATGGCGCAACAGCCGAAGCGCTTTATGCCGACTCGGCCGTCCGGAAGCGAATTAAGGCAGCCTCGATTTCCGATATCACGGAATTCGGCAGAATGACCCATGCCGAGATGACGGCATTCTGCGATGCGGCGCGCTTGGGTCGGCCAACAGGCGGCGCGACCATCTTTGTCACAACCTTTCCATGCCACAACTGCGCGAAGCACATAATTGCATCAGGTTTAAAGCGGGTTGTGTTCATCGAACCGTACCCAAAAAGTAAGGCACTGGAGTTTCACGAGGACTCTGCTGTCCTTGATGAAAAGAATGAACGACGCATTTATTGGAGCATTTCGTGGGTATTTCGCCCCGCAGGTATCGAGACATATTTGAAAAAGGTTCGAGACGCTCTGCTGATGGGAAAGTTGCTGAATGGTACAAAGGAGAGCCTATGCCTTTGCTCGAAGATAAAGGCCCGTCGTACATTTACGATGAAGAGTCCGCTAAATACTCCTCCCTAATAGCAGTGGCTGAGGAGCTAGGTATAGTGGTCAAATCAGAGCAGTCCGAGTCGGATGAAATCGACAAGACGACAGCAGATACAGAAAATATTGCGGCCCAGTGACCCAGCTGCCGATTCACTCCTCCGCCGCCGGTCTGAACTTCCGCACGATGAATTCGAACAGGATGTCCGAGATCCACATTGCCGACACCCCGATCAGGAACGCCGCGGCGAGCGTCGTTGTGTCGTCGTCGGTCGCCGGAATCGGCAACCCTGTGGCGCGGAAGTAATTCACTACCGGCAGCGTCAGATAGGGCAGCCGCCAGGGCGCCGCAGATCGGCGACGCCACCTGCGCGTATCTTGTAGCGGTGGCGCGACAGAGCGCGCAGGACGCCCCCAGCGAGGCCGGCAGCAACGACCGGGCCTCGGAACTCGACAAAGGTCTCCGGCGGCACATCTTCAAATTCGTATCGTTTGCCGCTGGCGACGAACCACACCGAAAGGATTCTGCGATCCAGATCGTATTCCGTTTTGCGTATCGAGGTGGATGGCATGACGGCGGGGATGCGCAAGGTCCAGGAGGTCCCAGGGACTACGAGGTCTATGGCTTCATGACCACCAAGCCGAACGCCCTTGTCACGCACCTGCCCGCGCAACCGTGAAGGCCCACTGGACTCTCCGGAGCAAAGAACGCATTGTTCCCGAGGGGAGCGGGGACTTGGACAAATCTCGGTATGACAATCGGCTATCTCTTCCGCAATTTGCGAAGGCACGCGAGCCGGGCCAAGCTCGCGTCCGAGCCCTTGAGCGATGCGAACGTTTGCAGCCGCATCGCGGGCGGCAATAGCAGAACGCACGATGCTCTGCCCTTCACCTGGGGTCGCGGCCAATGCTCCAGCCTGGCGCTGGAGGTTCGGGCCAAGATCCATCGGCATGGCCCTATCGCCAAGGGCCTGAAGGCGCGGAGGCATGTCGAGAGTGGAATCCGCCGTAGCCGCCCGGCCGAACATGCGCTCCGCAGCAGATATGGCTGGCCCGCCATAGCGCTGCGCAAGCGCACCAACGCCTTTCCCGACAAGCTGGCCGATGCCAGGCATTATAGCCCCCAGGCCACCGCCCCACGCCAGACCCTCAGGAACAGCCGCCAGCCCGTTTCGGACCCCGGCATCTGCTCCGCCGATTGCAGCGCCAGTCGCGCCTCCAGCAAGCATCCTGGCCAGCAGGGAGGCAGTCCCCGCACCAAAAGCCTCCGGAGCGGCAAGAACGGCTGGCACAGTCCCGAGTACGCCGCCGGCAATACCGCCGGCCTGAGCTGTACGCGGGTTTTTCGCCCGCACATGCTCATCCGCGCTAAGCATACCTTTGCGAATGTCATTGTAGGATTGATCGGCAAAAGGCCGCGCCAGCCCCGCTGCAATAGCCGCCGCGAGGTTTGTCATTCCCGGTCCTAGAATAGGCATCCCGTTGATTGCGCCCCCCGCGAAAGCGCCGAGCTTGTCGCCGGGGCGGTTGATCTCGCCAGACTGCGGGTCATAGCCCGGCACGCCTCCCGGCAAGCACGGCGTCCGGCGACATCGAATATTTCACGGGCGCATCGAGAAACTGCAATCATGCCAGCTTAAAAATGCAACAAATATCCTCACGAATTGTCAGTGCGATCACTGTCACTCTCCCGTTTTCCGCTTTAGCTCACTTTGAGGCTCTCTTTTTGCGGCAACGAGAAAGACGCTCGCCAGCAGGTCAAATCGCTTGCGCCTGCCGTAAGAGCTCCACCGGCGGCGCGCCATGACGACGGCCCGCCGAAGCGAGCACCGCGAGCAATCGGGCAGCAGGCACAGCATTCAATCCCCGAAGGCGTCAGTCGACATTCGACAAGAGACATATGGCGCGGCGCGAGCGCTGGGGCTTACGACTGACGGAAGCGGCTCTCAATCCGAGCCGATGCCGTTCTTGATCCGTGTGAGGTGGCTTTCGCCTTCCTCCGGGCCGAAGCAGCTTTCGAAATCATTGCATTCCCGGCAACTGGGCGCGCTGCACAGCGAAAAACCTTCGGCCTCGCAGAGCTTGCGGTAAAAGTATCTCTTCCATTTCATGTTTTGGGTGTTGCCGGCCGCCAGCGTCGGAAAATGCGAGGCGAGCAGGCGGCCGAGGTCGGTTCGATTAAAAAGGCCAAGGTCCTGCCAGAGATGGTCATTGCGCATGGCACGCCGGGCGATGATCTTGGCGAAGCGGGCGCTCGCCGGGTCGCCGGGCCGGGCATGCGCCAGCAGCAGTCCGCGCAGAAGTTCTTCCTCCAGATCCGGCTCGGGCTCGCTCACCTCTTCCAAGGCAAACGCGTTGATAGGAATAGCAGGGAAACAGCGGGCCAGGACATCGCGCAGCTCGGCGCGCGAAAGGCCGGTTGCCTCCGTCACCGTCGCCTCGCCGGCCTCGATCTCCTCGAGCGCACGTGAAAGCACACAGGCAAGCACATGCTGGTCGAACCTCCTCTCCAGCTCGATCTGCGGCCATCGGTCGGTGCTGAGCCGGGCATAATGTTGGGCAAATATGGTGTCGTTCTCCTGGTTTGTCCTATCAAGTCACGCAGCGACCCGGCCTGCCGCAACATGGGTCGGGCAGTCTTCGGGTATAGGCAGTCGCGGATCGCCTCGCGGTCGAGTAGTTCGGCAATTTTCGTCTGGTCCTCGGCTCTGTCGCAAATTCTATGATTGGAAGAGGTGTTTCGCGAACCCCCGCCCTGCCGTTTGCGCCTCATGGGGAACACCTCGGCGCCGGAAATGCCCCCGCGGAGTTGGACGTGGACCGTGCTGGGACAGAGGTCGCGTGCTGTTCTTTCCAATGCGGCGAAATGGTCGACCCCATTCAGGCCCGCCAGACTCACGGTTGAATGACGTCTGATTCAAAAGCCTCAGCGGCGGGTGAGTTCCAGCGCACGTTCAGGACAGGATCGCGCGCCTCGCGATGCAGGCAGCTCCTCCCCTTCCGCAACTTCAATGTCACCAGGCAGGATGTAACCCTCGTCATCAAGCTTGAAGATGTCCGGCGCTAGCGCCGCGCATCGCGCGTGACCCTGGCATTTGGCATTTTGGACGATGATGCGCATGGAGGTGCCTCCATTGTCTGTGCCCCGGCTCGGGGCGGGCCTAGGACCAGTCCAGGATCAAATTTTCGATCCCGAACACATGGCCGCCAGAGGTTATGGGTGCCGTACCCTGCTTGATCCTGAAAGCCGGGATGCGCGCCAGCCACTCCTCCAGGCCAATGACAATCTCCCGCCGGGCAAGGTGTGAGCCAAGGCAACGGTGGGGACCATAGCCAAACGCTGCGTGGCGGTTGTCCTCCCGCTCCAAATCGATCGTGTTGGGGCATTCGAATTCCGCCGGGTCACGATTGGCAATCATCGTGGCGCAGGAAACATAGTCCCCCTTCCGGATCGGCGCGCCTTCGAAGTCGATATCTTTCGTTGCCACGCGGATCAACTGAACGGTCGGATAGACGCGCAGCAATTCTTCGGCCGCGAGCACGATCCGGTCCGGTTCGCTCCGCAGCAATTGCTGATCTTTGAGGTTGCGCGCGAGGTAGGCCAAGTCAAAGCCTATAGCTGCTGCGACCGTGTCGAGCCCAGCGACGAAGACAAGCACGCCGATGCCGCGGACTTGGGTGTCCGTCAGCCGGCGGCCCTCGACCTGTGCCTGCACGATAAAGGTCATGGAAATCGTCAACCGCCTCCTCGCGGCGCACGGCTGCAAGTTCGTCGATGAACGCCACGATCGTCCGGGCCGCCGCCGGGCGTTTCACATCGTTACCGTGAAGCAGATCTTTCCCCCAGCCGACAAATGTGTCGAGTCGGTCGTCCGGCAGCCCCAGAAAGCGAAGGAAGATGCTTACGGCGAAACGAAATGCAAAATCCTGCATGACGTCGCAGCTTGTGCCCGACGCGGCGATCCTTTCGATCAGCTCGACCGCCCGTTCGCGGACAGCCGGTTCCAAAGCCATCACCCGCTTTGGCGAAAGCAGCGGATTGAGTAGTGAGCGAAAAACGCCATGGGCAGGCGGATCCAGTTCAAGCGGGATCATCGGCCAGTTTTCGCCAAGCGCGGACGCGAAGATGCTGCGATGGCTCGAAAACGTTTCGGCGTCCTGCAGCACCCGGCGCTGGTCACTGGCGCGAGTGATGACCCAGGTACCCCGGCCCATCGCGCGTGTTGCAGGGCGAATAGAAGATCGGCGGCCCGGCATGTACGCAAGCGACGGCTGCTTGCCGATCCCCGTTGGGCGTCGGTGACATCCCTGGTGACGTAAACAGGCTGAAGTCCCTCACCATTTCGGGCGGGACATGATCTGGAACGGGGTTGGTCGTCATTTTGCTTTCTCTAAATTGGCGTTCATGGCTCGATTGAGATTGCACCGCTGTTCATAAAGTCGATTTCCAGCATGGGTACATCTCTTGTCGGGCGCCTTCTAAGATACTGTCGCCCGATACAGCCCACCTGCACCAGCGCGAATGAGATCGGTTGCGAAGTCAATCGGAAGGGGCATCTCCGCCGCACTGCGGTCATGAAGCAAAGCCGCCGCTTATCCCCGTTAGGGTTGAGAGGCAGGTCAATCACCGCTGAGCTCCGTGACGCACTGCTGATGCCCCGCTGATCAAATTGTCAAAGCAAGTCGCGTGCCGGAGGCGTACCCATGGCGCTGCACCAAGCGATGCCAGCCTGCACTGGGCCCGCCGCCGCTAAGTTGATGATCACCTGTCCATCATTCTTAGGACAACATCCGACAACCGACATCCACGGTCGGTTTTGTCGAGTCCGCGACATCGGGCTGTTCGGCCTGGCTGCTGCTGCACTGCCTTCCGGTCGACGAGCGAGGAGATCGCTCGCATGGCCCGGATTGAGCAACGACGCGATCCAGCGCAAGTGGTGCGGTCCCACAAGACCCGGCGGCGCTTGCGCTGTAGCGGGAACTTGAGTTCTGCATTTTTGCCGGGATTTTTGCATCTTTGGCATTTAAAGATTTGCATCACCGCAGGAGAGGGTCGTCTGCCCTCCTGCAAAGACAGTCAAACGACGGTTCCCAACCATTGTGTATATAGAAGCTGAATTTGGCAGCAAACCAGCAATGTTGATCAACCTCGCCGGAAATTGGGCTGCAATCCGCAGGGTTCCTGTAAGCATCTGCTGAAGTCGGATGGTTAGGGGCGTTTCAAGTACGTGGCGTCGCCTTGGAGAGGCTCTCCCACGCCAGTAGGTTCGTTCTCTGGCGCAAACTAGACGGGCCCTAGCCATCCCGGCTGTCTGGGAAAGGATCGCGCACTGCACTAGCGCTGCAAAAGCATCCAAGGCTCACAGCGACCAAACTGCTTCCGGCCGGGCAGATAAATGGCCACACCAAATGCACCACATGGAGGATTGCACGCAAGTTTGGATGTCTAAACGCTTGTGCCCTCCGAAGGCAGAGGTCACAGGGTCGAATCCTGTCGGGTGCGCCAAAAACATCAGGGTCCATTCTGGACACATAGGTTACCGTTTATACCGGAGACATCCTGGAGGCTGACCAGTAGCGACAAGAAAGCCATCATCTAACCGGTAGCCCTTTCGACGCCTCCCCCCGTTTCGGATTGTGGTGTGAGGAGGGGTTCGCTCAACGGCAGGTTTTTTTGCAGGTCCCTTGAACGGCCGCCTCGATTGGTGGCTTGAAGGAAGGCGACAACCTGATTTCCTCAGACGTTGGTTTTCTAGGCGGGGCTTGCCCTGTCCAGCGCGCGCGTATTGCGTGGCACGGATCGCGTTCAATTCTGTCAATATGCCCAGATTGGGACCCAGGTCGTGGACAGTCACGATTTGGATGCGAGGGCGAAGCGCGTTTCCCAGGCATTAATGACCGCTCAGGTTCAGGAACGATGTGCAGGACTTTTAACACCCTCAACTATTGCTTGCGCCCCGGCATGCGTTCGGCGATGGTCTCAAGGGGGAGCATCGGTAAACTTCCGGGAGGGGTAGATGGAACAATCCAAATTCCGCAGAGCTTTTTTTGCGTTCCCCAGCAGCCCAGCCGATTTAACCCGAACAATATCTAGTGCTTGCTCTCAGGTGCAGCTGGTAACAAGCAAACTTACGGTAACTCCATGGCCAAGCATGGACGTATTCGGAGATAATATCCCCGATCGCATTCGGAGCCTTGTTGAGAAATCCGACACGCTTTTATGCGATATAACCTTTCCTAACATGAATGTTTACTATGAAATGGGCTTCGCGGTTGGGTCCGGTTGTTCGATCGCGCCCGTCGTCAACGTGTCATTTGCAGACGCAACAAAAAACGTAATGCAAGATGGGCTGTTTGACGTGATCGGGTTCCAAACCTACGAAAGTAGCAGCGGTCTGGTTTCGCTTTTTACGAAGCTGCCCTCGACGAGCTTGCTTGACCTATATGGCAAGCCTGTCAACGCGAGCCAGCCCTTATTTCTCATAGATCCCCTCAGAAAAACCGATTTCCGCAATTCGATTGTATCGAGCATAAAAGGTTCCAAGGTATTTTACAGGAGCCATGATCCTGTTGAGTCGCCGAGGTTTTCAGTGATTGCCATGATCGGCGAGGCAACTTCGTCATCGGGTATTATTGTACCGTTCTTAGGCGCAAATGTTGATGACGCGCCCCGCCATAATCTCCGCGCCTCCTTTCTTGCCGGCCTTTGCCACGGCCTGGGTCGGGAGACACTGTTAATCCAGCAAGATTCCACTGGCTCGCCCATACCGCTCGATTATCGAGAGGCTGTTACCACTGTGAGAAATGAAGAGGCGATAGAGGAGACGGTATCTCAATTTGCTAAAGCTGCAATAATAGCCATTCAGGGCTTGAGCACCCACCGAAACAAACCGCGGCGAAGCGACCTACAAAGGGTCAGCTTAGGCGCCTCTGCGGCCGAGAATGAATTCCGCACCTTAGAGAACTATTTCGTTGAGACATCAGAGTACGTCAGAACTCTTCGTGGAGAGTTAGGGATCGTTGCCGGTCGAAAAGGCTCTGGGAAAACCGCTATATTTTTTATGGTGCGCGACACGACGAGGACCCAAAAGAATTTCTTCGTAACCGACCTGAAGCCCGAGTCGCACCAGCTGAGCTTGTTTCGCCAAGAGTTACTCAAGCTCGTCGAGGTAGGTGTTTTTGATCATACATTGGCGGCCTTTTGGTACTTTGTTTTCTTGTCGGAGACGCTGTTCACGATCCGCAGGGGGTATGAACACAGACTGAAGTTTGACGGCCGTTCGGTGGCTATACTAACCGAGATTGATGCAGCCTTAGACCGATACGAGATCGTAGGCCAAGGGGATTTTACTTCCCGAATCAACCTCCTAAGCCGCCATCTTCTGCAAGAAATCGCGGCATTGAAGAGGAGCGGACAGGCCCTCAGTCCTGAGCGGTTAACGAACATTGTATTTCGTGGCGGCATCAATCAGATCAAGGCTCTGGTTGCCAAGTACACGGACCAGAAATCTCGGATGCTGGTCTTATTTGACAACATAGACAAGGGTTGGCCAGCAAACGGAGTGCAAAGTTTCGACATCAGAATGGTGCGGCTGATGATCGAGACCCTTGACAAAATACGTCGTGATTTCGCAGGAATCGACCGAGATTTTGCCAGTGTAGTTTTCCTACGCAACGACATTTACGAACTTCTGGTCGAGGACACGCCTGACCGTGGCAAGGGCGGACAAATTCGAATTGACTGGACGGATAGAGCAAAGCTCCGTCAGGTAATATTTAAGCGGCTGCAGTCATCGCAAAACAACATTAGTTCCAGCTTTCAGGAGCTGTGGCAGCGAACATTTTGCGACTCAGTTGGATCCAGGGATTCGTTCGAATATTGTGTCGACCATTGTCTAATGAGGCCCCGCTTCCTTATTAATATAGTAGAGAACTCGTTAGCGAACGCAATCAATCGGGGAAACGGCAAGGTTACCGAAACCGACATAGTCGATGCGGTGCGGCAGCATGCCAACCTTCTTGTCGAAGATTTTGGGTATGAGATCCGCGACGTCTCGGGGCTCTCGGCGGACATTCTATTCGCTTTTATCGGACAGCCGAAATTCTTGACGAAAGATAAAGTACTAGATGGGTTCCGAGCGTTTGGTCTAGATGATGACCAATCCGCGGAGGCATTTCGCCTGATGCTCTGGTACGGAGTATTGGGCTTTGGTCATCCGGACGGGCGCGAGAAGTACATCTATGACTACGAGTACAGCCTAAAAAGGCTGCTAGCTGAGGCTAGGATGGCAGGCTCTGACGCTGCCTACGCTATCAATGATGCTATCCATATTTCGATGGTCTGATAAAGAAGGCCGCACAAGGCGGCCTCTCATTCGTCCATGCCATTTCGGCGCGGGAACCTCGACTACGGTTACATGACAGCCTCACAAACCTGGCGCCAAAATCCACGACGCGTTTCTGTTCGCGTGAGGACCATAGCCAAGTCATATCACGTGCCGTAGGCTTTGGAAAGTGGGATTTATCTAGGCCAGAAAAATCCGGTGCAAGTCACCTGATCGTGTCGGCGACATAAGACGGGGCCGCAGCCAATTGCGCGGAGACCGCAGCGCTGGTGATACATGGAACGGGACAGAGCTGGTGAGCCCGCCTACGGCTGGGTACACCTACAGGTGCCTGCTGGCTCTCCGCATGGGGGTCACCAGCCGGTCAACTCCGGTTTCGAACCGCCAGACGGCGACGACGAATGATCGTGACCCTCGCCGGCCACGCGCCAAACAGTGCAGTTGCTGTTGCTCTCACGGGGCAATTGCTCAATCCATCGACCGCCGATCCGCGTTGCGGCATATCGCGCCAGATACTTCCCGAACCGCTTGAAAATGCGCCGCTCCGCTCGATGAAGCCGCCCAGCGCTTCCCTTAGAAGCGGACTATCAGCAACGCGCAGAGCTATTTCCCGCGTTGTGAAAGGCCCGTTCGGCAGCGCTTCGATGATCTCGGCAAGTTCATCCTTCTCCGGGTCCGCTGCTCGCTGAGCGGCGACATCGCCCCGACAATCAGCCAGCCCAAGCCAGATCAGGGAAGATCGCACCAGATCGCTCCAGTCTTCAAATCCGCCCATGGGCGAGGCCCTGTTGGGCGCACCAGCTGACAGGTAGGCGCGCTCGACCGTCAGCGCCGCCGCAACAAGTTCGGGCCGCTTGCGCATAGCGAGGTCTATTGCGTCGAACTCGAAACGCCGCTCCTCAGGGCGCTCGCACTTGGCGTCTAGCCGGATTTAGATCGTCCGTCGGTTCAAATCACCATAGACCGTGAGGTTTTTTCCCGTGGCGCAAATCAGGCTGGTGGCCGGAATGCGGACGTTCTTTGATGAGCCGAGCACGCGAACTTGGACCTCATCTTGCGTGAGCATCTGGCACAGTTGGTCGCTGCGCAGGATATGGGTAACGTTGTCGACGCTTAGGATCGGATCGCCAGCGAGCGCGCACGCCCCGATCCGTTTTTCAAGTTCCGCCTCGTCTGGCGTTGGTGTGATGACAGCCGCCCGCCGACCCGTTGCCATGACCGCCGCGACATCGACTACTAGGCTCTTGCCGGTGCCGGCAGAGGGGGCGGATACCGCGAACATAGGCGAAGTCTTCAGGCTAGGGCGCAGAACGCTCGTGATCAGCAGCGCCAGGGCAGCAGCGCGATCGCTTTCGCTTTCGAAGGGAAGCGCGGCGATCGGTTCCGACAAGACGGCGAGGGCGTCCATGGCTTGCCGTTTGCACGGCGTTTCAGGGACATGCCTCCATAGGCGTTCACCCACAAGGAGCAAGCCGGTGTCCGCGTCGTACCCAGGTTCGCTGAGGACCGTACCGTCATGCCGCAGCGTCGGCGCGCTGATAACTGCCTTCAGGCGCGGCATGGTCCAGTTGTGGCCTTTTCTCGCAAGGACCATTTTTGCCACCTCGGGCGGGCAGTCGCATGGGACGAAGTCATTGACCCGCAGATTGAACTTCATAAACAGTGCCGTTTCGGTCAGTACCTCGATAAGGGCGGCCTCAGTTAGGGCTGTGACGATCACCGATCCGTCAGGACGGCTAACATTCTCGCCCTGCTTGGCAACAGTTAGGGTCTGAGAGGGAGTGCGGTGGGTGACCGGGCGAACAAGTTCGTCTGCGCGCGAAAAAATACCAAAGTCCCGATTTGAGAGGACTGCGACGGCTTGATTGACCGCCCGGTGAATTTCGCGTTTCACCACCTTGATCAGGGGCTTGACGCGCGGCGGCTCAGCCTGGAGCGTGGAGACGATTTCAACCGGGCGCGGGCGCTCGACAGCCCCAGGTGGCGACCACGGCCTTGCGGTCGCGCGCATGAAGGCGTCAAGCTGATCATGTCCATCCGTCGCCGATGGCATCGGCGCAATCCCAGCCCTTCTTTGGCTGCTTGCCTTCCTGCCAGTCGGAAAAGGAATACGGCGCTTGAGCGTTCATTTGCATGCGACTAGATCGGATCGTCTTCCGATGCGAGGTACGGGATGGCGGCAAGCTCCGCCTTCGCGCAGTCGTCGCAAATCTCATCAAAGGTTTGACCGGCCGCCAGGGCTGGCTTGATAGTGAGAGCGTCAGCTGGCTCTATCGCCTCAGCGGGGACGGGCTTCGCGTGGGGGCGAGGAAACGGGATCACGTTGTCCCCGACGATCCGGTGTCCAGTCCTCGCGCAGAAAACTATGTCTTCGGCCATGGTGATCACGCAGCAGCGCTGGTCGACGCTATCGATTCCGAAGTGATGCTGTTCGCCCACCGATCCAATTCAGAAACGTCATAGACGACCCGGCGCGTACCAGCCTTTCGGAAGACCGGCCCACCTCCGATCACGGCGAGCTTTGCCAGCGTGCCGTTGGATCGGCTGATGCCGTGCCGTTCCCTGAGATAGAGCGAAGCCTCAGCGCGCGTTAGGCGGGGAGGAATATTCGCGAAGGTCAACATTGGTCATGCCTTTCTTTCGATTAGCTGAGATGACTTTTCGTGACCAATGGTTGTGTCCACCAATCGGAAAACTGCAATAACATCAATGATCGCGAACTAGGCTGATAATTTTTCGCGCATTGCCGGATGATCAATTACAGTCGCACTCCGCGTTTCGCCCATCATCCGCGATACTTCATCGGCGACTTTGTCGGCGGCGGCTGTCAGCACGGCGTCGACGCGTGCCACATAGCCGGCTGTGACGCCACCGGCAGAATGACCGAGCAGCGCGGCCATGTCGGGAGCGTCATGCCTAAGCCGTCCGCTGTTGTCGCAAAGCCATGCCGCAAACCGTGCAGCGTCAGATCGCCAGCGCATCGCGGTCGGCTTCGTCCAGGTCGGCATAGCGCACGATCCGCAAATAGGCCTTCGGCAAACCACCAAACCGGTGCATCGGCCTTGCGTTCGGAAGCACAAAGTCGCCCTTCTCTTTGCGTTCTCGGATCGACAGGAGTAGATCGACAGCGGCCCGGCTCAACGGGCGAACGCTCTCCCCGGTCTTGCTGTCCGTTAGGTGCAGGCAGCGGCCACTCAGATCGACTTCGGCCCAGCGCAGGCCGATGACTTCGCCACGCCTCATGCCGGTCAGGGCCGCAAGCCGAACCGCAGTGACAGCCTGCCAGGGTTCAGCGTTCGCCTCAGCTTCCGCGAGCGCTCGACCAAGCGCAGCATACTTCGCAGGGAAATCGGAGAGCTTGCGTTTGCCATCTGTCGGCAGGCGAAGGCCATGTGCCTGGTTCCGCTCGATCAGGCCAAGCGAGACCGCATGAGTGATGATGCCCGACAGCAAGCCAATAGTCCGCTTCGCCGTTCCCTGTCCTCCTGTAACGATGGCGCGCCCGCGCTTCTTACTGGTCTTTACGTTCGCGGCGGTCTTGCCCGCCTTCACTGACACAAAGAACGCCCGAACGTCTGAGGGCTTCACGTACGACACGATGCGCCAGCAGGTACGTCCGGGAAGAGGCGCATTGCTGCCATTCGAAAAGGGGACAATGAAGGTCGCCAATGGTGAAGGTTTTTCGATGCGGGCCGCGGCGTGACAGTGGCGGCTGGGCCTGTGTCGGCCCGCGTTGAAAACCTCCCAAGGAGGAGGCCGCGGGGGCTGGGTGGAGCCTATGGGGAAAGCGTGCGGCTGGCGGTGACCGGCGGGCACAACAGCAGCAATCGGGGTGGCGCAACAACGGCCAATGATGTGATGAGGGCTGGTCCTTGAGGCCGTCTGCCGTTGTGTCTCGGCGATTTTGCGGTGTTCGGCAAAGCCTGACGCAAACCGGCGCCACCCCGGAGCGCACCGCAGATCCGGGCCGGCCTTGGCTGATGTGGCATGCATTTCGTCATGCGGCCTTTTCCCTCGGTGGCGCCCGGGATCTGGGTTGCTGGCCACGGCGGAATATCTCGACGATGCGCATCGGGCCGCCGCAGTCCGGGCATGGCTCCCTCAGGGTGAGCGGGGTGATCTCGGCGCTTGGCGCTTCATCTGGCGATGGCGTTTCCGCCCCGAGCAATTTCCTGATCTTCGTGACAATGGCCTTACGGCCTGCTGCGGCCAGCAGGCCGTAATGGCGGATGCGGTGGAACCCGTCGGGCAGCACGTGAATCAGGAAGCGGCGAATGAACTCGTCGGTGGCCAGCCTCATCACCTTGTGACGGTCACCGTTCTTGATCCGGTAATCCTTCCAGCGGAAGGTGACGGTCTCGGAATTAGCCCTGATCAGGCGGCTGTTCGAGATCGCCACGCGATGGGTGTAGCGGCTGAGATAGGCCAGCACGGCCTCGGGACCGCCGAACGGTGGCTTGGCGTAGACGACCCATTCGGATTTGCGTAGCGGCGCGAGCCAGGCGGCGAAGGTGTCAGCCTGTGCAAGCCCGGCCAGTTCCCCGAAGAAGGCCAGATCGCCTGATTGATGCAGCGCCATCAGGCCTTCCAGAAAGAGCCGTCGGAACAGCCGCGACAGGACCCGCACGGACAGAAAGAACCCGGGGCGGCAGCCGATCCACCGCGTGCCATCCGGCGACAGTCCCCCTCCGGGCACGAGATATGGACATGAGGGTGATGCGTCAGCGCCGATCCCCATGTGTGCAGCACGCTGGTCATGCCGATGCGTGCGCCGAGCCGCTTGGGATCGGCCGCGATCGTGCTCAGCGTCTCGGCCGATGCCCGAAACAGCAGGTCATAGACAGCCTTCTTGTTCCAGTAGGCGATCTGAGCGATCTCGGCAGGCAGGGTGAAGACCACGTGGAAATATTCCACGGGCAGCAGATCCGCGGCGCGGGCGGCCATCCAATCCCGCGCCGCAGGTCCCTGGCACTTCGGACAGTGCCGGTTCTTGCAGGAATTATAGGCGATGTGGTTATGCCCGCACTTGGTGCAAGCCGCCACATGCCCGCCGAGCGCCTCGGTTCGGCAGGCTTCAATCGCCGACATGACCTTGAGCTGGGCCAGGCTGACATGCCCGGCATTGGCCCGCCGCCACGCGGAGCCGTAGGTGCGAAAGATGTCAGCGATCTCCAGCGTGGCCCGGGCCACGTGACCGGGGCGCTACTCCAATCCGCGTCGGAGCGTTTGGTCCTGAAGCTTCTTCAACGCCTCGAACGGGCTGACCGTGCCGCGGATCGTCTTGGTGGCAACGTGGGCATAGATCGCGGTGGTATTGAGCCGGGCATGCCCGAGCAGGACCTGAATGACCCTAACATCGGTGTTCGCTTCCAGGAGATGCGTGGCGAAGCTGTGCCGCAACGTGTGCAGCGTTGCGGGTTTGCCGATCCCGGCCATGTTTTTGGCCGAGGTGAAGGCGCGGTTGAGCTGCCGCGGCGAGATCGGGTTGATCCTGGGTTTGCCGGGAAACAGCCAGCCCTGCGGCCGCGCCTCGCGCCAGTAGGCGCGCAAGAGCTCCAGCAGCCCGGGCGACAGCATGACCTTGCGGTCGTTTTGCCCCTTGCCCTGTTCGACATGGATCAGCATCCGGTTACCGTCGATGTCGCCGATCTTGAGGTTACAGACCTCTGACGCCCTTAGCCCGGCCCCATAGGAGATGCTGAGCGCCGCTCGATATTTGAGGCCCGGCCCCGGGACCGCCATCAGAAGGTCGGAAACCTCCTCGACGCTGAGCACCACGGGCAGCTTCCGCGGCTGGCGGCGAAACTGCATATGCCGCTTCATGTCCTCACGCCCGCAGGTGGTGCCGAAAAAGAACCGCAGCGCCACGATGCGGGCATTGAATGTCGTGGGTGTCACCCCGGCATTCGTCATGTGCAGCTGGTAGGCGCGCAGGTCATCAGGTGTGGCGGTGTCCGGAGATCGCTTCAGAAACCTGGCGAAATCCTTGATGGCTCGGATATGAGCCTGCTGGGCTTTGTCGCCCATTCCGCGGATGCGCATGTCTTCGATCATCCGCTCGCGCAGCGGGGTGGTCCTCTCCTCCGTCATGGGAACCTCCTGTCTGATGGTTGAGAAGACCCCAGTCGTCAGCCAGGACCGCAAACCCACAAATGCACGGCGTTCAGATCATTGCCGCACCCTCACCACGGGCGCCAGTGCCGCGCGAGCGGCTTCGTCCTTGGGTCAATACGCGACGGTCCTGATGGCGATCCTGTGGTCCGGACATGGCGCGCTGTGCTCGTTCCCGCCGATTCGAACGCCAAGGTTCCAACCCAGCCCGCTGTTGAGATGACGTTGGTGTTGCCTAACCTCGCTAGAGCACGCCATCTCATCTTCGGAAGCGACGACAACTATAACGTGAGCCACCGTCCGAAAAAATTTGACAGCTGCCCTGTTGTACGAGACAATTCCAGCAAGTCTTCCGACGGGGTCGGCGACCTTCCCATCAATTCTAACTTAAAGGTGTACCATGTCGTACTCGCATGTCCCGTCGGCTCCGAATACTGCCGATCCGCTTGCGAAATTTCGTTGCCTATTGATCCTGCCAAACTTATCGCTGTCTCCTCCAGTGAAAGAGACGCCGTTTACCAATATGATTTGATAATCGCACAGTGGCGTGCCGAGCTCAGCACCATTGAGCACGAGATCTCAACTTCTGCTGAGGGTCCGGTCAAATTCGCGCTGCTCCGACGCAAAAATGAGCTGTGCGCCATAATTGGAGCACTCTTCCAGTTTGTTCGCCCGTTTCAACATTGATTGGCGACTTCCACGGCGGCCAGCTCCCGCCTACGGCCGCTGGCGGAACTTGCGTTCGCACTGATGCAGAAAGGTCGTTCCACCCGAGAAAATTTCGCAATGTTTTTGGGAGAAACGATGCAGAACTCAAGTTCCGCCTACATGCGCGCGATGATCGAAACTATCAACAAGCTCGAGCCGCGCTTCGGTTCGGCGCTGATGGCGTATGCGTTGTATGCAGCCGCTGCAAGGATTTCTGGTTAGACGGCGATGCACTCGTGCGCAGCGGTCCGGCCGACGACGAGCTTGACTGTATCGATGAGGACAATTCCGGCGTGCACACCTGACCGTCCGTATGCGCTACGACGGCAAGCTCTATCGCACAGCGCGAGCCGCTGTCGGAACGTGGTGCCGAGTCCTATGGCGGCCGGTTCAATCCGATGGCCTGTCGGCTCTACACATCCCTGTCGGTCGGACCGGGAACGCGTGGCAGACTCTGGGCCAGAAACCGCCAGTCGCTGCGCTCGCGTTCGCCTTCCTTGCGCGTGCCGAAGAACTGGATGATCATGTTGCCGTCGGCGCCATAGGCTTCAATGGACGTGACGTGACCGTCCCTCGTCGGCTTGCGCACGGCCCAGACCTCGCGGATGTGATGGGTCCTAAGATGCAGATGGAAGGTCTCGTCGAGCACATTGATCCGCGGCCCGATCTGCTTGACCGACTTGATCGGGCCGGAATGGATCTGGATGCAACCACGATTGCCGACAAAGCACATGATCGGCATCTCGTCTTCGGCCGCCTGTTGGAACAGGGCGCCAACGGCATCATTGTCGAGCAGCCAGGCGTAATCCTCGTCGGCCATACGCATCGCCTGGCAGCGGCTGAGCTTCAGTGTCTTCAACATATGGTAGAACTGATGCACGTCGCTCAGCCGGCTCCAGTGCTCGCGTAGGTCGTCGACCGTGGCGGCTTGGTCTGGACTCACTGCGTTATCGCGCGCCCCGCTCGCCTCGACCGATATGATCGGATCCTGGTCGGAGGATACGAGCTCTGCCGCCAGATTCTGATAGGCATGCAGGTTCGAGGCGGGCCTGAGATGCACTTTGTGCATCGCCTCGCCGGTGGCATCAAAGAATTGCAGGCTGCGGCGGATCTCGGCTCCCTCGCGCTTCTCGACGGCGAAGCCATACGCCCACGCTTTCGGGAAGATGCGCAGGTCGATCTCGTCGCCGAGCACCATGGCATGCGGGTTGCCGGTGACCACTTTGTCGTAAACGCCGATCTTTTGGTGCACGGCACTTTCGTTGCGGGTGAGCGCCATCACCTCGCCGACCGCTTCGAGGCCGGTCAGCAGATCATCGACGCGCGGCTCGATGCGCACCGCGCCGTGACCACAATGCGCCGCGACCAATTCGGCTTCCGAAATGCCCAATCGAGCGGCGATATCATGCTCCCGGATTTTCGGATTGTCTTCGCACGCCCGCCGGATTTCGTCCGGCGACGGTTTCTCGCGCTGGTCCATGTCTTACCCCTGCTTCCACCTACGTGTAAGGATCAGCTGCCCTGCCGGGGAATCTGCAGCCGATAGGGCGTGCCGTAATGCTCGACCCTGATCTGCTGCTGGCCCGTGAACAAAGTGTCGCTGGACAGCGTGCGCACGTCGTCGCACCCGCGCGAAAACCGGGGGTGCTGTCGGAGCGGCGAGACCCGAGTGACACGAGCAGGCACATGCCGATGGAATCCCATCGAGCCGGCCGGGGGCCACTGGGCGGTGGTGAGCGATTGTGGGTGTTGTCGCAATCGGCCAATCGGGCATTCGGCTGCCACAGGCGGCGCTGCTTTGCCAAACAAAGCGTATCTGACCCAGTCCTGACATGTTGCTCCCTTGCTTCGCCCCATCGATCGCGAGGGCACCCACGACATGATTGTGGATCGGCAGTCTCTTGCCGCCTCGCCAAATGGAGCTTCAAAAACCGTGCCAATTGCGCCGAAGCAAGCTCAGAAGAAGTCTTCTGTAATGGTCATTGGTTTAATGTGAGTTCAGCCAAGAACTCAGGCCCAACATCCCCCGTGGCGGACCCGACAAACCCGACAGTACGTGTCGGTTGGCCGACACCTTCGCAGCAATGGACTCACAAGAACCACCGCAATGTCAGAGATGCCGCGCTGTGTTGAAACATTTTTTCGCTTTGGCACGGTGCATGCAACGTGATGCGCAAGCAGGTCCCGGACTGAGGAGAATGGAGCCATGATTACGCTCACCGACAACGCTGTTGCCGCCATCAAGACTGCTCTTTCCGGCGCCAGCGAGCCGGCGGAAGGCTTTCGCATCATGGTCCAGGCCGGCGGCTGCGCCGGCTTCAAATACTTAATGGGCCTGGAGAGCGTGTCGCGCGAGGGCGACGCCATCACCGAGACAGATGGGATCAAGCTGTTCGTGGACGCGGGCTCCCAACCGCATGTCGCCGGCATGACCGTCGACTTCCTCACCGGGCTCGAATCTTCCGGCTTTGTCTTCGATAACCCCAACGCGCGCGAGAAGTGCGGCTGCGGCAAGTCCTTCAGTTGATCGCCCGAAGCGCCTGTGCGGGTCAATGAAGCGATTGCCGCCGACGCACTCATTTGCGGCAGAGGAGGCTTATATGGCCGGCACAACAGATGTCCCTGTCCTCAAGAACAAGGCAAGGTCGAAGCCGATCTTGGGACCGGCAATCGCTTCAGGTAGGATGCAAAGAACGTCGCCTCCCGAAACAGTTCGGTTCCTGGTGGCACCCAAGCTGGCGGCCAAATCGCGCCGCTGCGCCAAATTCGGCTTATCGATAACGTTGTCGTGTTGGGGCGTCCTTACCTGCGGGCTGACGGCGGCGACTGCGGACTTGTCCATGTCGACGCCGATCCGGTCTACGTCAAACTCTCGGGCGTCTGCGCCGGCTGCCAGTTCGGGCCCATCATCATCAACGGCATGCGCCAGAGGCTCAATGAGGCGGTCGCACGCTCGCGTCATTCCGGTCAACTGAGGATCGCACATGAAACCTGTCTACCTCGACAACAACGCAACCACACGGGTCGATCCTGAGGTCGTGCAAGCGATGTTGCCGTTCTTTAGGGATCAATTCGGCAACCCTTCGTCGGCGCACGCTCTTGGCGCCGCAGTCAGTGCGGCGGTGAGAAAGGCGCGGAGGCAGTTGCAAGCTCTGATCGGCGCGGAGTTCGACGATGAGATCACCTTCACCTCGGGTGGGACAGAAAGCGACAATGCAGCGCTTCTTTCGGCGCTCGAGGCGGCGCCCAACCGAACCGAGATCGTGACGTCCGCGGTCGAGCATCCCGCCGTGCTGACGCTCTGCGCGCATCTTGAGAAGACCCGCCGCGTCAAGGTGCACAGGATCCCGGTGGATTGCCGTGGCCGGCTCGACCTCGACGCCTATATGGCCGCCCTCACCCCACAGGTGGCAATCGTCTCGATAATGTGGGCGAACAATGAGACTGGTGTGATCTTCCCCGTGGCCAGGCTTGCCGAGTTGGCCAAGGAAGTGGGCGCCCTTTTCCATACCGATGCTGTGCAGGCGGTCGGCAAGCTTCCGATGGACCTGAAGTCGACTGCAATCGACATGCTGTCGCTCTCCGGCCACAAGCTGCACGGGCCGAAAGGGATCGGCGCGCTTTTCGTAAAACGTGGCGTCAATTTCCACTCGCTGATCAAGGGGGGCCACCAAGAACACAACCGGCGTGCTGGCACCGAGAATACGCCCGGCATAGTCGGGCTCGGCATGGCGGCCGAACTCGCCTTGAAATTCATGGACGACGAGACCACACGGGTAAAGTCGCTCCGCGACCGTTTAGAGGACGGGATTCTCCAGCGCATCCCAAGCACCTGTGTCACTGGAGATCCCCTGGAACGGTTGCCCAACACCGCAAACATCTCCTTCGAACATGTCGAAAGTGATGGAATTCCACTCCTCCTCAGCCGCGTGGGCATCGCGTGTTCCTCCGGCTCTGCCTGCACCTCCGGCTCTCTGGAACCGAGCCATGTCCTGAGCGCGATGAAAACGCCACACGCGGCAGTCCGCTTCTCCTTGGCGCGGGACAACGGCGAAGCGGACGTCGACCGGGTTCTCGGGGTCATACCGGCAATCGTGGAGAAGCTGCGTGGCTTTCCCAGTTCTGGGCCGGGTAAGCGAAGCTCCAAAGACGTCCAATCCGGCCTATGCCTGAGCGGCAGCAGAACAGGCTACCGTTCATGACCCGTCATGTCTTTCTCAACGATACGACCTTGCGCGATGGCGAGCAGGCGCCCGGCGTCGCCTTTACCAGGACGGAAAAGCTGGAGATCGCCGAGTCTCTTGCGGCGGCCGGCGTCACAGAGATCGAGATCGGCACGCCGGTCATGGGCGCCGATGAGATCGAAACAATTCGCGCCGCGGTCGCGCGGCGTCTCCCGGTTCGGCTCATGGCCTGGTGCCGGATGACGTCGCTGGATCTCGATGCAGCGATCGAGAGCGGCGTCCACGCCGTCAATCTATCGCTGCCCGCGTCGGACATCCAACTTGCCGCCAAGCTCGGCCTCGATAAGGCGGGAGCGCTCCAGGTCATCGAGCATATGGTCAGGCGCGCAGCCGCCGCCGGCTTCTTTGTCGCGGTGGGCTGCGAGGATGCCTCGCGGGCCAATCGGGATCATCTCGCCCGCGTCATCGAGACGGCTGCACGCGCCGGCGCAAGCCGCGTCAGGCTAGCCGACACAGTCGGCGTTCTCGACCCGTTTTCGACCTTCGAACTTGTCGCCCAGCTCGTGGCGCAGTCTCCAATCGACCTTGAATTTCATGCGCACAACGATCTCGGACTTGCTGCCGCCAACACGCTGGCCGCGATCCGCGCAGGCGCGCGCCATGCGTCCGTCACCGTCCTGGGGCTCGGCGAGCGTGCGGGCAATGCCGCGCTGGAAGAGGTGGCCGCCGCGATGGCGGTCCTCGACGGCGCGGATACCGGCATCGAGCTGACGGCATTGCCCGACCTCGCCGGTCAGGTGGCTTGGGCCGCCCGCCGGCAGCCCGCGGCCATTAAGCCGGTCGTCGGCGCCGATGTTTTCACGCACGAATCCGGCATACACGTCGCAGGGCTGCTGAAGGACTCGCGTACTTATCAAGGGCTCGATCCGGCTCTCGTGGGCCGCTGCCGGCGTATCGTCATCGGCAAGCATTCCGGCGCCACCGCGATTGCCCATGTGCTGAGCGAAAGCGGTCGCGATCTCGACCCGGATCTGGCAGCCGCAATGGTGGCCCGCGTCCGGCGCGAGGCGGCCGAGACCAAATCGACCGTCACTGCAACTCAACTGGTCGAGCTCTACGATGGAATGTGCAGCGAGGCATCCCTCGCGGAGCTGTGCGGGTCCCGGTCAGCCGTGCGCGAGCGCACCGACACCACAGTTTTCCGACCAGGGAGAATGCAATGAATTGTTCCGCTGACAGCCGCCCCATCGATGTCACCGACATCCTCGCACGACTGAAGCGCCTGTCGGCTGCGGAGGAGTTCTTCGCAGTCCTTGGCGTCTCCTATGATCCGAAGGTGCTGAATGTCTCGCGGCTCCATATCATGAAGCGCGTGGGCCAATACCTTGCCGAAGAAGATTTCTCCGGTCTGCCCGACCAGGTGATTGCCGCGCGGGTGCGCGCGACGCTCGAACGCGCTTACGAGGACTTCGTGATTTCCTCGCCACTCACGCATCGGGTCTTCAAGGTGCTCAAAGACCACGATCCGAACAAACCTGCCACGCCGCGCCGCACCTTTGTCCCGTTCGACTCCGTACTGAAGCGGTTCGGACAGGAATGACCGCGACACGGGTTGCGACGCGACAATGTCGAGAAGCCGACAAATCCGGTCATCACCACGGCGCCCTCAGAAGCAACCAACAGTTGGCACGAATGATGCAACCCAAGGAGATGAACCGCCAAGCCCGCATCCGGACAGGAGCCTGGAGAAACCGCCAATGCACATCGTAATCTGCATCAAGCAGGTGCCGGACTCGGCACAGATAAGGGTCCATCCGGTGACGAACACGATCATGCGCCAGGGTGTTCCGACCATCATCAACCCTTACGACCTGTTCGCCCTCGAAGAAGCCCTCAGACTGCGCGACGCCTATGGTGGCGAAGTCACCGTGCTCACTATGGGTCCGCCCATGGCAGAGGACGCGCTGCGCAAGGCGCTCGGTTACGGCGCCGACCGAGCGGTGCTCTTGACCGACCGCTATTTTGCCGGCTCCGACACGCTGGCGACCTCGTTCGCCCTTTCCCAGGCGATCGCGAAGGTTGGCGAGACGTTCGGCACGCCAGACCTCGTCTTCACCGGCAAGCAGACGATCGATGGCGACACCGCCCAGGTCGGGCCCGGCATCGCCAAGCGCCTCGGACTCCTGCAACTGACCTATGTCGCGAAGATCGCCTCTATTGACCTTGCTGCGCGCGAGATCAGGGTCGAGCGCCGCTCCGAAGGCGGCACACAGATGCTGAAGAGCAGGCTCCCTTGCCTGATCACCATGCTGGAAGGCACAAACGAGATCCGCCGGGGCTCGATCCAGGACGCCCTGTGCGCCGCGCGCAGCCAGGTCTTGAATTGGAGTGCGGCCGACGCCGGCATTGAGGATCTCACCAAATGCGGCCTGCGCGGTTCACCGACGGTGGTCAAGCGCGTTTTCGCGCCTCCTGCGCGAGCGGAAAAGGCGGCAAAAATCGACACCGCCGAGATGGCCTTGCGCGATGTCGCTGACGAACTCATCACGGCAATTTTCACCCGCCAGCCGGCATTGGAACATGAGCTCGCCTTCAACGGCGGCGCGTGAGAGGGCAAGGAGCAGACGATGTCGACCGCGAACCGAGAAACCCCTCGCCCTGCCGCCGGCCGTGCCGGCATAAAGAAGGAGCTGCCCGCGCATTTCAAGGACTACCGGCACGTTTGGGTTTTCATCGAGCTCGAACGCGGCCAGGTCCATCCCGTATCATTCGAACTGCTCGGCGAAGGCCGCAAGTTAGCAGACAAGCTTCAGGTCCAGCTTGCGGGCGTCGTGCTTGGACCGCCGGGAGAGGCCATCGGGAACGCCGTTGCCGAAGCGTTCGCTTATGGCGCCGACCTTGTCTACATCGTCGAGGCGCCGCTGCTCGCCGACTATCGGAACGAGCCATTCACCAAGGCGATGACGGATCTGGTCGATACCCACAAACCCGAGATCCTTCTTCTCGGTGCCACCACACTCGGCAGGGATCTTGCCGGCTCCGTGGCGACGACCTTGCAGACAGGGCTCACGGCCGACTGCACCGAACTCGATGTGGATACCGACGGTTCGCTCGCCGCCACCCGTCCGACTTTCGGCGGTTCCTTGTTGTGCACGATCTATACGCTCAATTTCCGCCCCCAGATGGCGACAGTGCGACCGAGGGTCATGCCCATGCCGCAGCGGGCGGATAAACCGGTCGGGCGTGTCATCCGGCACAAGCTCTCGGTAGCCGAGGACGAGATCGTTACCAAAATCCTCGGCTTCCTGCCGGATAGTCAGTCGGCAAAGGCAAATCTTGCCTATGCCGACGTCGTGGTTGCGGGAGGCCTCGGTCTAGGCGCGGCGGAGAACCTGCAGCTTGTGAAGAATCTCGCGCGAGCAATCGGCGCCGAGCACGGCTGTTCGCGCCCGTTGGTCCAGAAGGGCTGGATGCCAGCTGATCGGCAGATCGGCCAAACTGGCAAGACCATCCGGCCGAAGCTTTACATAGCGGCCGGGATTTCCGGCGCCGTCCAGCATCGGGTTGGCGTCGAGGGGGCGGATCTCATCGTGGCCATCAACACCGACCCGAACGCGCCGATTTTCGATTTCGCTCACCTCGGGATCGTCACCGACGCGATCCGCTTCCTGCCCGCACTGACGGAAGCCTTCACCCGGCGGCTGTCGCCCCACAGTCGCGACAAGCTTGCGAGCTAAGGGATGGACATGATTGAGGAACAATTCGACGCCATTGTTATTGGGGCCGGCATGTCCGGAAACGCAGCTGCTTACACCATGGCCAGCCACGGCCTGAAGGTGCTGCAGTTGGAGCGGGGTGAATATCCGGGCTCCAAGAATGTCCAGGGTGCCATCATGTACGCGAACATGCTGGAGAAGATCATCCCGGATTTCCGGGACGATGCGCCTCTCGAGCGGCATTTGGTTGAACAGCGGCTTTGGGTGATGGACGACACATCCCATACCGGGATTCACTATCGGTCGGACGACTTCAATGAGGCGAAGCCCAACCGCTACACGATCATCCGTGCCCAGTTCGATAAATGGTTTTCGCGTAAGGTGCGCGAGGCCGGCGCGACGGTTCTGTGCGAGACGACCGTGACGGAACTCATCCGTGACGCCAAGGACAGGGTGATCGGCGTCCGCACAGACCGGGCCGGCGGAGCCATCTACGCGGACGTGGTCGTCCTCGCAGAAGGTGTCTGCGGACTGCTTGGCACGCGGGCCGGCCTGCGCGAGATGCCGAAGCCGCAAACCGTGGCGCTCGCCGTCAAGGAAATGCATTTCCTGCCCGAAGAGGTCATTGAGCAGCGGTTCGGCCTCAAAGGCGATGAAGGCTGCGTGATCGAGGCGGTGGGCACGACCTCCCGCAGCATGGCCGGGCTCGGCTTCCTCTACACCAACAAGGAGTCGATCTCACTGGGCATTGGCTGCCTCGTCTCCGATTTCGCCGCGATGGTCGAGAGCCCTTACGTCCTCCTCGACGCCTTAAAAACCCATCCTTCGATCCGGCCGCTGATTGCCGGCTCGGAAGTGAAAGAATATTCCGCGCATCTCATTCCCGAAGGCGGCTACAAGGCTATTCCGCAGCTCTTTGGCGACGGTTGGGTCGTGGTCGGCGATGCCGCGCAACTGAACAACGCCATTCACCGCGAGGGTTCGAACCTCGCCATGACCTCCGGCCGCATCGCGGCTGAGGCAATCATCGAGGTCAAGAGCCGCAACGGTCCTATGACCAAACGGAATCTCGCCCTTTACAAAGCCATGCTGGACAAGTCCTTCGTGGTCAAGGACCTAAGGAAATACAAAAACATGCCGGCCTTGCTCCACACCAATTCCTGCAATTACTTCACGACTTATCCGCGGTTGATGTCGCAAGCCGCGCAGAACTTCATGCGTGTCGACGGCACGCCGAAGATCGAGAAGGAAAAGGCGACCACGGCGGCCTTCATCAAGGCGCGCTCGCGCTGGGGGCTGGTCAGCGACGCGGTCCGCCTTGCATTGGCGTGGCGCTGAGGGGAGACGAAATGACGATCCCAGTGACGAAGTCACGTGTCGAGGACAAGCTTTACCAGAACCGCTACTTGGTGGATTCCGGCCGTCCGCATATCAAAGTGCGACCGCACGAGAGGCCAAGCGCGAACCTGCTCGCGCTGACCCACGTCTGCCCCGCGAAATGTTATGAGTTGAACGACAAAGGTCAAGTGGAGATCACTGCCGACGGCTGCATGGAGTGCGGCACCTGCCGGATTTTGTGTGAGACCAGTGGCGAGATCGAGTGGAACTATCCACGCGGCGGTTTCGGAGTCCTCTTCAAATTCGGATGACCGACGCACGCACGTATCAAGAGGGTTAATCTCCACCTGAGGTCGCGACCAACGCCAAGTCTATGTTTGCTTAATCGCAACGAAGAGAAGCTCGTGAATACTGTGCTTTCACAATTCAGACTCAGACACAAAAGGAGGAGCACTCTGGACGACAACCGCTGAGGTGTTTCCATGGCTCACGTACCGCAAGATCGGGTCGACGAGGTAGCACCTCGGGATACCCGCCCTGAACCGCCCATCAAAAGCATGCCCCAAGCAGATATCGCGCTCAGGGGACTCTACGAGATATCGAAGGTGCTGACCGCCCCCAGCGAGCTGGAGATTACGCTCGCCAATGTCGTGAACATCCTGCCTTCGTTTCTGCAGATGCGTCACGGAGCAATCGTCGTCCTGGACGCTGAAGGAGAGCCGGAGATTGCCGCAACTGCCGGCAATACCCACGCACCTCAATCAGGCACTCGCCGCGTCATACCACAGGCCATAACAGATCAAATCGTCGCTACGGGGACGCCGCTCTTCATACCGGACGTCCGCAAGTCCCAACTATTTCAGGCTGACCTTCAAACATCTTCGAGCAGCGGCACCATCCCAATTGCCTTTATCGGTATCCCGCTAAAGGCTGATCATAAAATCCTTGGGACATTGTCGATCGACCGCGCCGGAGACGGCGCCACCGACTTTCGCGACGACGAGGACACATACTTCCTGACGATGGTCGCCAACCTTGTCGGCCGGACGATCCGTCTCCATCGCATCCTGAGTACAGATCGTCAGCGGTCTGTCCATGAGCAATGGAGACCGGAGAAATCGCCCAACGAGGGGAGGACCTACGACCCTGCCCGGCATGCGGATGTCAAAATCGACGGGATCATCGGGGAAAGCCCCGCACTCAAGCAGGTGCTCGAAACCGTCTCGGTCGTAGCAGGGACCAATTCCACCGTGCTACTGCGGGGTGAAAGCGGCACCGGCAAGGAATTCTTTGCGCAAGCCATCCATAAGCTCTCACGTCGGAGGAAGAAGTCTTTCGTCAAATTGAACTGCGCCGCACTGTCTGAAAGCGTTCTGGAGTCAGAACTGTTTGGGCATGAAAAGGGCGCTTTCACGGGTGCTATCTCCCAGCGCGCCGGTCGTTTTGAATTGGCAAATGAGGGAACGCTGCTACTTGATGAAATCGGCGAGATTTCGCCGGCCTTTCAAGCCAAGCTGTTGCGTGTCTTGCAGGAAGGCGAGTTGGAGCGAGTCGGCGGCACCAAAACGCTACAGGTCGACGTGCGCCTCATATGCGCCACCAACAAGGACCTCGAGACGGCCGTCATAAAAGGGGAGTTCAGGGCCGACCTTTATTACCGCATCAATGTGGTGCCAATTATCCTGCCTCCGCTCAGAGAGCGACCCGGCGATATTCCACGCCTTGCGAACGCCTTCCTCAATCGATTCAACAAGGAGAACGATCGCGCACTCGCCTTCGCGCCGTCGGCGCTTGACCTGATCTCGCAATGCTACTTCCCTGGTAACGTCCGCGAGCTGGAGAACTGCGTCCAAAGGACGGCCACACTTGCGCGTTCAAGGACGATCACGCCATCCGATTTCGCCTGTAAGAAGAGCCAGTGCCTTTCCTGGCTCCTCTGGAAGCGAGGCGACCGCTCGAATGGCGGCAATATCATCGACGATCTCGCACGGGTCAACGCAGGGCCGGTCGGATTGCGGCTGCCGGCCAGTCGCATCGGTGCCTCCGCAGGCAACGTATCTCCCCTTGCGGCCGGCGATCCGAACGATCCCGCTTGTCCCCCGCGTCTGACGGAACGCGACCGGCTGATCGACGCGATGGACAAGGCCGGTTGGGTTCAGGCCAGGGCGGCTCGTATCCTCGGCCTCACGCCGCGGCAAATCGGCTACGCGCTGCGCCGACATGGCATCGAGGTGAAGAAATTCTAGACGTTGTGATGACGTCAAACGTAAGCCCGGAGTAGTCTCCCTCACACTCTGCGCGCCCAAGGCTGGTAGCCTTCGCGACCCGATTTGCTTGTCCACTGTCGGAAGCCCGACAAAGGTGTGTCGGAGCAATCCGACGGATTCCGACACGAAAGCCAATTCGTGAACCAAAACCGCTCTTTGAGCTGGCATAGCTCTTGCGGTTTGAACTGCGACAGTCACCCAGCAACGGAGCCGTTCGATGTCCGCACCGGCAATTTCGCTTGAGAGCCTCAGCACGACATTCGATGACCAGTTGCTTGCCACCGTGAAAGCCGGTGGCTGCGCGTCTTCGTCCTGCGGCTCGTCGATAAAGCCGGACGACACGGATCCGGCTGTCTGGGACAAGATCAAGGATCACCCCTGCTTTTCAGAAGAGGCGCATCACTATTTCGCGCGCATGCACGTCGCGGTCGCGCCCGGCTGCAATATCCAGTGCAACTACTGCAATCGCAAATATAACTGCGCCAACGAAAGCCGGCCTGGGGTGGTCTCCGAAAAGCTGACGCCCGACCAGGCGCTACGCAAGGTGATCGCGGTCGCCAACGAGGTGCCGCAGCTTTCCGTGCTCGGCATCGCCGGACCTGGCGATGCCTGTTACGACTGGAAGAAGACGAAGGCAACGTTCGAACGAGTCGCCAGGGAAATCCCAGACATCAAGTTTTGCATCTCCACGAATGGGCTCGCGCTGCCGGACCATGTCGAGGAGCTTGCCGACATGAATGTCGATCACGTGACGATCACCATCAACATGGTCGACCCTGAGGTCGGTGCAAAGATCTATCCTTGGATCTTTTACGACCATCGCCGCTACGTCGGCATCGAAGCCGCCCGGATCCTGCACGAGCGGCAGATGTTGGGCCTGGAGATGCTGACCGCGCGCGGCATCCTCACCAAAATCAATTCGGTGATGATCCCCGGCGTGAACGATGAGCATCTGATCGAGGTGAATAGATGGGTCAAGGAGCGAGGCGCGTTCCTGCACAACCTCATGCCGCTGATTTCGGACCCGGCGCACGGCACGCACTACGGACTGAGCGGGCAACGCGGCCCAAACGCAATGGAGATGAAGGCTCTTCAGGATCGTGTCGAAGGCGGCGCCCAGTTGATGCGCCACTGCCGGCAGTGCCGGGCAGATGCCGTCGGCCTGCTCGGTGAGGATCGTGGCCAGGAATTCACACTCGACCGGATTCCCGGCGAGGTCACCTACGATGCCAGCAATCACAAGGCCTATCGGGAACTGGTCGCGGAGGAGCGCCGTGATCACGTGGCGGCTAGGAGAGAAGCGATCGGATTGGTCAAGGCAGCGAGCCCCGGCAAGTCCCTTCTCTTCGCGGTGGCAACCAAGGGCGGCGGCCGCGTCAATGAACATTTCGGCCATGCGAAGGAATTCCAGGTTTATCAAGCCTCGCCGAGAGGGATCAGCTTTGTCGGGCATCGGAAGGTGGAGCAGTATTGCCTCGGCGGCTGGGGCGGAGAAGCCGCCCTCGATGGCGTCATCGCAGCGCTTGAGGGCATAGATTTCGTGCTGTGCGCCAAGATCGGAAATTGCCCGCAGGATCAGCTCGCGGACGCTGGAATCCGAGCCACCGACGCTTATGCCCATGACTATGTCGAGACCGCAATCAGCGCGATTTACGCCGCCGCGTGTGGGACCCCCGCACTCGCGGCGACGGCCTGAGCTGTCTCATTCATTCGGACCAGGAGTTAAAATGGCTTTCAAGATCATCGCATCCCAATGCACCCAATGCGGCGCCTGCGAATTCGAATGTCCCTCCGGCGCGATCAAGTTCAAAGGCGAGAGCTACGTGATCGAGCCGCACAAGTGCACCGAGTGCGAGGGGGTCTTCGATGCGCAGCAATGTGCCTCGGTATGCCCGGTGCCGAAGACCTGCGTTCCTGCGTGACGGACATTGGGCTGCCGACATGGTCGGGGATGCCTTCGCAGGACGCCTGGAACGCCTTTGTTCACGATCTGCAGCCTCAAGAGAAATCAGGGAACGGACATGTCGCTCGGACGCGAAGAGGAGGTCGAAATCCGCAGGCCTCCACGATTCATGCCGGGAGAGCGGGTACGTGCCACTCGCCACATAAAGAATGACGGCACCTATCCTGGCAGGGAGATCGGCGAAAATCTCGTGCGGAAGGGCGACGAGGGATATGTGCGCGACATTGGCACCTTTCTCCAGCAGTTCTTCATCTATGCGGTCGAATGGATCGACCGTGGCACCGTCGTCGGCATGCGAGCGCGTGAACTGATGAGCCTCGACAAAGCCGAGGCGCCCTGCAGTGCTGAAAGCAATACCAATGAAGGGACGGCCAGATGAAAGTCATGATCCGCAGGACCGATGCTGGCTTGTCGGCGTATGTCCCGAAGAAGGACCTCGAAGAGCCGATCATCAAGCTCGAGAAGGAAGAGTTGTGGGGCGGAACTGTGACGCTCAGGAACGGGTGGCGGCTCCTCTTACCCGATCTTCCACGGGATACGCGTCTGCCGATCACCGTCGAGGCAAAGAAGGTTTCCGAAGAGGACTGATGCTGCCCCTTGATAGGTGCGTCGCGAGGAACGAGCATGAACACGATCCTGACATCGGGCCACCTGGTCATCGTGCGGGACAGTTTTGCCGAAAAGCTGCTTGACCTGGCGAACGAAGCTCTCGCCGCCGATCAGGTGATCCCCTATCTCGGTCCGGGTCTTCTTGGGTTCAACTGTGCGGAACCGCCTGTGCCGCATACGCCGGAGGTCGTTGCCGCGGCACTCAATGCACGGGCGCCAGCCCCTTCCAGGATCCGCACCAATATGTGGTCGGTTGCGCAGTTCATCGAACAGCGCCGGCATCGCCGGACGCTTCAAGCTTGGATGACCGACATATTCGCAGCGCCGGTGGCGCCCACCCTCCTCCACGCCTGGCTCGCAAGGCTGCCGCTCTCCCTCATCGTCGACAGCTGGTACGACGGCGCGATGCGCACGGCTCTCGTAGAGACCGGCCGAACGGACGTCGTTGAGATACAAGGCGTCACGCGGGCGAACGAAATCGGTAACATTTGGACGAAAACCTACGATTTGTCCGGGAGGGAACTCGACCCCCGATCGGGGGCAAAGACGGTTCTCTATACACCTCACGGGAGTATTAGGCCGGCGCAAAACTTTCTCGTCGCAGATTCCGACTATGTCGAAGTCCTGACCGAAATCGATATCCAGACACCGATCCCAGACGTGGTGAAGGAACGGCGCATCACCCGTGGATTTTTCTTCGTTGGCTGCCGCTTCGACGATCAGATGCTGCGCACCTACGCCAGGCAGATCATGAAGCGCTCCCGAGGTCCACATTGCGCGGTAATGGACGCGGAAACGCTGACCAGAAACGAAGCGCGTTTCCTTGCGGCAAGCGGAATCACGGTGATCGACATGCCAGTAAGTGAAGCCGCGGCTCGGCTTATAGGAACGGGCACTGCTGCAGGTGGTGGACAGGATTAACAATGGCGGGCCCCTTTGATGATTGGTCCTTCGGCTTGCCTCGAAGGCGCAAAATGCAGTCGGGAATACACCCGTGAGCAGTGAAGCTATCGGCAGCGCAACGAACGCTCTAAATTCGTTGACCCATGTGGAAGCGGCGCGCTGGGGCCGGGATTTGAGTACGCTGTTGCGCATCACGCGTATGAATTTGCGGCATCCCTGGCAGGTCGCCTTCGCTATGGGCTCGACGGTCCTGGCGGCAATCCTCCAGTTGCTCATTCCCCAGCTTCTCGGCCGGGCCGTCGACCTGACCCAGACAGCCATCGGGGGCGGTGTCGCGGGGACCGCGGCAGGACAAGCGCTCTGGATCCCGGCTCTCCTGCTGCTCGCCGTCAGCGCGCTACGCGGCCTTTTCACGATGGCGCAGAACTATTTTGCCGAAGCCGTCGGGCATCATGTCGCGTACGAACTGCGGCTCGCCTACTACGACAAGATCCAGCGTCTCAGCTTTTCCTTTCACGACCGGGTCCATTCAGGCGATCTGATCACCATCGGAATGCTCGATCTCCAAGGCGTGCGGATGTATTTTTCCACCGCGCTCGTTCGCGTGCTCCTGCTCACCATGCTGATCGGGATCGGCGCCTACATGATGATCTCGACCGATCCCATGCTCGGCCTGGTCGCGCTGAGCTTCGTGCCTTTTGTCGCCTGGCGCTCATCGGCCACACAGCTTAGGCTGCGCGCCACCTGGCTCGACCTGCATGAGCGGCTTTCAGTACTAAGCCGCGTGATGGAGGAAAATCTCGCAGGCATCCGCGTGGTCCGCGCTTTTGCGGCTCAAGCCTATGAGATGCTGAAGTTCGACGGCGCTTCCAAGAACGCGCTCGACCTCGCCCACGACCGAGTTGACATCTACGTGCCCAGCACGTCGGCGATGACCTTGTCCTTCTTTTTCGCAATGGGATTGGTGCTCTGGATCGGTGGCAGCAAGCTCGTCGCTGGCGAGATAAGCGTCGGAACGGTGGCGACCTTCCTGACCTTCATGACAATCCTGCAAATGCCAGTCCGCCAGATCGGCCTCATGGTCAATGCCTTTGCCCGCGCTTCTAGCTGCGGTTCGCGGCTTTTCGGTCTCCTCGACCAGGAGATCACAATCAGGGATGCTCTCGAGGCCAGACCGCTCGAGATAGGCGACGGCACTCTGCGCTTCCACAATGTCTCGTTTGCGTACCCCAGCGCCGAAAACCGCGCCATTCTGAAGAACCTCAGCTTTGAGGCCCGTAGAGGCGAGACGATCGCGATCGTCGGTCCGCCGGGTTCGGGCAAATCGACGATAGCTCATCTGGTCCCCCGCTTTTATGACGTGACCGGTGGCGCCATCACGCTGGACGGCCAGGACATACGCAATGTCACCCTCGCGACGCTTCGCAAGGCGGTCGCCGTCGTACAGCAGGATGCATTCCTATTCACCACTACGATCGAGAACAACATCGCTTATGGCGATCCCTGGGCGAAGAGACAGCGAATCGAACGCGCTGGCGAATTCGCCCAGCTCCACAACTACATCCTCGGGCTCCCAGCGGGCTACGAGACGGTCGTGGGCGAACGCGGCGTCTCTCTCTCTGGCGGCCAGCGCCAGCGTCTCACGATTGCTCGCACCATGATGCTGCGCCCCTCCGTCGTCGTTTTCGACGACTCAACGGCCGCGATCGATGCCGGCACCGAGCAGCGCATCCGCGCGGCGATGCGGCGCTTCGCCAAGGATCGGGTGACGATCATCATCGCGCACCGGCTGAGTGCGCTTGTGCATGCCGATCAGATCCTTTTTGTCGATAACGGCGAAATCGTAGAACGCGGCACGCATCAAGAGCTTTTGGCAAAGCGGGGACGCTACAGGGCCCTTTACGATCTCCAGACGCGCCCGGGTGATGACAATATGACCCAGTATGGGGGCGCCCGCTGATGGCGCAGGGCCGCGCCGGCGAAGTCGAAGCCGAACGTGACGACGGTAGACGCCCTCCGCGCGCGGTTGTCGGCTCGCACCGCATCGAGGAGGAGATGTTCGGCCGGGCTTTCGACAAGAGCATCCTCCGGCGCATCTGGGCTTTCGTCCGTCCCTATCGGGCCAGGGTAGTCATCACGATTGCAGCAATGCTGATCTTCACCGGGACGCAGCTTCTCATCCCGTTGATCATCCGCTACGCGCTCGACCAGGGCATGAACCCGGCAAGGACCGATCGCTCAGCCCAGCTCACGGCCGTCGGCGCGTTCGTTTTGGCGATTTTGGTCAATTTCGCTGCCGGCTACATGCAGGAAACCGTGGTTGGGAAAGTGGCCGAAACTGTCCTGTTCGACATCCGCCGCGCCATGTTTGGCCATCTGCAGAAGGTTTCGCTCTCCTTCATGGACAAGACCGAGGTCGGACGCCTCATGTCGCGTCTGCAAGGCGACGTCAACTCCATACAGGAATTCCTCGAAACCTCGGTATATTCCGTAGGCGATGTTGCGCTTCTCTTCGGCATCGTTTTCGTAATGCTGTGGCTCGACTTCCGCCTCGGCCTCCTGACGCTCTCGGTTCTGCCGGTCCTGGTGATCGTCCGCATTGTCTGGCTGCCGCGTGCCCGCGACGCCTTCATGGCCGCACACGAGACTAATTCCGTCGTCAACGGCGCGCTGGCCGAAGCCATTCACGGCGTGCGCACCGTCCAGTCAATGGACCGCCAGCAGGTGAATTTCATTCTTTTTGACGACAAGGCCCATGCCAACCTCAGGACCCACCTGATCGCTGCCAAATATGCACTGGTCATGGTGCCTATCGTCGATGGCCTCACCGGCCTCGCCATGGCCGCCGTTATTGTGGTCGGCGGCTCGATGGTCATGAATGGCCGCATAGATGTGGGCGTATTGGTTGCCTACCTATTTTACATCCAGCGCTTCTTTGACCCGATCCGCTCACTCACCCTGCAATATTCGGTCATGCAGCGCGCCATGGCCTCAGGCAAGCGCCTGACCGATGTGCTCGACGTCAAGATCGATGTTCAGGACAAACCCAATGCCGAGGTGCTTTCGCCCGAAATGGACGGCTCGGTCGAGTTCAGGGACGTCACCTTCGGCTACAATCCGAACCGTTCGGTGCTGAAAAATGTCTCCTTCCGGGTCAATCCCGGCGAGACGGTCGCACTGGTCGGGCCGAGCGGTTCTGGCAAATCGAGCGCGATGGCCCTGGTCCACCGCTTCTATGATGTTCAGCAGGGCCAAGTGCTGGTCGGCGGATATGATGTGCGCGATCTCACCCAGGAATCGCTCGGCCGCCAGGTCGCCATGGTGCTACAGGAGCCGTTCCTGTTCACCGGGACGGTCTTCGAGAACATTCGATACCACAAGACGGAAGCCACGCGCGACAAGGTGATCGAGGCCGCCAAGGCGGTCGGCGCCCACGACTTCATAATGAGCCTCGCCGACGGGTATGAGACCCAACTTGGCGAACGCGGCGACAACTTATCTCTCGGCCAGCGCCAGCTTATCAGTTTCGCCCGCGCCCTCGTCGCCGACGCCAAGATCCTTGTGCTCGACGAAGCTACCGCCAACATCGACAGCTACACGGAAATGCAGATTCAGAAGGCTCTAATAAAGCTGCTTGAAGGCCGCACTGGCCTCGTCATCGCCCACCGTCTTGCCACGATCCGGGGTGCCGACCGCATCATCGTGCTTCAGAATGGCCAAGTTATTGCGACTGGCAACCACGATCAGCTAATAGCCATGGGGGGCCTGTATTCCAAACTCTACAATCTCAACTACGCCTCCTTTGACGATATTCCAGAACACGATACGACCGTACAAGCCGGCTCCCAGACCTGACGTCTTGGCGGCCTTGTGGTACTGACATTGACTTCGGGCGTGCCGGCGGACACTCAGGCCGCCGCAGACGAGAAGCAGGCAGCATTCATGCAAAGCACTCGCGCGGATCGTGAAGACCGGCTGCGAACGATTTCCTCCAGCGTCGTTATCCGACCGCGGTGCACGCCGCGACATCGGGCGAACTCGCTCCAGGTGGTGTCGCTCGGCGTAGCAAAGCCGCTCGCGAGCGCGCCCTCAACAGCGCCGTAGCGAGTGACGGCTTTGCTACCGCCGAGCCGCTGATGAAGCTGGATGCGGGAGCCGCCACCGGCGCCGCCCCGGTCGAGAAGAACCTCTTGCGGCGGGCTATGGGCAACGACTAGCGCGAGCGCGACGAGCAGATGCGTGCCGGCATCGTGACGCGCTCGGCCATCATCTCCTTAGGATCGTGCAGTCTCACATCGTGCCCAGATGCCGGCCAACGCACAAACCTGGTAATCTGTGCCGCCGGCTCGTCGTCAGTTTGGCCTCCCTCACGATTTCCCAATCCCCACCACGTGCACGCTCGAGCAATGTGAGCGAGCGCTGTTACAACGATTTACCTTCGGATCAGACCGCGAATTTCATGGTCAGCCAAGTCGAGCCATGATTTCGGATTGAATGGTCGTCGCGGTGTATAGGGAAGCATCTAGCGGCAGATTCCCAAATGCCAGTTGACAAAGAAGGTAGTTAGCACCTGCCTCTTCCAACTGACTGAGCAGAGCTTCTCGCACAGACGCTGCTGATCCTATCACGCACAATTCACTCTCGACTGCCGCATCGAAGGTCAGCGGCAGGTTGGGTGGAGTGGGGATAGCGTTAAGCTCGTAAAGGAATTGGAAGCTCTTGAGCCATCGTTCGTAAGCAGGTGCCGCGAGCGAATAGGCATGTGTGTCACAACGCCCAACCACGACCATGCGGAGCAATCCAATAAATGGCGCTCGATCGCCCGCGCCAGTGTTGTCCTCTTGATAGGCGCGGAACGCATCAGTAGTTTTGCGAACAGAAGAGGAAGGTCCTACACACGCGATATTTGCTCCATTCGCAGCGGCCCAGGCTGCGGACTCGGGCCGATTGGCGGCGACCCATGTCGGCGGATGTGGACGCTGATGAGGTCTTAGCGTCAAAGGAACGTCATTGAGCTCAAAATGGCGGCCTTGATAGCACAGCGTGCCAACCTTCATGGCATTAACAAGTATTTCAACAAGAATTTCGCTGGCTTCCGCATAGCGGCCCGGCACCGCGTCCGCACCAATCCCGAAGTAACCCAATTCGATCGGGAGAGCACCGCGCCCTATGCCCAGTTCGAGCCTGCCACCGCTCAACTGGTCCAGCATACAGATCTCTTCGAACGCACGCAGCGGATGATAAAGCGCAAGCAGCATCACCAAGGGTCCGAGACGCAGGCGCCGGGTGCGCTGGGCGACGCTCGATAAGAACAGATTCGGCGATGGACCTCTCCCATGGGGGGTACAGTGGTGCTCGGCGAGATGATAGGCATAGAACCCTAGCTGATCGCACGCCTCTGCTAATATCAGGCGATCTTCGTACTGCCGGGCGATATCGAGGCCGTCCTCGTCCAGATGATCGAAGATCCCGAAGGCTAGGTTTGAAGGAAAGACGTTTGTCACTCGATATTGTCCCCGATTTTAAAGAAAAATGTTGTCGTGCTTGGGTGACCAAGCAAGTCTAAAGATAGCAATGTGTGATATCGGATTAGCGTCAGCGTACCGAACGAGCAGAGCCTGACGCTCCCCTGCCCGTGGTGCTTGGTATGTTTAAGCTTCCAACTATATCGCGAGCGGCAGCAAGAAATGCATCCAATTGCTCTTTTGTGCCGATGCTGACGCGGATGCAATGTTCCAAACCATTGTCCGGAAAGTAGGCAACGAGTATCTTTTGCCTTTCCAAGGCTGCTTGCCACCATGAGCCGTCCTGTCCCGCTGGCACACGGGCTAGCAAGAAATTTGCGTGGGAGGGCGTTACGGAAAATCCAAGTTGCGACAGTGCGGCTGTCACTCGCTGTCGTTCATGTCTGATGTGCTTGTGGTTCTCTGCGTAGGCGCCGCGATGCGCAAGCACGCTGATACCAACCGCATGCCCGATCACGTTCATGTTGAAGACGTTCTGGATGTTGCGCAGCCTGCCAATAATCTCAGGGTGACCGAAACCGAAACCGACGCGAATGCCGGCGGCGGCATAGCTCTTCGAAAATGTTCTCAAGATCAGAAGGTTCGAATAACGGTTGATGAGGCGCAGCCCGTGATCGGGTGCAAAGTCGACGTAGGCCTCATCAAGGACGACCAGGCGATCCGATTGTGCCACGAGGCGTTCGATATTGCTTATCGAGAGGAATGTTCCGGTCGGATTGTTTGGATTGGCCACCAGAATGAACTTGGCGTCTTTTGCCGGACCGGAAAGCAATTGCTCCATTGGCAGCGAATGAGTTTGACATCCGATCTCGAGAAACTCAGCACCATGCAACATGGCAAGTTTGCGGTTGAACGAAAACCCTGGCGATATCATCGCCACCTTGTCGCCAGGGGCGAGGAAAGCTCTGTAGATGAGTCCGAGCAGTTCAGACGACCCGTTGCCTGCGATGACCTGATCCGTGGATACCCCATAGGTATTGGACGCTGCTTCCCTCAAGCTGATGTTATCGTCGTCCGGATACAGATACTGGCGATTGAGGGCCGCCACTGCACTTTGCATTATGATTGGCGGCAACGGAAACGGGTTCTCATTCGTATTCAGCTTGACAAAACTTTTGTCCGGCGCTGGTCCGTTGGACGGCAGAGCATCTAACTGTCGCGTCTCTTGCGGAAGAGACGAAAGCACAGCTTGCAGTTTTGCATCGGACATATTTTATCTCCGTTTCAGTCGCACAGGGCATCCGTATGAGCTCGCAACGAGAGCAACATGGCGGACGGATTGACGATGGCAGCGTCGCCTTTCACAAGATGGTCGCAACGCCGGCTGCCACGGGAATTCGGCCAGGCTGTCCTCGGTCGGATCGACTTGACGCGGACGCGGATCTGCATCCCTGCGCGGGCCAAGCCGCTAAGCGGTCTCAGCTAATCGGCCTGAGTCATGCTTTCACAGACGCTTGACCTCGATGCCGTATTTCCTCAGCACGTAGCCAATCTGGCGCGGGGTCAGTCCAAGCAGGCGCGCCGCCTTTGCCTGCACCCAGCCACATCTTTCCATGGCAGCAATGACGCGCTCGGCGTCGGTGGTCCTCGCGCCCAATGAGTGGGTTGCTCCGGCAGGCGGGACTGTGGTGGCGGCCGAACGAGCGGCCGCATCCGGCGGCGTGGCCGGATTCACTGCCTCTGGGAGGATCGGCGCTGGTTGCAGCGCGGCCTTGCCCGATCTGCTCTTCCGCAGCGCCTCGGCAAAGCATTGGTCGTGGGAGCACGCAAAGTCGTTTCTCCCGATTGATCGTCCCTCCGCCAGGATCGCTGTCCGGTGCACGCAATTTTCAAGCTCGCGAATGTTGCCGGGAAATTCACATTTCATCAGTACTTCAATCGCACGCGCATCGAAGGTCAGCGTACGGCCGTTCTCATCGTTGAAATTCTTGAGAAACTCAGCTGCGAGGAGCGGAATATCGCTGCGCCTTTGGCGTAATGCCGGCACCAGCAAGGGAACCACGTTGATGCGATAATATAGGTCGGCGCGGAACTCATTCCTTGCAACCGCCTCTTCAAGGTTCCTGTTCGTGGCGGCAATCACGCGAACGTCGACCTTGATGGTCTGGTTGCTGCCGACGCGCTCAAACTCCTGCTCCTGCAGCACGCGCAGTAGCTTTGCCTGGAAGGAGGCCGAGATCTCGCCGATCTCATCCAGAAACAACGTCCCCTTGTCGGCGAGCTCAAAGCGACCCTTGCGGGAATTGAACGCGCTTGTGAAGGCACCCTTCTCATGACCGAACAATTCGGATTCCAGGACTGTCTCTGGCAGCGCTGCACAATTGAGTTTGATGAAGGGCCGCTTGGCGCGCGGCGACAACTCGTGAATTGCCTTGGCGACCAGCTCCTTCCCGGTACCGGATTCGCCTCGCAACAGAACCGTGGTCTTTGCCTTAGCTACAACTGCGATCTTCTCGAGCAGCGCGCTTAGCGCCGGACTATCGCCAATCATTCCCTTGACGTGAACCTTCTTGCGCTGCGGTGCAGGGTGCTTGACATCAGAGAATTGCGTTTGCAGCCGATCTTCCACCTCCGTCGGTCGTTCGCGGTCGCCCGCGGAGAAGCGGTGCAACTTGACTGTCTGTCCCACCATGTTGGCTATCATGGTGAGCAGCCGGACATCATAATCGAGCCGATACGTTGACCTGCTGTCCAAGGCGCGGTCGATAGTCAGCGTGCCTACGGCGTTCCCATCAACACGAATGGGAACGCCGATGAAGGACACGGTGTCGGAGGCCCCAAGCACCTCTATGTCAGCGGCAGTGAAGGCCGAATGCACCGCTATGTTCTCGGCGACGAGCGGCGTGTCCGTCGTCACAATCAGATCGATTGCCTTGCGCGGCAGGCGCATCCGGGAGCGCTCATCGCTGTTCTCGTCGCAGCCGGTGACTACGGTGATGTCCAGTACGCCCTCAGCGTCGAAGAGAGCGATGATGCCGTGCCGCATCTGCACAAACGAGGGCAGGAGATCGACGACCTTGGCCAACGTGACTTCGAGCCGGGCGGGGTCGGTGAGTACTTTCGATATTTCGAAGATGCCGGTAAGCGCGTGCTCGTGCGATGGCACAAAAGGGACCGCGGTGTTCATCTCGGAGTTTGGGTAAGCCCTTTTCGCATCCGGAAGCGAAATGCGGCACTCGCTGGCATTTTGTTCTGATTTGGGAATGTTGTGGTGCATATGATCCTCGATCTCGCGCCATGATATGCATGCCGGCGGCATGTGCGCCCGCGACGTCGCGGGCAAGCGCGAAAATGCTCTGACGTGAACTCGTGCCACCGCCGTGTGGTCGAGTGCAAAGCGGGTCGACCCCTGACGCATCGCTTGGCTCTCCCTCCACGAAGCTTGGCCACGTTCTCGGCTTGCACGGGGGCAACCACACGTTGATTTTCAAAAGACTGGAGCGAGGCGGGATAGTCAATCGAGCTTTCTTTCATTCGTGAAAGGAAACCTCGCGGCCTATGATAGAATTCATCAGTTCTAATTTTTTGTCGGCGATGTTGAACGACAGAAATACGGCGCCGGCGATGCGGTGCCCGAGCGGCTGACCGCGCCGAGTATAAATTGCCGGGCCGTGCCATTCACCAGCGCCTGCGAACCAGGGGCGGGAGCGATAATCACTGCCGACGACACTGGTCGGTCGCGGCAACCGCCATTTCCTCGATATTGATGACGCCCATAACGCGGCGGCGTCGCGTGTGAAGGCGCGAAGCTGGCGGTCGAGCGCGGCTTTCTCGGCGGTGCTCGGAACTTCTGAACCGCATCGTCGCGGTCAGCACCAGCGGCGTCAATCCCTACGTCTCGACGTCGCTTTCAAGCTGTCGCTGCAGCGGCAGCGCGGCAAAGAACACGGCAATTCTCCGCTCTGGTGCCAGCGATGCGGCCCTTCCCAAAGTCGGCAAACCGAGGAGCCCACCACGATGTGCAGCAAAACCGCAAGCCAGAGAGATCGACCGGCAATCTGCCGGAGAACATCAAGCGCGTGCTGGACGGCGGCCTTGTCATTCCCGTCTTGTGCCACCGCATTCATCCCATCATTGGCGAGCCCAACGTCAGTTCAGGTCATGCGGATCCATTTGGCATGGGTATTGCGGCGGCGTTGGTGCAGCGTTCGACCGGAGCGCCGCGATAGGGAGAAGCCCGGGAGAAGTCACGCCACCTCGATCCGGTCAGGGAGAGAGAAACAGTGTCAGCTGCACAAGTCCGCGGCGCGAGTCCCGCGCCCCGCAAACCCTTCTATGCCAAGCTTTACGCGCAGGTGCTTGCCGCCATCGCCCTCGGCGTCGCAATTGGCTATTTCTATCCGGGAACCGGCGAGAGCCTGAAGCCGCTGGGTGATGCCTTCATCAAGCTGGTCAAGATGATCATCGCGCCTGTCATCTTCCTGACAATTGCGACCGGCATTGCCGGCATGAACGATCTTCACAAGGTCGGCCGGGTCGCCGGCAAGGCAATGGTCTATTTCCTCACCTTCTCGACGCTCGCGCTGATCGTCGGCCTGATCGTCGCCAATGTCGTCCAGCCTGGCGCCGGCCTCAACATCGATCCGGCCTCGCTCGATGTCCAGGCCGTGAATACCTATGCCGCAAAGGCCCACGAGCAGTCGGTCACCGGCTTCCTGATGAACATCATCCCGCCAACGATAGTCGGTGCCTTCGCGGAAGGCGACATCCTGCAGGTGCTGTTCTTCTCGGTTCTGTTCGGCATGGCGCTCGCGATGGCCGGAGAGACGGGCAAGCCTGTCGTTTCCTTCCTTCAGGCGCTCATCGCGCCTGTCTTCAAGCTCGTCGGCATTCTGATGAAAGCCGCGCCGATCGGCGCTTTCGGCGCAATGGCCTTTACCATCGGCAGATATGGCATCGGTTCGGTCGTCAACCTCGCGATGCTGGTCGCGACGTTCTATTTCACCGCCTTCCTCTTCGTGTTCGGGGTTCTCGGCGCGGTCTGCCGCTACAACGGCTTTTCGATCTGTTCTCTCATTCGCTACATCAAGGAAGAGCTGCTGCTTGTCCTCGCAACGTCCTCCTCGGAGGCCGCGCTCCCCTCGCTCATGCAGAAGATGGAGAAGGCGGGCGCCAGGCGTTCGGTTGTGGGTCTCGTCATCCCGGCCGGATATTCGTTCAATCTGGACGGCACGAATATCTACATGACGCTGGCGGCCCTCTTCATCGCGCAGGCGACGAACACGGATCTGTCAATCGGCGATCAGGTGCTGCTGCTGCTCGTTGCGATGCTTTCCTCCAAGGGCGCTGCAGGTGTAACAGGTGCGGGCTTCATCACCTTGGCTGCTACGCTCGCCGTAGTTCCGAGTGTTCCCGTTGCTGGGATGGCACTGATACTCGGCATCGACCGCTTCATGTCCGAATGCCGGGCGCTGACGAATTGCGTCGGCAACGCAGTGGCATCCCTCGTCGTTGCCCGCTGGGAAGGAGAATTGGACCGAGCGCAGATGAAAGCCGCCTTCTGCGGTCATCAGCTTGCCGAGGCATCAAACCGGCTATCCTCCGCCGAGTAAGGGCGACGCACCGCGACCGGTTTCGCCAAGCTGGTCACATGACCTGAACGATCGACTCGCAGGCTCTAAACGGCGCCTCACGGACCATGTATCAGAAGCGCTAAATGTGTGAGTGCAAATCGTCGCCGCCCTAAGCGAATGAACCTTCCGTTATACCCGGCCGGTCTACGTCTGGAGTAGTCCAATACGCTGTCGATCATTCAGTATGCGGGCGTCTTCACTTTGCCCACCCGAAACCATTGTCGAATCGCGCTAGGTGACAGAGAGCCAGCCTGCGTCAAAAACCAATCAGAATAGGACCCATGACCAAGCGCCCCACAATTGCCGATCTCGCCCGCGAAGCCCGAGTCAGCGTAGCAACGGTCGATCGGGTTCTGAACGCCCGCCATCCGGTGCGCGAGGAGACCGCGCGGCGGGTCCACGACGCCGCCCACGCGATCGGCTATCATGCTGCCGGGCTCATCAAGCAGCGCTTGCGGCGAGACCTACCGTGCTACCGTCTGGGCTTCATCTTGAGAAAACCGGCCCAGCATTTTTACCAAGACTTTGCGCGCGAGGTCGAAGCGTCGGTCAATTTGGCCCAGTCCTTCCACGGCATTCCGCTCATCCAATTCGCCCCGTCACATATGCCGAGCGACCTAATCGCACCGCTCAAGGATTTGGGCGCACGCTGCCATGCGATCGCGATGGTGGCACCGGACCACCCAAAAATTACAGCAGCGGTTGAGGACCTCAAGGCCAAAGGCATTCCGGTTTTCTCGCTGCTTTCCGACTTCGCCGCCGGCGTGCGACAGGGCTATATCGGCCTCAACAACCGCAAGGTGGGGCGCACGGCCGCTTGGATGGTGTCCAAGGTCGCAAAACGGCCCGGCAAGGTGGCGGTGTTTGTCGGTAGCCATCGTTTCCAGGGGCACGAGCTCCGTGACGTCGGCTTTCGCTCCTATTGCCGTGAGAACGCGCCGACGTTCGAGGTGCTCGATCCGCTTGTGAACCTGGAGAAACGGCAGGTCACCTACGAGGCAACGCTTGATCTCATGCAGCGGGAACCCGAGCTCGTCGGCTTCTATGTCGCCGGGGGCGGCATGGAGGGCGCCATCTCCGCGGTCCGGGAAGAGGGTAAAAGTCGCGATCTCGTCGCGATCGTGAATGAAATCACGCCGGAATCTCGGGCGGCACTCGCTGATAACATCATCACGATGGCGGTCGCCACGCCAATGCGCCGGCTTTCCCAGGAGCTGATAACGCTGATGACGCGGGCTATCGAGACCGGCACTGCTGAAACACCAGGACAGACATTTCTGCCGTTCGACATTCATCTGCCGGAAAATATATGAAACTGATGGCTTCTATCGTAAGCGGGGAAGTTTCCTTTCATAAATGAGAGAAAGTTGATTGATGATCCCATCCACGCGGGGTAGCCGCACCCCACAGGCCTCAGCCGCGGCCCAGGATGAAGCGCCGATTGGGTGAACGGATCGGCCACGCGTTCAGGCGGAAGCGCGAGGTAAATTGCCTACATCCGCAGCGTCGACCGCGACCGGCTTCATTGCCAACATCTCGACGTTGTCGGTGCAGGGCGGTGTCGTCAAGAATGCCTCACGCCAGTAGCCGAGCGAGGCCGGCACAGTCCATTGGGATTGACCTCGTCGACCGGCATCTCCTCGCCTGGCCGCGCGTGAAAAGCCGCGGCAAGGCCGGCAAAGTTGGCATTTGAGTGGGGCTAGACATCTTCTGGGACTTCGCACGCGAAATCGGAGGCGGCAGTCAACTCAGCACCAACCCGGGCATGTGTTCTGCTCGTTCCTGGCCCTCGTACTCAGCAAGGAACTGCGCCGCTCTGCCGAGCCAAAGGCCTGACGCCCGAATGGCAACCGCTCCTACGCGATCGCGACCGCCTCCAGGAAGCCCGAGACTCAATAGCTTTCAAGCAAAGGCGCCAGGCGAGATGCCTCCTGCAACATCATTTCCCGCATCCACAGGCTTGCCGGATCAGTATTGTGAAGCGCGGGCCATTGGACGGCCTCCGTGAATGCGGGATGAGGAAGTGGCGGCGGAAGTCCGACAATCCGCAGGGGTGTTGTTTTTGCGAAATGCTGCGCCAGCCGTAAGGGCATTGTCCCGATGCGGTTGGTGCCTGATAGGACGGGCGCGATCAGGCTAAAGCCCTGTACGACGACCTCGATACGTCTCTCGAAACCGTGCTCGAGCAAATACCACTCCTCCATGGTGGGCTGCCGGGTGTGCCTGAATTTGAGCACGACATGCCCCATCGACAAGTATCGCTCGAATGTAAGTGGCTCTGACAGCTGCTTGTTCGTGCCGCAGCCTACGCATACGAGCATATCTTCGAACAGGGCTGCGCGAGGATGTTTCGACATGAACACTTCCGGCATAATCAGAAAATCAACGTCGCCGCGCCGGAGAAGCTCCTCGGGGTCGTCGCAAATAGGCAGACATTCGAAGCGGACGGCGGGAGCTTCCCGCGCAGTACGCTCTACGATCCTCTTAAAAAGCACGAGCGTGAGGTAATCGGAAAGCATGATTCGGAAGAGACGATCCGATTGGGCTGGGTTAAAGGCGTCGGAGGAAATAATCGATAGCTGGATGTGCAGCAATGCGTCCCGGACTGCTGGGGCAAGCCCCTCCGCGCGCGGTGTCAAAATGAGCTCGCGGCCGTTCATCGTAAATAGCTCATTGCTGAAGTAGGCGCGTAACCGAGCGACGGCGGCGCTCATGGCCGGCTGGCTCAGGTTAATACTGTTGGCCGCGGCAGTGACTTTACGCTCCCTGATCAGAGCGTCCAGCACAACGAGGAGATTCAGATCCAGCCCCTTAAACCGCATATCCTGATCTATCCAGCGTGTGGATGGGCATCATCTAAACAATCAATTTTACGAATTTACGAACCATGCATTAGAGGAACGTAAATGACCGACGTCAAGCTCAAATCGACGGCGCCGCCATACGGGCGGGAACATCGAGAGAGCTCATTGGCGAGCCCCCACCGGCTGGCTCACCGTCGCTAACGACAACGGTTGAGTGCAGCCAACAACGCCGCCGCTTTGGCCGGGTAATGCGGCCCGCAAGAAACCATTTTGAAGAGAGGTCCTGAATGCGCCCTCAGGTGCAGTGGAAATTGTGCTGGGAAAACGAGTTGCAGCTCTCGGACCACGTCGAGCTCGCCCAGTTCTTTCGTAATACCTACGGGCCGACTGGGGCGTCCAACGCAGAACCGTTCGAAGGTAGTCGAAGCTGGGCCGGAGCCAGGCCTGAACTCCGCGCAATCGCCTATGATTCGAGCGGTGTAGCGGCTCACATGGGCATACTGCGCCGTTTCATCAAGGTTGACGCGGTCGATCTGTTGGTGGCTGAGCTGGGCCTGTACGGGGTACGTCCGGATCTTGAGGGTCTCGGAATCGCCCATTCAATCCATGTCATGCTTCCAATACTGCAGGAGCTTGGCGTTCCATTCGCTTTCGGAACCGTCCGGGACGCGCTGCGGAATCATGTTGAGAGGTTCGCGCGGCGATACAGCCCTTTGGCCGTTTTGTCGGGAATTCGCGTGCGCTCCACCCGACCAGAGGCGCGCCTCGACCTGCCGCCCACACGCATCGATGACGCACTCACCATTGTTCTGCCAGTTGGACGGCCGATCAGCGAATGGCCCACGGGCACGATGATCGATCGGAACGGACCAGAGCTATGAGCCGTCCCGATTGCTTGTACGAAGTGCGCCGTGAGTGCTCTGACGGCACCGGCCGTCGCAGCGTTTATCTGACGTTTGACGACGGTCCCAATCCACTTTTCACACCGGAGATTCTGGATGTGCTGGCAGAGCAGCGGGTGCCGGCGACTTTCTTCGTCATCGGCGCCTACGCCTTAGAGCACCCGGATCTAATCCAACGAATGTTTGCAGAAGGGCACGAGCTAGGCAACCACACGATGACTCATCCGGATCTGTACAAATGCGGCTTCGGCGAAGTGCAACGTGAGATCTTTGAAGCGAACGGCGCCATCATGAGGGCGTGCCCTCAGGCCTCGGTGCGCTATATTCGCGCGCCCTACGGGGCCTGGAGCGAAGAAGTCTTCACAGCGTCACAGATCGCCGGGCTGACGGCCCTCCATTGGTCCGTCGACCCTCGAGATTGGTCTCGCCCTGGGGTCGACGCGATTATCGATACCGTGCTCGCCTCTGTCCGGCCGGGCGCAATCGTACTCTTGCACGACGGATGCCCTCCCGGCGAGTTGAGCCAGGGCGCTCACGCCGGTCTGCGCGACCAGACGGTCACGGCGCTGTCCCGGCTGATTCCAGCACTTCATGAGCGCGGATTTGTAATCCGCTCACTTCCTCAACATCACTGAACAAACGAGATCCCATGACTCTTCTTGGTACAACCAGCACTGTGGCCATTTCGCTTTATGCACTGCTCTCGACTGCTTATAAGAGCATGCAGGGGATTTATGCTCTGCCGACAAACGACTCATCGGCGTTGGAGGATCTCGTCGGCTCCGATCAACTGCCCAGCGTGGATGTCATCGTCCCCTGCTTCAACGAGGATCCGCGCACGCTTTCAGAGTGCCTGGCGTCCATTGCAGACCAAGAATACGCCGGAAGACTTCGGGTCTATGTGGTTGATGACGGTTCTGGAAATCGCGAAGCCGTAGGAACTGTCCACGAAACCTACGCGCGCGACCCTAGGTTCGACATCATTTTGCTTCCCGAGAATGTTGGAAAGCGCAAGGCGCAGATCGCCGCGATACGCCGCTCATCCGGGGATTTGGTGCTTAACGTTGATTCAGACACGATACTCGCGTCCGACGTCATCACCAAGCTTGTACCGAAGATGCGAGATCCAGCGGTCGGCGCAGTCATGGGTCAGTTGATTGCCAGTAACCGGAGCGAGAGCTGGCTGACAAGGCTGATAGACATGGAGTACTGGCTGGCTTGCAACGAGGAGCGCGCGGCACAGGCTCGCTTCGGTGCCGTTATGTGCTGTTGCGGCCCATGTGCCATGTACCGCCGGTCTGCGCTCCTTTTGTTACTGGACCAGTACGAGTCGCAATTTTTTCGGGGCAAGCCAAGCGACTTCGGGGAGGATCGCCATCTCACTATCCTCATGCTGAAAGCAGGCTTTCGAACCGAGTACGTTCCGGGCGCCATCGCGGCCACAGTCGTTCCGAACAGACTCGGACCGTATCTGCGCCAACAACTCCGTTGGGCACGAAGCACATTCCGGGACACGCTGCTTGGGCTGCGCTTGCTGCCCGGCCTCAATAGCTATCTCACGTTGGACGTGGTCGGACAGAATCTCGGGCCGCTACTCCTCGCCCTATCGGTACTAACGGGCCTCGCACATTTCGCACTGACAGGCACTGTGCCTTGGTGGACAGGACTGATGATTGTGTCCATGACCATGCTCCGATGCTGCGTGGTAGCATTTCGTGCTCGACAGTTTCGATTTCTGGGCTTTTCCCTGCACACGTTCATCAACATCTTTCTCTTACTTCCCTTGAAGGCCTACGCGCTGTGTACATTGAGCAATAGCGATTGGCTGTCGCGAAGCTCTGCTGTCGCTACATCGAACACTGGGGGAAAACAGGCCCCCACCCAAACTCCGATCACTGGATCAAGCAGGGCAGAATTCTCACCGCATGCGGCTCCGCTTCGCAGGCTCAATCTTGCGCGGATTCTTCGGGATTAGCGCTGTCGAGCAACATCTGCGGCGACGAGTGATCGCTAATTACCTAGGTGGACGAGAGGTGGACGAGTTTGACCCAGAACATGAATCATCAGTTGCTCGATCGGGAATTGGCCGCAGACGATCCGTGGCGCCTCGACGGCAATCCGTTCGAGCGGGAGCGCCACACGCAAATGCTCCAGCTGGCGCTTGCCCAAGGCTCCATTACAAATGCCCTCGAAGTCGGGTGCGCTGCCGGCGCATTCACGGAAAAACTAGCCCCCTACTGCCAAGGGCTCACCGTCATCGATGTCGTGGCGCAAGCGATTGCTCGAGCACGTCAACGGATAAAGGAGCCGTCGCGCATCAACTGGATAGTCTCCGATGTTCAACAGTTTTCGACCGACGAGTTGTTTGACCTGATCGTTGTGGCGGAGGTCCTATACTACCTCGAAGACATAGCCGAGATGCGCGCGGCCGTCAAAAACCTGGTGCGGGTGCTTGCGCCAGGCGGGCATCTGATCTTCGGATCGGCAAGGGATGCTAATTGCCGTCGCTGGGGTCACGCCGCTGGTGCTGAGCCGGTCATCGCCATGCTGAACGAAACGTTGATCGAGGTAGAGCGTCTTGAGTGTCGGGGCGAGTCGGTCAACGAAGACTGCTTGCTCGTCCGTTTCCGGAACCCGCTTTCCGCTTCCTGATGAATCGAATCTATCGCCGTTAACGTGGAGACACTATGCGCATCTGTGGTACCAAGCTGACCCATGATGGGGCGATCGCCCTTGTCGAGGATGGACGGCTCGTCTCCTGCGTTGAGCAGGAAAAGCGGCACAACAATCCGCGTTACCAAACCATCGATAATCTCGACGCAATTGTCGCCGCTTTGGCGGAACAGGGGCTAAATCCTTGTGATGTCGATCAGTTCTTTATCGACGGCTGGGATGGCGAAGACGAGTCACAGTTTCAGGTCCGGCAGGCAACCGAGCAACCGCCGGTCGAGGCGACCCTCTAGGTAAAATGAACCCATGTCCACGGTAGCGATCGATCTTACTGAGGTAAGCAAAACTTATGACAAGCTCGTTGTCGACAGACTGTCGTTCCGCGTTGCGGCGGGGGAATGCTTCGGGCTCTTGGGACCGAACGGTGCGGGCAAAAGCACGATTGCGCGTATGGTCCTCGGCATGACATCGCCTGATGCGGGGAAGATTACTGTGCTCGGCGCTCCAGTGCCGGCGCGCGCCCGTTTGGCACGTATGCGCATCGGCGTGGTCCCGCAGTTCGACAATCTTGATACCGCGTTCACTGTGCGCGAGAACCTGTTGGTGTTCGGGCGCTACTTCCGGATGAGCAGACGCCAGATCGAAGCGGTCATACCATCGCTGCTTGAGTTCGCCCGCCTCGAGAACAAAGCGGATGCGCGCGTCGCCGAACTGTCCGGCGGCATGAAGCGGCGCCTGACGCTCGCGCGTGCGCTGATCAATGACCCGCACTTGCTGGTGATGGACGAGCCGACCACCGGCCTCGATCCGCAGGCCCGCCACCTGATCTGGGAACGGCTGCGATCGCTGCTGGCGCGGGGCAAGACTATTCTTTTGACTACCCATTTCATGGAAGAGGCCGAGCGGCTGTGCGATCGGCTGTGCGTTATGGAGGAGGGGCGCAAGATCGCCGAAGGCCGCCCGTCCGCACTCATTGACGAGCAGATCGGCTGTGACGTGGTCGAGGTCTACGGCGGCAATCCGCATGAACTGGGTGCGCTGATCCGGCCGTACGCACAGCGCATCGAGGTGAGCGGTGAGACGCTTTTTTGCTATGCACCCGATCCGGAGCAGGTGCTGGTGCAGCTACGCGGGCGCGCGGGTCTGCGCCTTCTGCAGCGTCCCCCCAATCTCGAGGATGTGTTCTTGCGGCTAACCGGGCGCGAGATGGAGGACTGAACAATGGGCGAACGTTATGCGGCGGCCATGCCCGCCAATGCGTGGAATTGGGTCGCGGTTTGGCGCCGCAACTATCTTGGATGGAAGAAAATCGGGCTTGCATCGGTTCTCGGCAACCTCGCCGATCCGATGATCTATCTGTTCGGTCTCGGCTTTGGCATCGGAACAATGATAGGTCCTATTGAGGGCACTTCGTACATTGCGTTTCTCGCGGCTGGCATGGTTGCCACAAGCGCGATGGCATCGGCGACTGCTGAAACGGTTTACGGGAGTTTCGGCCGCATGGACAACCAGCGCACCTGGGAAGGAATGCTATGCACTCAGCTGACGCTCGGTGATATCTTACTCGGCGAATTGGCGTGGGCAGCCACCAAGGCCCTGATGGCGGGCACAGCAATCACTATTGTTGCCACCACGCTCGGCTACACATCGTGGCCATCCATCCTCTGCTTGCTGCCAGTCATCGCTCTCAGTGGCCTCGCCTTCGCGAGTCTAGCGATGGTCGTCACGGCGCTTGCGCCCAGTTATGAATATTTCATATTTTATAATACGCTTGTTATAACACCCATGCTGTTCCTTTGCGGCGCGATGTTTCCGGTCAACCAATTGCCCGGCGCTTTTCAGGACGTCGCCTCCTTGTTGCCGCTCGCACATGCAATTGACCTCATTCGTCCGGCGATGCTTGGCCGTCCGGCCGGCAGCATGGGCCTGCATATCGGCGCGCTTTGCATATACACGGTTTTGCCGTTCTTCCTATCGGTTGCTCTATTTCGTCGTCGGCTGATGCGTTGACGCTACTCACCATTCGTAAAATTGATTCTTTGGGCGATACCCATCCACGCGTCGGATAGGTCAATACATGCGTTTTAAGGGACTCGATCTAAATCTCCTGGTTGTGCTGGACGCTTTGATCAGGGAGCGTAAAGTCACCGCCGCGGCCCGCAGTATTAACCTGAGTCAGCCGGCCATGAGCGCCGCCGTCGGTCGGTTACGCGCCTATTTCAGCGATGAGCTATTTACGATGAACGGCCGCGAACTCATTTTGACACCGCGCGCGGAGGGGCTCGCCACAGCAGTCCGGGAGGCATTGCTGCACATCCAGCTGTCGATTATTTCCTGGGACGCCTTTAACCCGGCCCGATCGGATCGTCGCTTCCGCATCATCCTTTCCGATTACCTCACGCTCGTATTTTTTAAGAAGATCGTAAAGCGTGCTGCGCGGGAAGCTCCCGCCGTCCGCTTCGAATGTCTGCTTATTTCCGACGACCCCGAGGAGCTTCTCCGGCGCGGCGACGTTGATTTTCTGATTATGCCGGAAGTGTTCATGTCGAAACATCCTCGCGCAGCCCTGTTCGAAGATATGCTCGTATGCGTAGGCTGCGGCACGAACAAGCAGCTGTCAGAGCCACTTACATTCGACCGATACTTGTCGATGGGGCAGGTTGTGCTTAAATTCGGGGACACCCGGCAGCCCTCCATCGAGGAATGGTATTTGCTCGAGAACGGTTTCGAGAGACGTATCGAGGTCGTCGTACAGGGCTTTAGCATGATCCCGCCCCTTCTATCAGGCACCAACCGCATCGGGACAATGCCCTTACGGCTGGCGCAGCATTTCGCAAAATTAACACCCCTGCGGATTGTCGAACTTCCGCCGCCACTTCCTGCCGCATTCACGGAGGCCGTCCAATGGCCTGCGCTTCACAATAATGATCCGGCAAGCCTATGGATGCGGGAAATGATGTTGCAGGAGGCATCTCGTATGATTACCCCGCCTAAGAGCACCGGACGTCTCAGTTGTCGGCCGAATTGAGAAACTGACTCCCTCGGTTATGAGAGGAGGCATGATGGGGTGGACGGCGCCCGACGGCATCGGATGTGCCAGAATGAGTTCGTTGAGATCTCAAACAAGGGAGCCGTCCGTGGAACACCTTATCCGTATTG
>NZ_JAMYVA010000025.1:0-74473 GCF_040323505.1 Mesorhizobium sp. M0040
CCCCCCAACCCCCACACCGCGCCCGAGCCCAACCCCACGAAACGGGCCAAAACCACCCCCCCGCCCAAACCCCCCAACCCTGGGGCCCCAACCTCACCCAAAAAACCCGGCGCCGGCCCCCGGGCCGGCCCGCGATTTCCTGCCTATTGCGGAGTCATCGATGTCCAGCCCGGAAAATCCGATCCTGTCGGTCAGTCGCGTGGAGGCCGTCTACAACGGCGCCATCGCCGCCCTGCACGGTGTCGACCTGTCGGTCGGTAAAGGCGAGATCGTCGCACTGCTCGGCTCCAACGGCGCCGGCAAGACGACGCTGCTACGCGCCATATCCAATCTCCTCCCGGCCGAGCGCGGCACCGTTACCGCTGGCCGGATCACTTTCGACGGCGAGGATGTCTCCAGGGCAAGCCCCTCTCACCTCGTCCGCAAGGGTCTGGTCCAGGTCCTCGAGGGCCGACACTGCTTCCGCTCGCTGACGGTCGAGGAGAACCTTCTGACCGGCGCGCTCGGGCGTTCGTCCTCCCGCACCGGCGTCAAGGCCGACCTCGACCGCGTCTATGCGCTTTTCCCTAGGCTCGCCGAGAAGCGGCGAACCCGGTCCGGCCTCACCTCCGGCGGCGAGCAGCAGATGACGGCGATCGGCCGCGGTCTGATGTCGCGGCCGAAACTGTTCGTGCTGGACGAGCCTTCGATGGGGCTGGCGCCGCTGATCGTCGACGAGATTTTTAGCGCTTTGAAGCGGCTCAATCGGGACGAAGATCTTTCGATCCTTGTCGCCGAGCAGAATTCGGCAGTGGCGCTGAAATATGCCGACCGCGCCACCGTGCTCGAAAACGGAAAGAGCGTGCTGGAAGGGTCGGCCGCCGACCTGCGCCAGCGCGACGACATCAAGACCTACTATCTCGGCGGCACGCCGCTTCCATCGCAACATTTTCCCCAGGAGACCGCAGCATGACCATCCAATCGAAGCAGCCGTCCGATACTCGCAGCGCCGTCCCTCCGGTCGAGCGTCCGTCGGCCAGAGCGCATGTCATCAAGACCGATGCCGAGGCGATCGCTGTGGCGGAAAAACTGGCCGCAGACTTCGCCAAGGACGCCTCCAGGCGGGACCGCGAGCGCATCTGGCCGAAGGAAGAGCTCGATGCGTTTTCGCAGAGCGGCCTGTGGTCGATCAACGTGCCGAAGGCCTATGGCGGACCGGAACTCTCCTATGTGACGCTGTCGAAGGTGATCACCATCATCTCGGCGGCCGATCCGTCGCTCGGCCAGATTCCGCAGAACCATCTCGGCGTCGTCGCCGCCATCCGCACCGTCTCTGACGAGGCCCAGAAGCAGTTGCTCTTCGCCGAAGTTCTGTCCGGCACGCGGTTCGGCAACGCGTTCTCGGAATTCGGCTCCAAGCGGGCGGCCGATTTTGAGACCAAATTCGTCGACGCTGGCGACCACGTCGTGGTCAATGGCCAGAAATTCTATTCAAGCGGCGCGCTGCTCGCCCATCTGGTGCCGATCGTGGCGCTCGATGACGAGGGCCGGGCCTGGTATGCCATCGCCGATCGCGGCGCGCCCGGACTGACGGTCATCGACGACTGGTCGAGCTTCGGCCAGAAGACGACGCTGTCCGGCACAGTCCTGCTCGACAATGTGAAAGTGCCGAAGACGCATCTCGTCCCCGGCTACAAGGGCTATGACCGGGCGACGGCCGACGGCGCCATCTTCCAGATCATCCAGGCTGCTGTCGATCTCGGCATCGCCAACGCGGCGATCGACGAAACCGTCAGCTTCGTGCGCACCAAGTCGCGCGCGTGGATCGACAGCGGCGTCGATCATGCCTGGCAGGATCCCTACACTATCCAGGCCGTCGGTGACCTTCGCCTGCGGGCCAATGCGGCGCAGGCCGTTCTGGACAAGGCAGGGCTGGCGGTCGACCGCGCCGTGGCCGATCCGAACGATAAGACCGTCGCGGAAGCGCAGATCGCGGTTGCCGAATCCAAGATCCTCACCACCGAGATCGCCATCAACGCCACCAACAAACTGTTCGAACTCGCCGGCACGCGATCCACACTGGCCGAGCACAATCTCGACCGGCACTGGCGCAACGCCCGAACCCACACGCTGCACGATCCGGTGCGCTGGAAATACGCGATCCTCGGCAACTATTACCTGAACGACGTCAATCCGCCGCTCCACGCCTGGAGCTGAGCGAGAACGCCGTAAAGTCACAAAGGACTGTTCATGAGCACTGCCATCCCCGACAGGATCAAGGTCCTGTGGTTTCTCCCGACCCATGGCGACAGCCGCTATCTCGGCACCTCCGAGGGGGGCAGGGCGGTCGACCTGCCCTATCTGACCCAGGTCGCCAAGGCCGCCGACGCCATCGGCTATTACGGCGCGCTGCTGCCGACCGGCCGAAGCTGCGAGGACAGCTGGGTCGTGGCGTCGGCGCTGGCGCCGTTGACGCAGCGGCTCCGCTTCCTCGTTGCGGTGCGGCCGGGCCTGCAATCGCCGACGCTTGCCGCGCGGATGACCTCGACGCTCGACCGCATTTCCGGCGGGCGCCTGCTTATCAACGTGGTCACCGGCGGTGACCCGGTCGAGAACAAGGGCGACGGCATCTTCCTCAGCCATGACGAGCGCTATGAGGTGACGCGGGAGTTTCTCGATATCTACAAGGCCGTGCTCAGCGGCGAGACCATTGCCTTCGAAGGCAAGCACTTCCGCATCGAGGACGGAAGGCTGCTGTTCCCGCCTGTGCAGACCCCGCATCCGCCGCTGTATTTCGGTGGCTCGTCGGAGGCGGCCAATGCGGTCGCCGCCGAGCAGATCGACAAATACCTCACCTGGGGCGAACCGCCGGCTGACGTCGCCGCCAAGGTCGACCATGTGCGCGGCCTTGCCGAGAAGGCCGGACGCCAGGTGAGTTTCGGCATCAGGCTGCATGTCATCGTTCGCGAAACCAATGACGAAGCCTGGGCCGATGCCGACCGCCTGATCAGCCGCCTGGACGACAAGACGATCGCCGAGGCGCAGAAGGTTTTCGCGCGCATGGATTCCGTCGGCCAGTCGCGCATGAGCCGGCTGCATGGCGGCCGTCGCGACAAACTCGAAATCAGTCCGAATCTGTGGGCCGGTGTCGGCCTGGTGCGCGGCGGCGCCGGCACCGCTCTGGTCGGCGATGCGGCGACGGTGGCGGAGCGCATCGACGAATACCGGCGCATCGGCATCGATACCTTCATCCTGTCCGGCTATCCGCATCTGGAGGAAGCCTATCGCTTCGGCGAACTGGTGCTGCCGCTGTTGCCGCTCGATCACGAAATCTCGACGCGGCCGACGGCGGTTAACATGGGCCCCTTCGGCGAAACGGTGGCCGGCGACCATCGCCCGTCGTCGCTGCGCGCGAGCCAGTCTTGAGCGCCAGCGAACCGATCATAGCGATTGTCGGCGGCGGCTTTTCAGGTGCGGCGACTGCGTTTCATCTGGCGCGGCTGCTGCCGGCCAGTGCATCCGATATCGTGGTCGTCGAGCCGCGCGAAAGGCTCGGCTATGGTCTGGCCTATTCGACGACCGATCCTTCACACCGCATCAATGTGCCGGCCTCGAGGATGACGCTGATCTCCGGCCAGGATAGCCACTTCGCCGACTGGCTGCAGCAGAGCAGCGCTATTGTGGGGGATGTCGAGGCTATTGCCGCCAACGGCGCGATCTACCCGCAGCGCCGTGTTTTCGGCGGCTATGTCGAATCCCATCTCCAGCCCTTTCTGCTCAGCAAAACGATCCGCCATGTCAGGTCCGCCGTCGCATCGGTCGAGCGCACCGGCGAGGGCTACCGTCTGATCCTCGCTGATGGCGGGACGCTCGCTGCCGACGCCGTGGTGATTGCGACGACGCATCCGCCGCCGGCCTTGCCGATGCCCCTGAAGTCCGTGGCTGGCACAGCCGGGCTGGTGGCCAATCCCTATGATCTCGAGAGGCTGGAAGCGATCGGCCGCGACGACCGTGTCCTGGTCGTTGGCACCGGACTGACGTCGGCGGACGTGATTGCGACCCTCGACCGCAAGGGGCATCGTGGCCACATTGTCGCGCTGTCACGTCATGGCTATCGCTCGCGCAGCCACGCCTCGATACCGGCCGATCCAGTCGGTGATTTCACGACCCTTCCTTCACGCAGCGCAACGGCACTGTTCAAGCGCATCCGGGCCACGATTCTTGATGCCAAGCGTCAGGGCGAAGACTGGCACCCGGTGCTCGATGCCGTCCGGCGTCAGGGACAGGCCATCTGGCAGGCCTTGCCGCTAGCCGAGCAGCGCCAGGTTGTGCGTCATCTTCGCGCGCTGTGGGATGTGCATCGCTTCCGCGTTGCGCCACAGATCGCGGCCGTGCTCGATCGCCGCGCTGCCGAGGGCAGGCTTTCCTATCGCGCCGCATCGATTGTCGGCGCCGAACAGGTAGACGGATGCATTCGCGTCAGGCAGCGGCTGCGTGGCCAACGCAGCCTCGTTGTCGATGCTTTCGACAGTGTGATCGTGACGACCGGACCGGCGCACGCCGATATCTTGCGGACCAACACGGCGATTGCGGCGCTCGCGCGGATGGGATTGGTCCGGCTCGATCCGATTGGTCTTGGTTTGGATACCGACAGCCAAGGCCGTGCGGTCGGCACATCCGGGCGCCCGACCGATAGCATTTTCGTCAGCGGGCCACTGGCGCGAGGCAGCGTCGGCGAACTGATGGGAATTCCCGAAGTCACCGCACATGCCGAGCGCATCGCCGCCGAAATTCACCAATGGTTGGGATACCAAACGGCGTTGCGTCGCAAGGCGTCGTGAAGCTGCAAACACGATGAGGCTATCCAGATGACACTGACCGAACGCGTTCCCCTATTGGAAACCTTAGTGGAAACCCGGGTTCCCCTGAAATTTGCGATGCGACACCTGGCCGGAGCTGTCTCCGTGGTCACCGCCGGTGTTGGCGACGAACGGACGGGCGCAACCGTTACCACCGCCCATTCCCTATCGGTCGAACCAGAGGTGATGGTTGTCAGCATCAATCTGAACTCGTCTACCTGGGCAGCCATCAGCCGGCATCGGCATTTCTGCGTGAATGTGCTGCGTGCCGACCAGATCGCGATTGCCGACCGCTTTGCCGGGCGCGGTGGCCTGAAGGGGTCGGCGCGCTACGAGGGCGCTCGCTGGTCCAGCCTTGCAAGCGGCGCACTGGCACTCGACGAGGCGCTTGCCGCGGTCGACTGCGCGGTTGAGGATACTATTATTCGCCACAGCCACGCGCTGATCCTCGGCAGCGTCCGGCATGTGGTGAGCGGAGAGCCGGGCCCGGCGCTGATCTATCATCACGGCGCATACGGATCGTCGTAAACGTATTTCGGTTCCTGGTGCTTGGCGGCGCGGTGAAGGTCCAGGCATTCAAATGAAGGCTTGATCTAGAATGCCTTGGAGAGAAAACAGTAAAGGGGAGGCGGGTCTTTTGGCGTCCACCCAGAACCGCAGGCTAGAAGTGATTCCCAGCCATTTTGTCGCCCGTCACAATGTTACAAAACTCATCGTAAGTAGTTGATTTTATTATAGATACCTAGAGTTCAATCCTCTCTCGCAGCACCATCGAATTCAGCATGCACCTGTTAGCGTCAACTGGTCGCCGACTGTCTGCAACAGGTGGAGAGCGGAAGTATCATCCCGGGAAATGTCGCCTCAATCGAGGCTGGCCGGCGACGAGAACGGCTGATTGGCGTCGACCACGAAGATGGCCAGCTCATCGAGATCGGTTGTGCCGGCGCTGAACACCTCCATCGGCGTGTTGGCCCCGTGTCCGATCATTGCCGTGCCAGCTTCAGCATAGGTCACTCCGTGGGGCGTTCTCTGGCCGAGCTTGCCGGCCAGCACATAGAAGGCCTCCGGTCCCGGATGCGTATGGATCTTCGTCTTGACGCCGGGCGCTCCACCGGCGCGGTTGACACGCAGCAAATACTCGCTTGCGCTGATCGGAGGGATCGGTCCGATCTCGACGACCTTGGTTCCGCCGGTCGTAGAGCCATCCTTCGGTCCAAGCGTGAACAGCCAGACCTTGCCTGCGACCTCGGCCGCAAGCGAGGTCGGGCCCGCAACGCTTTGGGCTTGCGCCAGCGTTGGCAGATTATCCAGCCGCCAGTACAACGGTCCGGAGGGCAGTTCCTTCACCTTTTTCTCAACCACCGGCTCGACGGCGAATTTGCTGTCTGCGGGCATTGAGGCTGACGTCATCAGCCCGAAAGCACACACCGAGAATATAAGCAGGCCAATACGGCGGGCGCTGAGGGAATGCGGCTTCATGGTTGGTCCTCCCTTTCATGGTCGTCCCCTCGACCCAATATTAGCTATAGCATATGTACCGACTTACGGCACGGACCAAGTTTCGAGCGAGCTAAAGCGCCTGCCGCCAAAGAAGACTGTTCATGATGCCAAACCCTCTAGGGAGAGTTTTCAAGCGTTGGAACTAGGTGTCGCGGTGGCATTGGCTGCGATGACGAGTGCCAGCAGCGCAAGGCGTGGCTCCTCCGCGTCGTCAAATGGGTAGCCGACGGCCCCCGTTTAGAGTTCGAAGCAGTCTTGCCCCCAGGCTACTGTGTCTGACGTGAGTCCAACGGTCCAGCCGTCCAAGATCGGCCCGCGCATGGCGGCCAGCCCCGTTCGGGCGGGCGCCCGAAAATGCCTGAGGTGCCAAGCATCTCGCCATGCTAGGAAAATGCCAAGGTCGAGGCACAGCTCCGCTCGCACGCGCCATGATGCGCGCGGGGAAGGCGTTCCAGTCTGCCCTGCTGCAGGCGGCTTAACAAAGCTTGCAGCCGGGAACAACCACTCAACGACTCGCGTTTCTTGCCAAGGCCCGCTTCTTTTGCAACGGGGCGGCGGGCGTCGAAGGCTCGCAAATGTCGCGCCGGCGTTTCAATCGCACTCGCCTCAGCCCTCACGATTTGGCTATTTGTGAACGCGTGTTTGATCAGGTTTGCGCAGATGAGCACATTGACCCTCTAAGCCTGGATGCCGAAGCCTTGGCGGTGATGATTGTCGCAATCTTCCGAAACGTGACTACCAATGAGCGCGAACTGCTGGAGGAAGTTAGGTCTCTTCGTCGCTCAAAAGGCGCAGAGAAGGCGCACTAGCTAGGCGGCGTTCCGAGGCGAATTGTTCTAGTCCCGCATTGGCACAATCGGATTGGCATCTGAATTGCTCATTGAGAATCGCCAGAGTGTAGCCACCGAGCTTGCGAAGGGGACGGAAATGGGCTTAGCCGAAGACTTATCGGATGTCGCGCTCACATTCGAATGTCCGGATTGCTTGCATCCGGCGGTAAGAAAGGGCTCTGCACTAAGAACAATCGCGCACTTCAGATGCGACGGGTGCAACGCCAAGGTGCGGATGACCTATCCGCAGAAGCTCGCGATCTTCGAAAAGCACAGGCTATTGGCCGCAAGCAGCCGGCAAAGCCGCGGGAAGCGATTGTACGCCCCCTACCGGGGCTGATTGCCGCCGACAACACGACACAGAAGGAAAATGCCCAAGGTCAGGGGCACAGATGCGGCCGAAGTGGCTTCGCGACCTCTGCCGCGTGCAGCGACGCGTGCTTAACACTTCCTCATCCGCGCGGCCTTCGCCCCTTTTGACGCATGTTGACCACGGCAATGCCGCCCAATCGGAATAATTCGGGCGAAGGGCTCGTTAGTTCTTTAGGCGATGCTAAAATACGGCAAAGTGTCCGAATGTCATTTCATGAAGCCCGCCAGACAGGCTGCGGCTCGCTCTGGCCTAACCTCGAAGGGAACCAGGGATGAAAATTTCGACTTCTCTCACAAGACGAAGTGTTGTCGCCGCGCTGGCGCTGGCCGCCGCATCGACGTCGGTATTGCCTGTCGACAAGGCGCTCGCGCAGACGAAGAAAACCACATCCGAGAAAAGTCTGTATGAGCGGCTGGGCGGCGTGTTTGCCATCGCAGCGGTGATCGATCATTTCAGCGACGCCGTCGTGAGGAACCCGATCGTCGGCCAAAAGTCCAAGAATCCGCAGCTGCGCAAATGGCACACCAAGAACCTGGAAAGGTTGCCCGGCCTTAAGTTCATGCGCACGCTGTGGGTCTGCGACGTTTCTGGCGGGCCCTTCAAGTTCGTCGCCACCAAGCCCGGCACGACGCCGCTCGGTCTCGAGGAGGCGCATCGCGACCTGCGGATTTCCCCCGCGGAATTCGATGAGGTCGCAGCCGAACTCGGGCGGACGTTGGATCATTTCAAAATTCCGAAGCCTGAGAAAACCGAAGTCCTGGAAGCTTTCGCCGCCCACAAAGACGAGGTCACCGCCGGCTACGTCAAGCCGGGCTGAAGCGCTTATATCGCGCGGGCATTCGTTCTGAGCATGGCGCGCATCGCCGTGACGATGCGGCGCGGCCGTAGCTCAGCGCGCGCAGTCTTCCGATGGATCCTACTCGGAACCTGCGCGAACTGTTTCCGCGCTGAGCGACCCTTCCGGCAGTGGCAGCATGAGTTCAGCCTCGGACTTCGTCAGATGGATCCATGCCGCCCAGTCCGATGGCCGCAGCACAACCACTTGCCGATTGTGATATGGCGCGACATCCGGCCCCGGATCGGTCGTCAGCATCGTGAACGTCGGCGGCTTGTTGCCGACACCCTCGCGCCACAGCCCGGCAATCGCCATGAACGAATGGCCATTCAGCGTGAACCTGTGCTTGGTTTTTGGATATTTCGCTCCCGTGAATTCGAAGAATGCCGACGCCGGAACGAGACAGCGCTTGCTGTTGCTGAACTGCCGGCCCTCCGAGCGAAAGTTGAATACAGGTCCGCCTTTTGGCCCGGCCGGGGGAAAGCCGAACGTCATCGACGCCAGTTCGATTGCGTCGCCGGCGGCGCGCATTACCGGCGCGGGGTCGTTGATGTGGATGTCATCCGCCTGCGGCAGATCCAATTCGGTTTGATGGCTGGGGATTTTGAGCGCCAGCGATTCCATCATCCGGCAGTATTCGGCCCAGGCGATGTGCTGCTCGTAGTCATTGCACATGGAAAGGCTCCGTACGCTCGACCGAGATCAGTTCAACATAGCGTTTATCGGTTGGCGCCGATTGCTGGCGGATTTGATATAAGCCTATTTGGGCCGGCGTGCGGCAGCGATGGCCTGCAACAGATTGATGCTGTTCACGTCGGGTTCGCTGGATGCGGCAACGGCAAGTGCGGCGGCTTCGGCGATTTTCGCGACGTCGTCGCTGCTGATCGTTCCGCGCTTTTCCAGCAGATTTACAAGTTCGACAACGAGAAGAAAGGCGTTCACGCCATATCGTTCGGCTTTGAGCTCGAACTCGCCTCGAGCCAATTTCTCCGCGTCTCCTTCAGCCCGTTTGTCCACGTGATCGCCCTCTACTTTTGCCGATAACCTATTAACGCTTAGCACGAATGGTTTAATCCTTCGAACTGGCCACAACCTTCGCCAATTGCCGGGCATTAGTGTCGCCGGTGGCAAGGGCATGGGTTCAGCCAAGGATGAGACCAACCAACAGAACGGTAAGAATAAAGGACAACACGACGGCAAGTAGCCCGCATGCTTCCAAAGTGTTGGTTTGCCAAGCTTTCGTCGGGCGCCTCCGGTTTGAATTCCCGTTTCGCGAAACAAACTTCATCGGGCACCAGATCGGACGCGGAGCCGGCTTGAATTTGGCAAAGCGCTCCTCTTCATCGGCCCGGAAGGCATCTCCGCGAAACTCCGGAGCACCGTATGCGCGGCGCCGGCCTGCCTTTCATCGACGCGAGCAATCACCAATACGACACCCTCAGCGATCTTCGGCTTGCGCGGCTTCTGGGCAAAATTGGCAAAAGTTCCGAGAAGCACGCCGGCAAAGCCGCCCCAAGCCGCACCGACCAGGGCCATGCCGGTCATCCCCGCAGGATCAACGTCTTGAGCTCCAAAAGCGCTGAAGCCGGCCAACAGACCAGCCGTCGCGCCAAGTGCGGCACCAGCGACGGCACCTCGCCAGAGAGCGCTCATCTCATCTTCGTAATATCCAGCAACGCTGATCGGTTCATCATTGTCATTGTAAGATCCGACGACGCTGATTTGCCGGCGACGAATCCCGGCAGCCTGAAGCCTGGCAACGGCACGTGCTGCCTGGGCATGGGAATTGAACAGCCTGCTGATCGTTTGCATTTACGTCCAGGCCCGCCGCCCGTTCGGAGCGTCGGGGCCTCTCCTCCCTGGCTTGAACTCATCCGCCCGGACGCATCTTCGTCGCGCCAAAGCTCACCACAACGTGAGCCAGCCGGCTACGTTCCTCAGCCGGGGCTTCGGTCCAATCCTTGAGTATCTTGCTTGGGACCTAAGTCTGACCTGCTTGAATGCAACGGGCAGTGAGGCCACGCCGAGAGGGAGCCGTTGCCGAATCGAAGAGGTCGAGGAGAGGGCTAAGGCCTATCGCAGACCCAAAAAGCTCAAAATGGCGATTACGATCACGATGGCGCCGACCAGCCAGATAATGTTGTTCACGATTGCACTCCTTGCATCTGGGCTGGGCGCACGCCGGGGCGAAGCCCGCCACGCAAGTGGAACATTAGATGCGGCTAAAGGTTCCTCGCGGGCCTCGCTGTCGAAAGAGCCCACGGCACCAGTCGGCACGGCGGGCGACGCAGAGTTTCACCCCGGTGGTGGGCAGCAAACGGCATTGCATCCAAAGGCTCAGCTGATGCTTCTGGACCAGTTATCAACCTGGCGCTCCGCCTCTTCCTTGGCGATCCCATATCGCTCCTGGATGCGTCCCAAGAGCTGGTCCCTATTGCCCTCGATACGATCAAGATCGTCGTCGGTGAGGTCACCCCACTGCTCCTTCGCCTTGCCTTTGAACTGCGTCCATTTTCCCTTGATTTGATCCCAGTTCATATGTTCCTCCTTGCTTCCTGGGCCCGCACTGAAGCGGAGCGCGGACCGATCGGCATTTCAATGTTGGTGACGAATGAAGATTAGCAGCCGCTAAAAGTTCCAGTGCCGGCGCAAAAAGCCCGTCGTGCCCGTGCCGGACTGCGAGCTGATGTTGATGATGCCTGGAGCTTGATGCTCTTTCGCGGCACTGTCTTATGCCGTTGAAGGCGCTGAGCTTCTTGCTGGTTGGCCTTGGCTGGCAAGCCTCGAAAGGCTGCCCGGCAGCATTGTTCTGTCCTTGCCGATCATGAGCACGCCGCTGTCGGGCGCCAACAGTGCCGAGAACGGCAGCATCGCCGCGCCGATCGGCGAGGCCTCGGGGCCGAATTGTCCCGAGACGATTTCCGGCGCCACGATGCCGATGGCGCTGATCCTGTTGAACTGGGTCTGCACCTTTGCCAGCAGCTCGAGATGGATCGGCCGCGGCAGGATGCTGTCGAGAACGATCGCCTCGATGTCGATGACGGAGGTGATGGCGATGATCGCCTCGACCAGCGCATTGGCGCAATCGTCGATCCATTCGGACAGCGGTTCGTGCGCCCCTGGCGGCAAGGGGTCGAGTTCGCGCACGCGGTTGATCTCGATGCCGCGCGATTTGAGATGATTGACCAGCACATAGATCGAAGCGCGATGCAGCAGGCTCTGGTAGCGCGCCGGCTTGGCCGCCACCGAATCGAGGCTTGAAGGCGAGACCGGCAAAGGACCGAGCGCGGCGCTGTTGCCGTGCGGCCCGGTATGGACCTTGCCGCCTTGCACCAGTCCGCCGCCGACAAAGGTGTCGATCGAGATATGCATGAAGTCGCGGAACCGCGCGCCGGTCCCCTGGATGAGTTCGGCGAGTGCGGCCGATGATGCGTCGTTTTCCACGAAGACCGGGGTCTTCGGCTTTGTGGCGAAGAACGTCGTCAGATCGATTGCTTCCCAGCGGCTGCCGAGATCGTCGGGAAAGCCGAGCTCTTCGCTCCAGCCGCCGAGGAAATATGGCGAGGCGATGCCGACGCCGACGATGCTGGCATCGCCAAGCCCCTCGACCAGCTTGTCGAAATTGGCCAGCGACATGTTGCCTGCCTTGAGCACCATGTCGGGATCCGGAAAGCGATATTCGTGCGACTCGCGCGAGCGGACCTCGCCGGCAAAGTCGACGAGCACGGCTTCCAGCGCGCGCCGGCCGATCTTGATGCCGACGCTGTAGATACGCTCAGGTGCAAGTCGGTAGAGAGTGGATGGCGATCCGCGTTGCCCGAACCTTTTTCCCACTTGCTTTACGAATCCGGACGATTCCAGCCCGTCGACAATGGTGGCGACCGCAGCCGGCGTCAGATTTGCGGCGCGCGCCAGATCGGACTTGGATGCCTCCTTCAGGCGGCGAATGGCATCAAGCACGAAGCGCTCGTTATAATGCCGAACCTTGACCGAATTGCTGCCTTTTCCGGACAAAACCGACGCCTCCCCATTCATTCCCGCAGAGCCACTCCAGCCGCTTGCAGCTTTGAGGCTGCCGCGGGGTCGAGCACTCCAATCGCACCCGTGCGCGACGCGACAGTGCCCTTCGCGGCCATGGAAGTCAATTTTCCAGTTGCGGCATTCGGCCATTTAATATAGCAAATTGAAAAAACAGGACCAGGGAGGAAAGGTGCTGCACTTAGGCGCATTAGGCGAAGCCGACGCCATGGTGAAGAGCGACGCGGCTGTCCCCGTTGCCCTGGTTCAGGCGACAAAAGCCTTCGGCGGCACGATTGCCCTCAAGGACGCGTCCTTCGAATTGCGCTCAGGCGAGGTGCTGGCTCTGCTTGGCGAAAACGGCGCCGGCAAGAGCACCTGCGTGAAGCTGCTGGCCGGCGTGTATCTCCCGACCGGCGGCCATGTCGAAGTCGATGGCAAGCCTGTGGTCTTCCATTCGCCGCACGACGCCCAGGCTGCCGGCATCTCGGTCATGCACCAGCACCCCGGTCTTTTCCCTGATCTTTCGGTGGCGGAGAACATCTATCTCGGCCATATGCCGCGCGACCGCTTCGGCGGCATCGACAACGCCGCCATGCTTGCCGGCGCGCGCAGGGTGCTGGCGACAGTCGGCCTCGACGTGCCGGCCGAAACCCGGCTCGGAATGTTGCGCACCTCCGAACAGCAACTGGTCGAGATCGCCCGCGCCCTGTCGCTCGACGCGCGGGTGCTGATCATGGACGAGCCGACGGCCGCCCTGTCGCAGCGCGAGGTCGAGCGGCTGTTCACTGTCGTCGCCGACCTGCGGCTGCACGGCGTGGCGATGATGTTCGTCGGCCACCGCATGGACGAGATCTTCCGCATCGCCGACCGCATCGCGGTGCTGCGCGACGGGCGTCTCATTGGCGTCAAGCCGAAGGCCGAGCTTGGCCGCGCCGCTGCCATCGGCATGATGGTCGGCCGTGAGGTCACCGACCTCTATCCGCAACGAAGCCACGCCACCGGCGCACTGGTGCTGGAGGCGAGGGGGCTTTCGCACGCCGGTGGCTTTTCCAATATCGACCTCAAGCTCCATGCCAGCGAGGTGCTCGGGCTCGGCGGCCTGGTCGGCAGCGGGCGGACCGAGATCGCGCGCGTGCTGTTCGGAATCGACCAGCCCGATGCCGGCGAAATCCTGATCGACGGCGAAGCAGTGCGCTTCGCGTCGGCACGCGACGCCATGGATGCGCGTATCGCCTATGTCTCTGAAGACCGCATGGGCCAGAGCCTGGTGATGGATTTTTCCATCCTCGACAACGCGGTGCTGCCAGTCCTCGACAAGGCAGCCCGCTCCGGTTTCTACGGCACGAACCGCGCGATCAATCTGGTTTCGGACTGGCTGAAGCGCATGAAGCTTCGCTTTTCCGGCTACGCGCAGCCGGTAAAGGAACTGTCCGGCGGCAACCAGCAGAAGGTGGTGTTGGCCAAATGGCTGCTCACCGAACCGCGCGTCCTCATCCTCGACGAGCCGACGCAAGGCATCGACGTCGGCACCAAGGCGGAAGTGCATGCGATGGTCGCCGACCTTGCCGCCCAGGGCATGGCAATAATCCTGATCTCCTCCGAAATGCCCGAGCTCATCGGCATGTGCGACCGCATCATCGTCCTGCGCGAAGGCCATCGGACGGCCGAATTTGCCAGGGGCGAAGCCACTCAGGAAAAGGTGCTGGAAGCAGCGACCAAGGCCGGCGAAAGCGCCGATGCGGCACAGGCCACCGGCGAGGAGAAGAGAAAAGGACCGCTCGACATACTGAAGCGGCGGGAGTTCGGTCTGCTCGCCGCGATGCTGGCGGTCGCCATCCCGGTCACCATCATCAACCCGCGCATGGTGAGCGCTGCAAACCTGACCGCCGTGTCGATGGATGCCGCCCTGCTCGTCGTTGCGGCACTCGCGCAGATGCTGGTGCTGATCACCCGCAACATCGACCTTTCGATCGCTGCGGTGATCGGCCTGTCGGCTTACATGGCGGCCAGCATGGTCCAGGCCTATCCAGGGCTCGACATCGGCATTGGCCTGATAACCGCATGCGCCGTCGGTGGCGTCGCCGGCCTGATCAACGGCCTCGTCGTCACCAGGGGAAAGATCCCGGCGATCGTCGTCACGCTGGCCTCGATGTCGATCTTCCGCGGCTTCAACTCGATCTGGGCAGCCGGTGACCAGATCAGCGCCGACGAAGTAACGCAAGCCTGGCTCGACATGACCGGCCTGAAGATCGCCGGCGTGCCGCTGATCGTCGTCATCGCGATCGTTATCCTGTGCCTGGGCTACGTGCTGCTCTATCGTACAGCCATCGGGCGCGAACTGTTCGCCGCCGGCTCCAATCCCGACGGCGCGCGTCTTATCGGCATCCCCGTCGACCGCCGCATCCTGCTGGCCTTTGGCATGGCCGGCCTGCTCGGCGGCCTGTGCGGCGCGCTGTGGGCATCCCGCTATGCGACCATCGATGCCCGCGTCGCGCTCGGTTTCGAACTCACCGTGATCGCGTCGGCGGTGGTCGGCGGCGTCGCCATCCGCGGTGGTTCGGGCACGCTGCTCGGCATCATCCTCGGCGCGCTCACGCTGCTCGTCATCAAAAACGGGCTGACGCTGGTGCGCGTCGACCCGCTGTGGCTGCAGGGCGTCTACGGCCTCGTGATCCTGGTCGCCATCGGCATCGACACCTTCATCGTGCGGCGGGCCGAGCAGGCAAGACAGGCGAGGGCGCGGTGAAAAAGTTCCTCCGTTCGATCGACTTCTGGGATCTGCTGCTGGCGACCTCTTGCGTGGCCATCTTCCTCTACGCGGCGATCTTCGTGCCGAATTTCGTTTCCGGCTTCAATCTCTCGCAACTGGCCGCCAGCGCCTCGGAAAAGGCATTGCTGATCCTGCCGATGGCGCTGCTCATCATCACCCGCGAGATCGACCTGTCGATCGCCTCGGTGCTGGCGCTGACGTCCGTCGTCTTTGGCTTGCTGGTCCAGGCCGGTGTGCCGACACTTGCCGCAATCCCGCTGACGCTCGTCATCGGCGGCCTGCTCGGCGCCTTCAACGGCTATCTGGTCTCGGGCCTTGGACTGCAGTCGTTGGTTGTGACGCTCGGCACCATGGCGCTCTATCGAGGCATTGGCTACATCCTGCTCGGCACCGGCTCGGTCAACATCCTGCCGCCCGCGGTCGTCGATTTCGGCATCAACAACCTGCCTGGCACCGAGATACCGTGGACCATCGTGCCCTTCCTGGTGCTGGCGCCGGTGTTTGCGGTCGTGCTGCAGAAGACGCCGACCGGCAAGCGCATCTACGCGCTCGGCGGCAGCCCCGAAGTGGCGCGCTATTCCGGCATAAACACGCGCCGGATGGTGCTGAACCTGTTCGTCGTCTCGGGCGTCGTCGCGGCGATAGCCGGCATCGTCTACACCGCGCGCCTTTCCAACGCCCGCGCCAACAATGCGCTCGGCATGGAGCTCGACGTCATCACCATCGTGCTGCTCGGCGGCGTCAGCGTCTTTGGCGGCAAGGGCCGCCTGACCGGCGTCATGCTGGCACTGGTCCTGATCGCCATCATCCGCAACGTGCTGGCGCTGAACCAGATCGGTGGCGACGCGCAGGGCATGATCATCGGCCTGCTTTTGATAGGCTCGCTGCTGGTCGGCAATTACTGGCGCTCCACACAGGAGATGCTCAGCAGATCCCGCGCAATGCGCGAGACAAAGGGGTGATCTCGGGCCCCTTCCTTCAAGCCCGAATTTTGACGGAGGAGTCACAATGAAAGCGTTTAGATTAGCCCTGCTCGCATCCGCGGTTCTGCTTGCGCCAAGCTCGCTGGCCTTCAGCCAGGAGTGCGCCAAGGAACCCGTAACGGTCGGTTTCCTGCCCAAGCTCGACACGGATCCCTACTTCAAAGTGGCCTTCGGAGGCGCACAAGAGGCAGCCAAGGAAATTGGCGGCACCGCTACCCAGGTCGCCCCATCGCAGGCGACCGCCGAGGCGCAGATCGAATTCATCAACAGCCTCGTGTCGCAGAAGGTCGGAGTCATCGCAATTGCCGGCAACGACGCCAATGCCGTCGCGCCTGCGCTGAAGCGCGCCGTTCAGCAGGGCGTCAGAGTGATTTCGTATGACTCCGATGTGGCCGCCGATGCGCGTGCAGTGTTCGTCAATCAGGTGAAGGGCGACAGCCTCGCCGAGATGATGCTCGAAAGTGCATTCGCCCTCAGCGGCGGTGAAGGCGAATTCGCGATCCTGTCGTCGACGCCGACGGCGACCAACCAGAATGCCTGGATCGACTTCATGAAGGCGAAGATGGCGGCCGAGCCGAAGTTCTCCAAAATGAAGCTGGTGCAGGTGGCCTATGGCGAAGAAAGCGAACAGATCAACCAGCAGCAGGCATTGGCGCTGGTCCAGGCGTTTCCAGATCTCAAGGTGATCATCGTCCCGGCAGGCATCGGCCTTCCGGCGGCCGCGCGTGCACTCGAGGAAGCGGGCATGATCGGCAAGGTCAAGCTGACCGGCCTCGCGCCGGCCACTCTGATCTCGAAATACATCAAGGACGAAGCGGCTCAGGATATCTGGTGGAACGTCACCGATCTTGGCTATCTTACTTATCAGACGGCCCAGGCGTTTGCGCAATGCAAGATCACCGGCAAGGAGGGTGAGAAGTTCACGGCAGGCAGGCTCGGCGAATACACGATTGGCGCCGGCGGCGAACTGATCCTTGGTCCGGCCAAGATCGTGACTCCCGAAAATCTGGCCGAGTTCAAATTCTGATCCTATAGAGCTTGAGTTCTAGGGGGCGCCGGTCCATCCGGCGCCCTTCCTAAAAACCTCTCGAATGAAAACAGTGCGGGGCGGCAATGAAGATATTGCTTGCAGGCGAAACCTTTGCAGCGACGACCTCGGTTGCCATCGGCAGCGACGTGCTTACAAGTGCGGCCTCGGCAAATGGTGCGACGGCCTTCAATGCCGCGCTGGCCACTGAAGGCATCGCGGTCACGCAGATCGGCGGCGAGCGTTGCGGCGCGGAGTTTCCCTATGACCTCGATGGGCTCGCCCAATATCAGGCGGTGGTGATCTCCGACGTCGGCGCCCTGACATTGCTGGTGACGCCGGATGCCCGCGCCGGGCGTGTCGGCGTCAACCGCCTCGATGTGCTCAAGGCCTATGTCGAAGGTGGCGGCGGGCTGATGCTGGCCGGCGGTTACATGGGCTTTCAGGGCATGTTCGGGACGGCGCGTTTCCACGACACTCCGGTCGAGGACGTTCTGCCGGTCCGTTGCCTACCCTACTGCGACGGCATGGAGGTGCCGCAAGGACTGCAGGCCTCCGTCCTGCAGTCGTCACATCCGATTTTTTCCGGGGTGGAGGGGCCTTTGCCGCCGATTCTCGGCATGAACAAGCTGGAATTCAGGCGCGACGGTTCGTCCCGGCTTCTGGCGACCTGCCACCATCGCGGCACCGACTGGCCGCTCCTTGCCGTCGGTAGCCATGGCCGCGGCCGCACGATTGCCTGGGCAACCGATATCGGCCCGCATTGGCTCTCGCAGGATTTCCTCGGATGGCCGTTCTACGGAAGACTGATGGCGAACATGGTCCGTTGGCTCGCCGGCGATGAATGAGAAAGCTGGTTTGACCAGTGCGGCTGCCCAATCCTCCAACGAAAGACCAGGCTATCAAGCATACGTTGAATCAGGACGGCAGTGGCTCATAAACCGAAACCCGATGTATCGATCGTATGAGCCACGATCTTTCTCAGGAAGCTTGTCTCGGGTTACACGCAATGTGAATCCCCCCTGCAAGTGCCCCGCGTCGAGAACCATCCAATCGAAAATATCATCGCCTTCAAACGAAAGTCGCTGTCCGACTTGATGCCATTTCTGAAGCTCGGGTGGCACCTCGAAAAACGCACCTGAAAATAGCCGCTCCTCAGCATGATAATGCACAGCGGCAAGCCAAAGGAAAACAAAGTGGTCCTCCCGAAGACGTACGGACTCGTCGGGATCGCGAAACCGAAGCTTCGCGGAACAGAAGGCATCTGCATTTCCCTCGATATGTTCGACAAATGTCGGCACACTCGCAAGCGCGCGATCGTAAGCTGCTAGGAAGGCGGGGTCTGTCTGCGAGATAGCCGTGAAGAGTGGCTCATTCCGCGGTTCGTCGAATTCACCGTTCGATTGAGATTTTTCGCTCATAAAAGACCTCTTGGACTAACCTTGCGAAGTCCGCGCGCTTCTTCCTGGAGTGGGGAGACGGCGCTCGCGAAACGGTGTCGCACTACCAGCCAAAGAGCCTATCACGCTACCGACCAACCGCCATCCACCTATATATTCGCGCCAGTGATCAGTGACGCCGCCAACACTACGGTGCCCGCGACGTCGATCGGGTCGCCGATGCGGCCGAGCGGAATGTGGCCAGCACATGCAGGCGAGTGGGCAGGCGCGGCCGATGCCGCGCGAGGCCCCGGTGACCAGCACCACCTTGCCGGCGAGGTCGAATTTCGGCGTGAACTCATTTGTCATGCGATTCCACCTTGTTCTTCAAATCGGACCGGCTGCCATGTCGAACCGAATAGGCTCGCGTGAATTCGGCGCCCAGCAGAAATATCTCGGCCGAATAATAGACCCATAACAGCACGACGAGCAGGGCGCCGGCCGCGCCGTATGAAGATGAGATGGCGCTGGTTCCGATATACCAGCCAATCAGCGACTTGCCGATGGTGAACAGAAACCCGGTGACCACGGCGCCGATGCCGACATCGCGCCATTGCAGGCTGCGGTCCGGCAGCACCTTGTAGATTGCGGCAAACAGCAGCGTGATCAGGGCAAACGAGACGATCCCGTTGATGGCGCTCAGGATGATGGTGCCGAACGGCAGGTAGGCGTTGATGACGTCTCCGAGCGCCGAAATTGCAGCGCTTACGACCAGCGACACCAGAAGCAGAAAACCGAGGGCGGCGACCAGGCCCAGGCTTGCAATGCGTGCCCGAACCATTCGTGAAATCGTTGCCCCGCTCGGTTTGACTTTCCAGATTTCGTTCAACCCCAGCTGCATCTCGCCGAACACGCCGGATGCGGCGACGAACAGCGTGACCAGCCCCAGAATGCTGGCGAGGGTTCCGGCTTCCTTCTGCGAGGCGTTTTCGATCGTAGCTCGCAGCAGCTCGGCACTTTGCGGCCCCATCAGGCCAGCGATCTGTGCCGAAAGGGCGAGTTGCGCCGCCTCGTGCCCGAAGGCTATGCCGGCAATAGCCACAACGATGAGCAGGATCGGCGCAAGCGAGGTCGTGGCATAAAACGCTATCGCCGCCCCATGGCTCAGCGCATTGTCGTCGATGAAGCCGATGACGCTCTGCTTGAGGAGCCTCCAGCCCTCTGCTGCCAAATTCCACATGTAGGCCTCGCATGCCTGTCAACAAACAAGTAGCGGCGGCGCGGCGCTGGGCGAGGGGTGGGGGCTCGGCCGGAACAAAGCCGGCAACGGCGCGCTGTACAAGGCGATCGCCTATAAAGGCGGCGTGCAGCGAACATCCTGCGAAAGGTGCCGCTCGACTGGCCGGGGGACGTGCTCACGATGCAATCAGGGGAACTGTGACAGTTGTCTGATAATTTATCGGATATCGGTTGAAATACGGGAACTCGATCACGAACGCATATTGGGCCGTCAGATGTGCCATGCGAAAGCCGCCGCTGGGGGCGTCGATTGCTATTGTTACATCGACGTCTTTCAATCCCAAATCCAGTAATTTTTCCGTGGCAATGGCTTGGATCTGGGCCTGCGTCAGCGAGTTCTTCATTTGCAGCGCACGTGACGACGTTTCCAGCGTGTACCGAACACTCGACATAGCATTCAGAGCCCAGCCGAATGCAAAGATGCCGATCAAAAGCATTATCAGAAAAGGCGCGATCAGCGCGAACTCTAATGCAGCTCCGCCTGATGCATCCCCCGTGAAAGCTCTCGACTTAGCGGACACGAATCACCTGTTGATGACTGAGTTCGCGCGAGAGGGAAAACGCGCCAAAACTGAAGGGCGGTGACCAGGTGGCTGTCGCCTGTATTACGAGGAAGACCGAGGGGGCTTTCAAAGTGTCGCACAGGACCGATGGATCGGCCACGATGTTCCCGCACATGTATTTCCGGCTCACTGCCACCTGCGCGCCATCAGGATGGTTTTCCCAGCTCGAAAGAGCGACAGCTTGGATGGTCGTATCCTCGACTGCTCCTTGCATCACGAGGTTCGCCGCGGTTTTGACGCCTGCACGCATCGACAATGCGCTCGAGACAAAAGACCAGCCGTCGATGATGCCAAGAAGTACCAGGCAAAGGGCGGGCAGAACCAGCGCAAACTCTACCGCGGCAACACCCGAATCACTCCGGAACATCCGGACTTGTAGCCGATCCACGAAAACTACTCGACAAGCTGAACGGTTTGCGTGGCCGGAATGTCTCGCATTCCAAGGCTCGTGCAATCCTGAATGATGTTTGCGTTGCCGGACCATTGCACGGTACTTGCGACGACCTGCGTGCAACCACCCTTGCCCGAGAAATTGCCGAGATAATTGACGCCCTGTGTTGGAAAATACAGAGCGCCGGTCAATAGCGAATCCGCCGTGCCATTAAACGTGTTGGATCCCGCCAGGTTGGCTCTGTCGCCATAGAACAGCACACCTGAATAGGTGCCCGACGTCGGTGCGCTGAGCTTGACGGTCGCCGTGCCGTTCATGCTAACGCCGGAGGTATCGGCCAGATAAATGACGACGCCCTCGCCGGAAATATTTGCATTCGAGCTCGCTTTGAAATCGCCTCCCTCAATGACGTATATCCCGGGCGAGAGGGTTACATTGCCGCTCAAGCTGAGCCCCTTGCAGTATGTTCCAGGTTGCAAGGTTGACTGATTGCCGTTTTGACAAGGGTTCGTGGCCGGCGGCGCCGGCAGGTCGGCAAAAGGATCAGCAGCGGGCAGCGCCTGAGTTATCAGGCTGGCGCAAACGGTCTTCACGACGTTGCTCAACGAAACACCGCCTGCCGATATCAGGCAATCGACATCAAGGCTTGCCGATCCCTGAAGTTTGATGGCGTCCGGAGCTATCGAATTCGACATGACGGAGCAGCCTGTCAGTTTTGTGGTCGAACTGCCGGAAAAGAGCGCCGCTTTCGAAGCGGAAGGATCGACCGTCAAAATGCAGGCTTTTGAAGCATCCGTAATAAGAGCCACCGCCCTTGCTTGTGCGCCAACTGCGTTTTGCGTGAATATCGACGTAAAGAACCGATCGAGGTTCTGATGAACGACTACCTCAACCGCCTTTTTTCCGACATTTGGACCGGCTGACGGAGGCGAGAAGACCTCTATTGTACCTGCTGACGGTCCCCAGCCGTTCGTGGTCGCTGACGCTGTCGCTGCGGAGACAATCTTTGGCGTGTCGGATCCCGAAACCTTTTCCAAAGCGCCAGCATAGGCCGCCGCATCCGCCACCGCTTGTAGCTTCAGGCTGCTGTAATACCAATAGGAAGTCTCAATACCGAGGCCCGCACCGCCGACGACAATCGGCAAAGACAGAGCAAAAATAGTAGCAACGTTGCCGCTCTCGCCGATCGGTCGCATAGCGCGGAAAAAACACTTAAAAATGCGGGCACGCCAGTCCATTTCCCTATTAAAGCAGGATTGCATAAAAGAATGACTAAGAATTTCCGTACATTTCTTGGCTGCGATCCATCCGGGCTTAACGGCCCGTTCCGCCGCTTCAATGCGGGCCTTTGGCGCCACAGGACCCTCGTTAGTCCTTCGGCCGGGTGCATGTCTTCATAGGAACAATTCTGGTTTCCGGGGTCATGCGCAAGAAAAGACCGCCGCGGCCGGTTTCGATTGGCAATGGGTTGCCGTTCCCTGCTATTCCCGCTTCAAATCAAAAAGCAGTGGACGTTCCAGTATGACCAATGTCGCCTTGACCGGGCTTGCCCGCGATCTTGCCAAGCGTGCCGCGGAAGGCCGCCCGGTGCGCATCGGCGTTATCGGTTCGGGCGAGATGGGCACCGACCTGGTGACGCAAGGCATGCTGATGCCGGGCATTTCGGTTTGCGCGATCTCGACGCGCCGCCCGCATACGGCGCGTGACGCCATCCGCATTGCTTATGGCGACCAGGCGATGGCAGCCGAATCGGACAGCGCTTCGAAGGTCAGCCAGGCGATCGAAAGCGGCAAGATCGCCGTCACCTCGAACGAAATGCTGGTCACCAATCCGCTTATCGATGTCGTCATCGATGCCACCGGCAAGCCCGGGGTCGCCGCCGATTTCGACCTGATGGCGATGCAGCACGGCAAGCACCTGGTGATGATGAATGTCGAGGCCGACGTTACCATCGGCTGCTATCTGAAGCAGCAGGCCGACCGGCTCGGCGTCGTCTATTCGGTCGGCGCCGGCGACGAGCCGTCGAGCTGCATGGAGCTGATCGAGTTCGCTTCGGCGCTCGGCTACACCATCGTCTCCGCCGGCAAGGGCAAGAACAACCCTCTCAACCACGACGCCGTTCCCGACGACTGCCGCGAGGAGGCGCTGCGCCGCAACATGAATCCGCGCATGCTGGTCGAGTTCGTCGACGGCTCGAAAACCATGGTCGAGATGTGCGCCATTGCCAACGCCACCGGGCTGGTGCCCGACGTTCCCGGCATGCACGGCCCCAAGGCCGATCGCGACGAGCTGGTCAAGGTGCTGATCCCGCGCGAGCAGGGCGGCATTCTGTCGAAGAAGGGCGTCGTCGACTACACCGTCGGCAAGGGCGTGGCGCCCGGCGTCTTCGTAATCGTCGAGGCGACCCATCCGCGCATCATCGAGCGCATGGACGATCTGCATATCGGCCACGGCCCCTATTACAGCTTCTTCAGGCCCTACCATCTGACCTCGCTGGAAGTGCCGCTGACGGCGGCTCGCATCGCGCTTTACGGCAAGCCCGACATGGTGCCGCTGCCGCGGCCGGTGGCCGAGGTCTGCGCCGTGGCCAAGCGCGATCTGGCGGCAGGCGAGGTTTTCGATGCGATCGGCGAGACCTGCTACCGCTCCTGGACCATGACCGTCGAACAGGCCCGCGCCCATCGCGCCGTGCCGGTCGGTCTGCTCGAAGGCGGCAAGGTGCTGAAACCGGTGAGGAAAGGCGAATTGCTCACCGCCGACAATGCCGCGCCCGACCCGACGACCAGGCTGTTCGCCTTGCGCCGGCTGCAGGACGAGATGCTGTATGGGCGTGACGCTGTCGACCGGTGAGCTGTCGCGGTGGCCTTTGGCCGGGCCCACTGGTATTGTCATTACAACTCTCTATATTGTATTGACGATGAAGGCGGAGGCGATCACATGAATCTTCAGATCAGGGACCCGCGCGCACGCGAACTGGCGCGAGAGCTTGCTGCCAAACGCAAGATTTCGATGACCGAAGCGGTCATCGAAGCGCTTGAATCCGAGTTGAAGCGGGAGAGCGGACGCATTCCCCTGGCTGAGCGGCTTGCTGCCATTGCCAACGACTTCAAGGCCAAGGCAGGCCAAGGTGGTCGGGCTGTGACGAAGGATGAGATCGATGAGATGTGGGGCCATTCCTGATGTTCATCGACACCTCCGTGGTTGTCGCGATTCTTTCAGGCGAAGAGGATGCCGGCGAGTTGAGTAACCGCATTGAGGCAGCGCCCGCGAGAATAACTTCGGCGTTGGTGGTGCTTGAAGCGGCGATGCGGCTTTCGACGATGCTTGCCGTGCCGCCGGTTGTCGCCGGAGATGCGATAGAGGCGTTTCTTCGCGAGGCCGAAATCGAAATTGTGCCGATCGACGCCAGCGATGCCAAGCTCGCGATCCAGGCGTTTTCAGACTACGGAAAGGGGCGCGGACATCCCGCCCAGCTCAACTTAGCCGACTGCCTTTCTTATGCCTGCGCAAAAAGTCACGGCTCCGCACTGCTCTACAAGGGCAACGACTTTTCGCATACCGACCTCGTGTAATCCGCAACCGGCTGTTACTTCCCCAGCTCTATAGACCGCAGCCGCGCCGCTTCCACCGCCTCGGTGAGCAGGCGCGTCAGCCGGTCCTCGCCCATCAGTACTGCAAGGGCCGCAGCCGTGGTGCCGTTGGGGCTGGTCACCTGCTGCCTGAGCACGCCCGGCTCCTCGCCGCTTTCGGCGGCCAGCGATGCGGCGCCGTAGACCGTCTGCATGGCCAAGAGCTTGGCAGTCCCGGTCGGCAGGCCGGCTTTCTCGGCGGCCACGGTCAGCGCTTCGATGAAATGGAAGATATACGCCGGCCCCGACCCGGAGACTGCCGTCACCGCATCCATCAGGGCCTCGTCGTCGATATCGGCCACCTGCCCGCTTGCCGAAAGCAGGTCGGCGACGAAGCGTTTAGTCTCGTCGGAAACCAGCCTGTTGGAAAACACCACCATCATGCCCTTGCCGATCGCCGCCGGCGTGTTGGGCATGCAGCGCACGATCGGCGCGCGGTCGCCGAGAATACCTTCAAACGTGGCCACCGGCGTTCCGGCGGCGATGCTGAGGAAGGTGGTCCGGCCATCGTTGAAGCGGATGTAGCCAGCCGTCACGTCGCGGATCACCTGCGGCTTCACCGCAATGACGACGACGGTCGGCACGGCGTCCGCCGGGATGGCGCCGGCATCCGCGGCAGCAGCGCAGCCCAGTGCTTCGGCACGCTTGCGCAACTCGGCATTGGGCTCGACCACGAACACCACCGCCGGAGCCAGCTTGCCGGCTTTCAGCCAGCCCGAGAGCATGGCGTAGCCCATATTGCCGCAACCGGCGAGAACAAGCCTGATCGTCATCGAAAGCCTCCCATAGAGATGGCTTCCCCATAGACGTTCGCGGCAGGGCGGGGAAGCCCTGTTGGGACCGTGATCAGGCGGAAACCCCGACCTTACGGTTGGGATGCGCATGTAGTTGCGCAGCCGCGCGGCGACCAAATTAACCTTTTATTTCCTATGCCTGTTTAGCATCGCTTAACCGGTGGCGGTCGCTACGTCCCAGCCCGAGGGGAAGGCTCCAGAAACCATGGCTTATAGGAAAAATCGTGAACACTGGAGGAACGAGCAGTCCTTGCTGTCGCTCGTCGAGGCGGTGCGCGGCGAGGACGAAGCATCGCTGGTTTCGCTAGAGGACCGCGCAGGCCCGTCATGGCGCGAGGATGCCGCCACACGCCATCGTCTTGCCCGCTCGCGCCGCGAAGCGCGTGCCAGTCCGATCCTGTTGGCAGCCTCCGGCATAAGCCAGCCCGATCCTGATGAGCCAAAGGCCGGCACCATACTGATGGAAGAGGCTGCAGCTGCCGATGGGTTTTTCGACCCCGCTGGCTCCCTTGGCGGCCCCGATGCCGGTTCCGCGGATCACGCAGCATACCGGGCAGCGCCGCCTCCCGCTCAGCCGGTCGAGATCGCGCGCACCAAACGTCCTGGTCCGATCGGTGCCGTGTTGTCGGCGCTGAGCCGGCTCATGCCTGGCAGAGCGCCGGAGGAGATAGCGTCCGGTAAGATTTCCGCCGCGACAAATTCCACCGCAGCGATGCCGCCTGCGTTCGACCCGCAGCCGCTCTATGCCGGTCGGGCACTTTATCCGCAGCAACCCACGCCGCCGCATTCGGCCCGTACTCAGGCCTGGTCGAGGAAGGCAAATCAGGCCTCGGAAGCCGCCGATCAGCAAAGCCAGATCGAGGAAATCCGCGCCAGCCTGCGCGAATTCCGCGAGGTCGTTCGCGAGCTCACCGAAAACCGCACGCATCGCCGCTATTTCTGAGCGTCGAATAAAACATGCCGGTTTCGAGTTAACGGCATGGGACGGCGCATTGACGGGATTGCCCGGCTCGATTTTCGTGAGAATGCCGCGCTGCATGTCTGCCCGCAGCGCATGGTTCTGGGCAACGGCCTGCATAAAAGATATCTGGAGCGCGCCGCATGGATGTTTTAACGCGGCAGGCTTACGGGATAGGCGTCGAGGGTGGTTCATGGCTGAGTTGATTGACGGAAAAAGCGTCGCCGAAGACGTGGTGCGGCGGGTCAAGGCCCTGACCGCCGAACTGGCGGAAAAGGTCGGACGGCAGCCCGGTCTCGCCGTGGTCATCGTCGGCGAGGATCCGGCGAGCCAGGTCTATGTCGCCTCCAAATCCCGCACCGCCAAGGAATGCGGCTTCCATTCGGTTCAGCACACGCTGCCGGCCGAAACCTCCGAGCCGGACCTGTTGAAGATCATCGGCCAGCTCAACGCCGATCCGGCCATCAACGGCATCCTCGTGCAGCTTCCGCTTCCCGGCCATATCGATTCCGGCAAGATCATCCAGACCATCGCGCCGGAGAAGGATGTCGACGGCTTCCACTTCATCAATGTCGGCAAGCTCGGCACCGGCGAACTCGAGACCGCCTTCGTGCCTTGCACGCCGGCCGGCTCGATGCTGCTGATCGAACGCGTGCGCGGCAAGGACCTGTCCGGTCTCAATGCGGTCGTCGTCGGGCGTTCGAACATCGTCGGCAAACCGATGGCCAATCTTCTGCTTGCCGCCAATTGCACCGTCACCATCGCACACAGCCGGACCAGGGACCTGCCGGCGCTTGCCCGCACCGCCGATATTCTGGTCGCCGCCGTCGGCCGGTCTGAAATGGTCCGCGGCGACTGGGTCAAGCCTGGCGCCACCGTCATCGATGTCGGCATCAACCGCGTCGCCGCACCTGAAAAGGGCGAAGGCAAGACGCGCCTCGTCGGCGACGTCGCCTTTGCCGAAGCAGCGAAGGCGGCCGGCGCCATCACGCCGGTGCCTGGCGGCGTCGGACCGATGACCATTGCCATGCTGATGGCCAACACGCTAGCTTCCGCCTATCTCGCAGCCGGATTGAAACGGCCTTCCTTCTGACCAGAAAGCAGCGTCCTTGCCGAACCTCACTGTTCCCTTAGAACGGCCGGTCACCAATGATCCCGTTCAGGGCGGGCGGCAGTTCGGGTTTCTGTTGGTCGACAAGTTCTCCATGTTCTCGCTGGCCGCGGCAATCGACACGTTCCGGTCGGCCAACCGGCTGCTCGGCCGCGATTTCTATGGCTGGACTACGGTGTCGGCCGACGGCGACGCCGTCATGGCGTCCAACGGCCTGCCGCTCAAGATCGACTACGCGGTTGCCGATCTGCCGCCGGTCGATATCCTGTTCGTCTCGGTCGGGCTGACGACGGAATTTCCCGGCAAGAGCAAGGTGCTGGCAGCGCTGCGCAGTTGGGGCCGGCGCGGCAATGCGCTCGGCGCGCTTTCGGTCGGCTCCTATTTGCTTGCCGAAGCAGGCCAGCTCGATGGCTATCGCTGCACCATCCATTGGGAAAACCGCGCCGGCTTCCTCGAACGCTTTCCGGACATCAACTGCACCGGCAACGTCTTCGAGATCGACCGCAAGCGCTACACCTGCGCCGGCGGCACCACATCGATCGACCTGATGCTGGAGATCGTGCGCGGTGATTTCGGCTCGAGCCTCGCCAATGGCGTCGCCAACCAGTTCCAGCATGAGCGCATCCGCTCGGCCGGGGACCGCCAGCGCGTCGGCCCGGAACGCGACCTGACCGGCAAGTCGGAGAAGCTGCGCCGCATCGTCGAGCTGATGGCCGACCATCTCGACGAGCCGCTGTCGGCGGTGCAGCTCGCCAAGTCGGCGGGCCTGTCGGTGCGCCAGGTCGAGCGCCTGTTCCTGCGCCATCTCAGTGTGACGCCCGGGCGCTATTATATGCGGCTCAGGCTCGAGCGGGCGCGCGAATTGCTGCGCCAGACCAACATGCCGATCCTCGACGTGGCAATCGCCACCGGCTTCACCTCGCATTCCTATTTTGCCCAGAGCTACCGGCTGCAATTCGGCCGGCCGCCTTCCGAGGAACGCCGCACGGCCTATTGAGGGTTTGGCAGAGAGGCGACGCAGCTTCGTACTCCGTCCGGGCTTGTGTCGCGACCCGGCGTCAAATAGCTTTCCGGCGCCGAGCGGCGGCGACTGACGGGGGAGATTTTTGATGGCGGGATTTGTGCAGAGCGTCGCTGCGGCGGCCCTGTTGCTGTGGACGACGGGGTTCGGCTTCGCCGCCGATCGCGTCATCGTCATTCTCGATGCCTCCGGCTCGATGTGGGCGCAGATCGACGGCAAGCCCAAGCTCGAAATCGCCCGTCAATCGCTGCGGAACGTGCTGCAATCGGTCCCGGCCGAGGAGGAAATAGGCTTCATGGCCTATGGCCATCGCGAGAAGGCCAGTTGCGGCGACATCGAACTCATCGTGCCACCGCAGGCAGGCTCGGCAAGTGCGATCTCAGCCGCGGCCGACAGCTTGAAATTTCAGGGCAAGACGCCGCTGACCGCTGCGGTCAAGCAAGCGGCGGAAGCATTGAAATACTCCGAGGACAAGGCGACGGTCGTTCTCATCACCGATGGCATCGAGACATGTAGCGGCGATCCTTGTGCGCTCGGCAAGGAACTAGAGGCTGCTGGCGTCGACTTCACCGTCAATGTCGTCGGCTTCGGCCTGACGGCGGCCGAGGGCAAGCAGGTCGGTTGCCTCGCCGACAATACCGGCGGCAAATATATCGAAGCGTCGGATGAAAAGGCATTGCAGGACGCCCTCGTCGAGACCGTTGCGCCTCCGCCACCCGCCCCTGAACCGACTCCCGCCCCGCAGCCTGCTCCCCAGCCGGCGCCCGCCCAGCCGGCGGAGTCCAATTTCGTGCCCACCGTCGTGCTTGCCGAGGGTGGCGATCCCGTCACCGACGGCAATGGCTGGGAGATCTACAAGGCGAATTCCGACGGCACGCGCGGCGATCTCGTCACCACCGAATATGGCACCTACAAGGGCAATCTGGAGCCGGGCGACTATATCGTCGTCGCGCGTGCCGGCGAGGCCAGGGCCGAACAGAAGATCAAGATAGAGCCTGGCCAGGTCGCCAAACCGCACTTCAACCTGAATGCCGGCACGCTGGTCATCCACCCGCGGCCAAGCGAAGGAGCGGACGTTGATGACGGCGCGGCTGTCGTAATCGGCTATCCCGGCGTCGACACCCCGCCGACCTACTACGGTGACACGAAAGTCGTGCTGCCGGCCGGTGACCAGAAGGTGACGGTCACGATCGGCCAGGGCATGGTTATCGAGACGATCCCGCTTGCCGCCGGCAGGGTCATCGACAAGGACATCATCGTCGGCGTCGGGCGTATCGTCGCCAATGCACATTATGCTGCCGGCGGCGACAAGGCCGAGGGTTCGGGCATCGGCTTCAAAGTGCTCCAGGCGAAAAAGAACGTCGACGGAACCAGGCAGGAGGTGACTTATGCCTACGGTCCGGACAGCAAGTTCGATCTGCCGCCCGGCGATTATGTAATGGTCGCGACGGTCGACCTTGCGGTGGCCGAGCAGCCGTTCAGCGTCAAGGTTGGCGACCATCAGGATCTGAAGATCGCGATGAACGCCGGCATGCTGACGATAACCGCGCCAGGGGCCTCGAAGATCGAGATATTCGAGGCCAGGAAGGCCATCGACGGAACCCGCAAGTCGGTCGGCTACGCCTACGACCAGAAGTACCAAGCCACTCTGTCGGCCGGCGACTACGCGGTGGTTTCGGAGAAATCGGACAACAGCTCGAGGGAAGGCACGGTAACGGTCAGGGCCGGCGCGCGAGCCGAGCTGACGGTTCAGTAGATCTAATGCATGTCGCGCAAAAGTGTGCAGCGGTTTTGCGATAACGACATGCATAAAAACAAGATCCTAAAAGCGCGTCGCGTGAGGCCGATCGAACGCCACGCGCTTTAGGAGAGCGGCCACCAGCCGCTCTTCCATGTCGAAAAGTCACGCCGTACCGAAGGCGCTGGCGCCATGGTCGGCGCGTCCCACCAGCTGCCGGAACCCGGCGAAAAGCTCGCGGCCGAAGCCGAATTCATTGCCTATGAGATCGCTGTCCGCGGGGCGGCGCAGTGCGAAATCGCCGGCTGGCACCAGTACCTCCAGCGTCCCGGCCTCGGCGTCGAGCCTGATGATATCGCCGTCATGGATCCTGGCGATAGGCCCGTCCTCCGCCGCTTCCGGCGTCACGTGGATCGCCGCTGGCACCTTGCCTGAAGCGCCCGACATGCGGCCGTCGGTGACCAACGCCACATGCTGGCCGCGGTCCTGCAAGATGCCGAGCACGGTGGTCAGCCTGTGCAATTCCGGCATGCCGTTGGCCTTCGGTCCCTGGAACCGAATGACGGCGATGAAGTCGCCGGTCAGCGACCCCGCCTTGAACGCCTCGTTCAGGCCTTGCTGGCTGTCGAACACCTTGGCCGGCGCCTCGATGACGCGCCGCTCCGGCTTGACCGCCGATGTCTTGATGACGGCGTGGCCGAGATTGCCCGAAAGCACTTTCAGACCGCCGCTCGGCTGGAACGCCTTCTTGAACGGCGCCAGCACCTTCTCGTCCCCGCTCTCGCGCGGCGAAGCCTCGCGCACGACGCCGCCGTCGGCGCCGAGCCTGGCCTCGACCGCGTAGGGGCGCAGCCCTTCGCCCCACACCGTCTGCACATCCTCGTGCAGGATGCCTGCGTCGAGCAGTTCGCGGATCAGGAAGCCGAGCCCGCCGGCGGCGTGGAAGTGGTTCACATCGGCAAGGCCGTTCGGATAGACTCGCGCCAGCAGCGGCACGGCTTCCGAGATGTCGGAAATATCCTGCCAGGTAATGGCGATGCCGGCCGCCGCTGCCATGGCGATCAGGTGGATGGTGTGGTTGGTCGAACCGCCGGTGGCGTGCAGGCCGACGATGCCGTTGACGATCGAGCGCTCGTCGATCATCCGCCCGACCGGCGTGTAGGCGTTGCCGAGCGCGGTGATCGCCAGCGCCCGCTTCGTCGCTTCCCTGGTCAGCGCGTCGCGTAACGGCGTGCCGGGATTGACGAAGGAAGCGCCAGGCGTGTGCAGGCCCATGATCTCCATCAGCATCTGGTTGGAATTGGCGGTACCGTAGAAAGTGCAGGTTCCCGGCCCGTGATAGGATTTTGATTCGGCTTCGAGCAGTTCGGCCCGTCCCGCCTTGCCCTCGGCATAGAGCTGGCGGATCTTGGCTTTTTCGTCGTTCGGAATGCCGGTCGTCATCGGCCCGGCCGGGATGAAGAGCGCCGGCAGATGGCCGAAGGTCAGCGCCGCGATCACCAACCCCGGCACGATCTTGTCGCAGACGCCGAGATAGACGGCGGCATCGAACATGTTGTGCGACAGGCCGATTGCCGCGGCCATGGCGATCACGTCGCGCGAGAACAGCGACAGCTCCATTCCGGGCTGGCCCTGGGTGACGCCGTCGCACATCGCCGGCACGCCGCCGGCCACCTGGGCGATGCCGCCGGCCTCGCGCGCCGCGTCCTTGATCAGCCTCGGAAACGTCTCGAAAGGCTGATGTGCCGACAGCATGTCGTTATAGGAGGTGATGATACCGAGGTTCGGCACCCGGTCGCCGCCAAGCGCCACCTTTTCAGAAGGGCTGCAGACGGCAAAGCCGTGGGCCAGGTTGCCGCAGGACAGCACGGCCCGGTTGGCGGTGCGGTTCGAGGCTTCGGCGATGCGGCCGAGATAGGCCTCGCGACCGGGCTTGGAGCGCTCACGGATGCGCTGGGTGATGGCTTCGATATCGCGTCTTGCGGTCATGGCGGTCGGTCCTTTCAGGCGAGGTCCCGCAAACACCTTCCGGCTGTTGCCGGGACCTGCAGCCAAGTTGAGATCAGGGTGCCCAGAAAACCTCTACGGGCTTTTGAGTGGCATCGAGCACGGCGCGAATGGGCTTTCGTGTTCCAGTTCCAAGCGCGGCCTCGAATGCGCTGCGTTTTTCCGCGCCCTCGATATGCAGCGCGATGAAGGCGGCATTGATGATCCGCCCCAGTGACAGCGTCAGCCGTGGCTCGCCGGCGCTTGCCGCGTGAACCGGAAGCACGATCCTTTGCGACGACGGATCGAGCAATCTTGCCAGGTTGTCGGCATCCGGAAAGAACGAGGCGGTGTGGCCATCAGTTCCCATGCCGAGCACAACGACGTCGAGTGGCCAGGGCAGCACTTGCAGCGCCTCACTGTCGGAGACCGCTGCACCCTCGATACTTGCCGCGGCGTGGTAGAGCGGCACGAAATTCGCGGCGGCGGCCGCGTTCTGCAGCAGGTTGGCGGCAACCAGGCCGGCATTGGAGCGCGGCGATGAGGGCGGCACGAAGCGCTCGTCGACCAATGTTATCGTCACCTTTTCCCAGGCGATCGGAACGGTCGAAAGCGCCGCGAAGAATTTCGCCGGCGTCGTGCCGCCCGAGACCGCAAGCAGCGCCGTGCCGCGCTCGGCGATCGCCTTTGACAGACGGCCGGCGACGTGGCCGGCAAGCGCTGTCGCCGACTCCTGGCGTCCGGCAAATTCGTGCCAGTTGTAGGCGCCGCCTAGTTGCTCTCGTGCCATGTCCGCCCGTCGCGTTCGATCAGCGCAATCGAGGCCGAGGGGCCCCATGTGCCGGCGGTGTAGCCTTGCGCCTCTTGCCTGCCGCTCTCCCAGGCGTCCTGGATCGGGTCGATCCATTTCCACGCCGCCTCGACCTCGTCGCGGCGCATGAACAGCGTCTGGTTGCCACGGATGACGTCCATGATCAGCCGCTCATAGGCATCGGGGGCGCGGCCGTCGAAGGATTGCGCAAAACTCATGTCGAGCGGAATCTGGCGCAGTCGCATGCCGCCCGGCCCCGGGTCCTTGATCATGATGAACTGCTTGACGCCCTCGTCGGGCTGCAGCCTGATGACCAGCTGGTTGGCGGAAATCGGCCCGGCGCTCTCGCCGAAGATCGAATGCGGGATCGGCTTGAATTCGATGACGATCTCCGAAACGCGGGTCGCCAGCCGCTTGCCGGTTCGGAGGTAGAACGGCACGCCCGCCCAGCGCCAGTTGCCGATCTCGGCCTTGAGCGCAACGAAAGTCTCGGTGTTGCTGTTCTTGCCGAGTTCCTCGACATAGCCTTTCACCGGCCCGCCGGCCGAGGCGCCGGCACGATATTGCCCGCGCACCGTGTGCTTCGGCGCTTCGTTGCCGTTGATGCGCTTCAGCGCCCGCAGCACCTTCAGCTTTTCGTCACGGACGGCATCGGCGTCCATCGACGACGGCGCCTCCATCGCGACCAGGCAGAGCAGCTGCAGCATGTGGTTCTGCACCATGTCGCGCAATGCGCCGGCCTTGTCGTAATAGGTGACGCGGTCTTCCAGGCCGACCGTCTCGGCCACGGTGATCTGCACATGATCGACATTGGCGGAATTCCAAAGCGGCTCGTAGAGCGCGTTGGCAAAGCGCAGCGCCATCAAATTCTGGACCGTCTCCTTGCCGAGATAGTGGTCGATGCGGAAAATCTGGCTTTCATGGAAGTCGTCGCCGACCAGGTCGTTGAGCGCGCGCGCCGAAGCGAGATCGCGGCCGATCGGCTTTTCCAGCACGATGCGCGAATTCGGCGTGATCAGCCCGTGCTCCTTCAGCTTGTGCGAGATGTCGCCGAACAGCGCCGGCGCCACAGCCAGATAGAAAGCGCGGATGTGTTCGCTGTCGCCGATCGCCTTCTTCAGCCTGTCGAAGCCGGCACCTGTGGTTGCATCTGCCGGGACATAGGAGAGCCGCGCGAGGAACGTCTTCAGTTCCGTGGCGTCGATATCCTCCGGTTTCACATGATCGGCAATCGCCTGCCTGGCGAACGACTGGAATTCCTCGTCCGTCATCTTCGAACGTGATGTGCCGATGATGCGCGTCGGCTCGGAAAACTGGTGGTCGCGCTGCCGGTGGTACAGCGACGGCAGAAGCTTACGTTCCGACAGGTCGCCGGTGCCGCCGAAAATGATGAAGTCGAAAGGGTCGACGGGAATGATCTGGCTGGTCATGGTCTGTCCGCTGTGACGCCGGTCGCGATAACGCGGCTGATATAATCTAATCGATTTAAACTTGCCAGTGCCATTGCGTCACATCCGCGTGTGCTCTTGACACCGGCGCTGGCCGGAGGCTTGTCGGCAAGCGATGCTTCCGGCAGCGTTCGCAGGTGCAGCATAGAGCGGGATCAAGGCGAAAGCCAAAGCAGAAATCGGCAATGGACACACATCTTTAGATGACCATGGCCAAACGCGTTTGCGATCGTCTTCAACGATGAGTGAGAAAAGCATGCGCCTCAAAAACAAGGTCGCCATCATCACCGGCGCTGCCTCGGGTTTTGGCGAGGGCATGGCCAGGCGCTTTGCCGAGGAAGGCGCGCGCGTAGTCGTCGCCGATCTGAACGCCAAGGGCGCAGAGCGCGTTGCCGGCGAGATCGGCGAAAAGGCGATCTGGACCCAGACCGACGTCTCGCTGCGGTCCGAATTGGACGACATGGTCCATGCTGCAATGAGCGCCTTCGGCCGCATCGACATCATGGTCAACAACGCCGGTTATACCCATCGCAACGGTGACATGCTGGAAGTCGACGAGGCGACCTTCGACCTGATCACGTCAGTCAACATGAAGGCGATCTACCACGCAGCGCTTGCCGTGGTACCGGTGATGGAGCGGCAAGGCGGTGGCGTCATCCTGACGACGGCCTCCACGGCCGGTATCAGACCGCGGCCCGGCCTCACTTGGTACAATGCATCGAAGGGCTGGGCGATCACCGCGACCAAATCGATGGCGGTGGAACTCGCGCCGAAGAACATCCGCGTCAACTGCCTCTGCCCAGTTGCCGGCGAGACCGGCATGCTCGCGAAATTCATGGGCGCCGACACACCCGAGATCCGCGAGAAGTTCCGCGCGTCGATCCCGCTCGGCCGGCTTTCGACGCCGCTCGACATAGCCAATGCCGCGCTTTGGCTCGCTTCGGACGAGGCGGCTTTCATCACCGGCGTGGCGCTGGAAGTCGACGGCGGGCGTTGTATTTGAACGGTCCGGTTATCCGGCGGAGGACCGGCTGATGGCGAGCGACCCGCAATCGCTCTGCCGGCCCTACGCCCCGGTTTTGACGTAGCTCTTATAGATCCAGCCGCGCTTGCCGTTGTAGACGATCTGGCACCATTGCTTGCAGCTCATCACTTGCACCGATGTCTTGGCCGGCACGGTGAGAATGGCGGCCGCATTCTTTTTTGGGCCGGTGCGCATGGTGACGGATCTCAGGATGCGTCCGGTACCGGCAGTATTGGCTTTTCCGGATTTTGCCTTGGTGCTGTTGTCGTCTTCGCTCGCGGTCTGCGTCGGCAGTTGCGGCTTGGGCGTGGGGATGGCGGCGGTCTGCGCGCCATCGGGCCCGCTGTTTTTCGTTGAGCTGCCGGGAGCCGCGACCTTGGCAAACAATGCCGCAGCGTCGGGTTTTGCTGCCGGGTCGGCGAATGCCACCGAAGCAGACGATTTTTCGGTCGCCTGCTCGGTCTGGCTTGCCAGCTGGTCGGATGCTGCCGTGGCGGCGGCCGATGCCGTCTTTGGCCCCGTCCAGCGCGGATCATTGGGAGCCAGCGCTGGTATCTCGGCTTCCGCTGCGGCCACCGCTGGGGAAACCGCATCTGCCTTGCCCGTCGTCCGCGGCGCCGCAGCAACCTTGGCAGGCATGATCTTCGTCGTCTTGACCGGGATGGTCGGAACGATCTGCTCAGGACTTGCGGCCGCTTGTCGCTCATTTGCCGGCAATGCCAGCCACAGTGCCACCGCGGCAACGCCGAGCAGTGCGGCCGTGCCAAGCGCGGCTATCACCAGATGCGCGTTCGACCGGACCCCGTGCCAGAACGTCGGCCGCATATCGTAACCGAATTGCATCGCAAGGCGCCGTCGTTCCGGCGCGCCGAAACTGAAGGGCTCTCTCACACTTGCCACCTCCATTTGCGGGCCGATGTTCTTACGACCCATGCCGGAGAGCCGGCATTTCGATCGGCATCGGTCCCAACCAAAAGCGGGCAGGCCCGCAAAAATTCCCCGTTCAGCTGCCCACGAGCATCATCTTTCGCCCGCGATTGTGGCATCACTGCGCCCTTGGCGGGAATTCTGCGTCCTCGTTAAGGATTCTGCGACGTCTGGTCAAATCCTGTCCCGCAACGCGTACCAGTTGAGCGCAAGAAAGAGCAGTGGCGCGCGCAAACGCCGGCGGCCGGGGAAGGGTGGAATTTTCAGGTCCTCGATCAGCTTCAGCCGGTCGCGGTTGCCGGCGACCGTCTCGGCATAAACCTTGCCGAAAAAGTTCGACAGCATGACGCCGTGGCCGGAATAACCGCCGATCGAGGTCACATTGGGCATCACTTCGCGCACGAACGGCTTTCTCGGCACGGTGATGCCGACATAGCCGCCCCAGCCATGCGTGATCTCAACGTCCTTCAGTGCCGGATAGATTTCGGCGATCTGCCGGCGGATGTGGATGTGGATGTCCTTGGGATCATTGACCGCATAGATCTCGCGCCCGCCAAACAGCAGCCGCCCATCCTTCGATTTGCGGAAATAGCGCACGACGAAGCGCGAATCGTCGACCGCCTCGCCACCCGGCAGTACTTTGGAATCGGCTCCCAGCGGTACCGTCGCGCCGATGAAGGAGCCGATCGGCATAATATGCGCGGCACTCACCGGTTCGAGCGTGCCCCCATAGGCGTTGACCCCGATCAGGCATTTAGCGGCGGTGATCGTGCCCTTCGGCGTCACAACCCTCACCTTGCCGCCGCCGGAGGTGATGCCGGTCGACGGCGTCTGCTCGAAAAGCTTTGCGCCGGCCTCTGCCGCGACTTTCGCGGTGCCGATCACCAGCTTCAGCGGATGGACATGGCCGGTGCCGGTGTCGCGGGTGCCGCCGAAATAATGCGTCGAGCCGAGCCGCTCGGCAGTCTCCGCGGCATCCATGAATGAGATGTGCGGATAACCGAACCGGTTTGCCATGATCTCGGCATGCGCCTTGTAGTCGTCGACATAGCGCTTCTTGTGCGCCACCGACATCTGGCCGGGCATATAGTCGATCTCGATCTGGTGCATCGCGGCAAAGTCGAGCAGGTGCGCCTTGGCCTCTTCGGCAAGGTCGAACAGCGCCTTGGCGCGGGAAAAGCCGTATTCCGCTTCCAGTTCCTCTGCCCAGGCCCGTTGTCCGGTGCCGAGCTGGCCACCATTGCGGCCCGATGCGCCGTCACCGAAACGATGCGTTTCGATAAGCACGACATCCGCGCCTGTCTTGGCGAGATGAGCCGCCGCCGACAGACCGGTAAAGCCGCCGCCGACAATCACCACATCGCATGTCCGGTCGCCGTCGAGCGCCGGATATTCTGGCCTTGGCCCGGCCGTGTCTTCGTACCAGGAGCGGCCGGGGGAGATTGGGGATTGGTAGGTCATGATGCTCGGCTAAGGGAGTAGGGGAGTAGGGGAGTAGGGGAGTAGGGGAGTAGGGGAGTAGGGGAGTAGGGAGCTAGTCGGGTGACAGTTTGCGGATCAGGAGGCGAAGAAGCTTCCCAACGCTTTCGGTACTCGCCAACAATGAAGCCGCCGTCGCCTTCGGCGCGATGCCGGTACGCTCGGCGATCAGAAGCTGAGTTTCCAGTTCCTTCAATGATCCTTGAGCGATACGGAGAAATTGTTGATAGGAACCTCGGATCTCTCTGCCATATCCCTCCGCAATGTTCGATGGCACCGAGCTTGCAGCGCGCCGCACTTGGCTGGTGAGTCCATAAAGTTCTTCCTTGGGCCATGATTTCGTCGCGCCGTAAACGGCCACAGCAAGGTCCATTGCCTGCTGCCAGACTATCAAATCCTTGTAGGAACCCGTTTTCTCAGCCATTCGTCCCTACTCCCCTACTCCCCAACACCCCTACTCCCCTACTCCCCTACTCCCCTACTACACATTCAGCAGCAAATACTCCCTCTCCCACGGGCTGATCACTTCCATGAAGGTCTCGAATTCCGCTCGCTTGATCGCCGCATAGGTGGCGGCAAATGACTTGCCGAGCAGCGCGCCGAGTTCTTCGTCAGCCTCGAACAGGTCGACGGCTTCGAGCAGGCTGCGCGGCAGGTCGATCTGGTCCTCGTTGGCGGTCGTCAGAACCGGCGGCTCGGCCTTGATCTTGTTGGTCATGCCGATCAGTCCGCAGGCAAGCGATGCCGCCAGCGCCAGATAGGGGTTGGCGTCGGAGGAGGGGATGCGGTTTTCGACGCGCCGCGCCGCCGGGTCGGAGCGGGGCACGCGGAAGGCGGTGGTGCGGTTGTCGTAGCCCCATTTGTTGTTGACCGGCGCCGAGGCCGACTGCGTCAGCCGCCGGTAGGAATTGACGTAGGGCGCAAACATCACCAGCGCGTTGGGCACATGTTTCTGCATGCCGCCGATGAAATGGAAGAAGGCCTCGGTCTCCGAGCCGTCCTCCGCCGAAAAAACGTTCTTGCCGGTCTTCTTGTCGATGATCGACTGATGGATATGCATGGCCGAACCGGGCTGCCCTTGGATCGGCTTGGCCATAAACGTGGCGTAGATCTCGTGCTTGAGCGCCGCCTCGCGGATGGTTCGCTTGAACATGAACACCTGGTCGGCGAGCTCGATCGGATCGCCGTGACGCAGATTGATTTCGAGCTGGCCGGCGCCCTCCTCGTGGATCAGCGTGTCGATCTCCAGGCCCTGGCTTTCGGAGAAATGGTAGATGTCGTCGATCAATTCGTCGAATTCGTTAACCCCGGCGATCGAATAGCCGGCGCCGCCGCCGATCGGCCGTCCCGATCGACCTACTGGCGGGGTCAGCGGATAGTCCGGATCGGGGTTCTTGCGCACCAGGTAGAACTCGATCTCGGGTGCCACGACCGGCCTCAGCCCACGCTTGTCATAGGCGGCAAGCACGCGCTTCAGCACGTTGCGCGGCGTGAACTCGACCGAGCGGCCGTCCTGGTGGACGAGGTCGCAGATAACCGCCGCGGTAGGGTCCTCCTCCCACGGCACCACCGTCAGCGTCGAGAGGTCAGGCATCAGCTTGAGGTCGCCGTCGTCCTCCGGATAGTGGAAGCCGTTGCCGTCCTCCGGATAGCCGCCGGAAATCGTTGTCATGAACACCGCCGAAGGCAGCGCCAGCGAGGTGTTGGAGGTGAACTTCTTCGATGGCATCATCTTGCCGCGCGCAACCCCGGCCTGGTCGGGTGTGATGCATTCGATATCTTCGATGCCGCGCCATTCCAGCCAGGCGCTGACTTCCTTCCAGTTCTTGACGCCACGTTGGTTTTTCACGAAGGCAGGCGTGCGGGCGCGTCCTCCGCGGCTCGACGGACGGACTTCCTTTTTTGCAGGCGGCATCAATCACCAGATTTGTTGCAGATTGTGGAGTATAGCCGTTGCCGACGACGAAAGGGAAGGGGAGCCGGCTGGCGTCCGCCTCGATAACCGGGGGAACACAACGACTTCCGGATAAAAGCCTCCTGGTCTAGGATCGGCCTCCCGCAAGGCTGCAATTAATGGTCCCCATGCAACACAGCCGCAAACTGACGACGATCGGCTTCGACGCCGATGACACGCTGTGGCAGAACGAACAGTTCTTCCGCGTGACCGAGAAGCGCTTTGCCGCACTGCTCGCCGATCACGCCGAGGAGGACCGGATTTCAGCAAGATTGCTGGAGGCCGAGAAGCGCAACCTCGCGGTCTACGGCTTCGGCATCAAGGGGTTCACGCTGTCGATGATCGAGACGGCGATCGAGGTCACCAACGGCCAGGTGCGGGCCTCGACTATCGCCGAAATTCTCGCCGCGGGCCGCGAGATGCTCAGCCATCCGATCGAGCCGCTTCCGCATGCTCGCGAAACCGTGGAAAAGCTGGCCGGCGCCTACCACCTGGTGCTGATCACCAAGGGCGACCTGTTCGACCAGGAACGCAAGCTCGCGCAATCCGGGCTGGGCGAGTTGTTTGATGCCGTCGAGATCGTCAGCGACAAGAGCGCGGCCACCTATACCCGCATCTTCAGCCGCCACGGCGACGGCCCGGAAAAGGGCATGATGGTCGGCAACTCGCTCAAATCGGACGTCGTGCCGGCCATCGAAGCCGGCAGTTGGGGCATCCACGTTCCGCATGATCTGACCTGGGTGCTGGAACATGTCGAGCCGCCGGTCTCGGCACCACGCTTTCGCCAAATAGCCAATCTCGGTGAACTGCCGGGCTTGATCGAGCGTATCGGCGAGATTGATTGATCAGGTCGGCAGCCGAGGCATCACGGTAGGCGTCAATTGCGGCTAATTGCGATCAGCCGGTCGATCACCGGCTGCAGCCGTTCGGTGGTGATCGGCTTGACGACCACTGCATCGATGACGCTGGACAGGCCCAGGCTCGCCGGCGTGCCGGTCTTGACTGAAAGCAGGATCACCGACGGAAGCGATCTGCCTGACGCCCTTCGCAGTGCATCGATACCCGACAGCAAGGCGTCGCAGTCCCCATTCTCCGCACCGCCGTCGAGAACGACAGTCCCGGGAATCAGCGCGTGCAAGGCCTTTGCCGCGGTTTCGGGAGTTTCCGAGATCGGTTTGAGGCCGGACCGCTCCACGATTTTTGAAACCACGACGCGGTTGATCGGTGATTTTCCGACCACCAGCACCCGCGAGAAATCCGGGAGCATCCGCGTCTCCATGTCCCGGCTGACGAAAGGCAGCTGTTTTGCAGTCTCGATATCGCGATTCGCTGGGCACATGGCGGGGCAGGCCGTTGTTCAATGTTTCAATGCAGGGTTGAAACTCGAGAGATAATTGGCGTGAGATAACTGCTCATGTCAAGCTCAAATGGCGTATCAGGAGAATATCTCAAGAAACATTAAAATTAAAATTAAGTGCTTTTCTTTGCCGCCGCCCGAAGAAGAAGTTGCCACCACAACCGGGCAGGGCTCAGCTAAGTTTGGCTTTGCAGCGCGAACGCACCAACTCGCAGCCGTAGCCGGGTTGACGTAAGGTTGGACGAAGGCGAGTCAGGCCTGTCGCGAGCTTGTCGTATCGCCTCGCCGGACTACCCTTCCTCGTTGGCTAAGCACGTCTCTTTGACCGACGGGAGATGACGATGGAATTCGTGACTCACAAGAAATTCAAAAATGGCCGGTTGATGCCATGGGGAAAGGGTACGGCCGTTACCGGCGCAAAGGGGTTTGTCTACCTTTCCGGAAACACGGCGACGGCCGAGGACTACGATCCGATCGGCAAAAGCGGCGGCGGCGCGGTCGGCGGTGCGGCCGCGCAGTGGCGCGCAATTCTCACCAACATCAAATCAGATCTGGAAGAGCTTGGCAGTGCGCTCGAGCATCTCATCAGGCTGACCTTCTTTGTTAAGGGGCCATTTCCCGATGGCGGCGTTCTGAGCTCTCCCAATTTTCGCCTGGACGTCTTGGACGAATTCTTTGCCGAGCACTGCCCGAAGCACTGCAGCTACAACAACCCGCCGCCCTCGGAAGTTATCGGCGTTGCAGCACTTGCGCAGCCTGATCTTGTCATTGAAATCGTTGCACTAGCGGCTCTGCCGGACTAGGCAGAGCCGCGGCGTGCGGGGTGCGATAACATGCGCTCAAAAAAGGCGCGGTGCGGTAGAATTCATCAGTCGTGGCTACGCTGCGTGACGATGACCGGGATCAGCAGATCTCCCCAGTTGCCGTCGCCGCCATGGTGTCGTGCCGAGCGCACCAGCTCGACCGAGACGCCGGCCTCGACCGCCTTCATCACCGACTGATTGAGCCTGTGCAGATCGTTCGCCAGCATTCGGATGGTCGCCTGCTGGTCGACATTCATGCTGGTGGCCTGCTCTTCGGCCCGTTCCTTGACGCGGCTTATCGAAGCCATTGGTCTTCTCCCTGTGTTGCCATGACTGTTGTGTTGCCATGCCCGTTTGGGCGTTCCCTCTGTTTGTCTGCTACCCCGCTATTCCGCCGCCGGCCTGAACTGGGCGTGCTCGGTCGATCCACGCATGGCCGTGGTCGAAGACTGGCCACCGGTGATCGCCATTGAGACGGCGTCAAAATAGCCGGTGCCGACCTCGCGCTGGTGCTTGGTGGCGGTGTAGCCATTGGCTTCCGCGGCGAATTCCGCCTCCTGCAGTTCCGAATAGGCTGCCATCTGCCGCTCCTTGTAGCCGCGGGCGAGCTCGAACATGCCGAAATTGAGCTGGTGGAAACCGGCCAGCGTAATGAACTGGAACTTGTAACCCATGGCGCCGAGTTCCTTCTGGAAGTTCGCAATCGTCGCGTCATCGAGATTCTTCTTCCAGTTGAAAGACGGCGAGCAATTATAGGCAAGCAGCTTGCCTGGATGATGCTTGCGCACGCCCTCGGCAAACGTCCTGGCCTGCGCCAGATCGGGCTTGGAAGTCTCACACCAGATCAGGTCCGCATAGGGCGCATAGGCGACGGCGCGGGCGATACAGGGCTCGATGCCGTTGCTGACATGGTAGAAGCCCTCCGCGGTGCGGCCGGCGCCATAATCGACGAAGGGCCGGTCGCGTTCGTCGATGTCGGAGGTCAAGAGCTTTGCCGCTTCAGCGTCGGTGCGCGCCACGACCAGCGTCGGCGTGCCCATGACGTCGGCGGCAAGCCGCGCCGCGTTGAGGTTGCGGATGTGTGCGGCGGTCGGGATCAGTACCTTGCCGCCGAGATGGCCGCATTTCTTCTCCGAAGCCAGCTGGTCCTCGTAATGGACGCCGGCCGCACCCGCCTCGATGAACGCCTTCATGATTTCGAAGGCGTTGAGCGGCCCGCCGAAGCCGGCTTCCGCGTCGGCGACGATCGGCGCGAACCAGGTGTCGACCGACAGCCCGTTGCCTTCCGAAGTCTCGATCTGGTCGGCGCGCTGTAAGGTGCGGTTTATGCGCTTGACCAGTTCGGGCGCGGCATTTGCGGGATAAAGCGACTGGTCCGGGTACATGGCGGAAGCGGTGTTGGCATCGGCGGCGACCTGCCATCCTGACAGATAGATCGCTTTCAGCCCGGCCCGCACCTGCTGCATCGCCTGGTTGCCCGACATGGCACCCAGCGCGTTGACGAAATCCTCTTCATGGATGAGCTGCCACAGCCGGTTTGCCCCCATTTCGGCGAGACTCTGCCGGATCTGCGCCGAGCCGCGCAGCCGCTTCACGTCGTCCGGCGAATAGGGCCTTTCGATGCCATCAAAGCGGCCTTGCGGCGCCGACGGGACGAGGTTGTAAAAGTCGGTCATTGATCACTCCAGGCGGTTTTGATGCCGGTTTAGGAAGGCGTCGCAGAGGGAAAATATGTGCGCCATATGTGTGACACCATTTACACGTCGGCACGACGCAAGCGAGGTAAACCTCCTGATCAGCCATAAAATAAGGGAAAACCTGTGTTGTGTTTGACTGATGAGAGCTGTAAATCTGTCATGATTGTAAAGACAGCCATGCCATCGGCGGATGTAAATTTCTGTCAAGGAAACTCGATTGGCCGACCACAAAATCTTTGCCGGGCCGCGCATTCGTCGCATCCGCAACGCCAAGGGGCTGACCCAGACGGCGATGGCCGAAGGGCTCGGCATCTCGCCGTCCTATCTCAATCTCATCGAGCGCAACCAGCGGCCGCTGACGGTGCAACTGATCCTGAGGCTGGCAACCGTCTACAAGGTCGACCCACATGAATTGCAGGGCGAGGCGAGGGGGTCGGTCGCCGATTTGAAGGAAGTGTTTTCAGATCCGCTGCTGGCCGGCGAACTGCCGGGCGACCAGGAACTCATCGAGCTTGCCGAGGCGGCGCCAAACGCTTCCGCCGCTGTCATAAAGCTGTTTCGCGCCTATCGCGAGCAGGCCGAGCGATTGTCAGATATCAACGAGCTGCTCGCGCGTGAGGGCAAGGCCACCGCCCTCTCCGGTGCCAGGCTGCCGATCGACGAGGTGCATGAGATTTTCGAACGCCGGCCGAACCATTTTGCCGCGCTCGAAGAGGAAGCCGAGGCATTCACGTCGGTGCTCGATCCCGGCGACGATCTGTTCAGTGCGTTGAAGGCTTGGCTGCGGCGTGAATTCGGCATCGTCGTCAAGGTACTGCCGGTCGCCACCATGCCCAACTGGCGGCGTCGCTATGACCGTCACTCGCAGCGCCTGTTCCTGTCCGAGCGGCTGTCGCCATTCGATCAACTGCGCGAGGTGGCGATGGAGGCCTGCCTGATCCGCATGAGCGTCGCTGTAGCTGCCGAGATCCAGGTGCTGAAGCTGACCACGGACGAAGCCTGCCGGCTGGCGCGTTTCGAGCTCGGCCGCTATGCCGCGCACGCTCTGATGATGCCCTATCAGCCTTTTCACGCAGCTGCGGTCCGCACCCGCTACGATATAGACATGTTGCGGTCGCGCTTCGGCGTTTCCTTCGAGCAGGCGGCGAACCGGCTGGCCACGCTGCAGCGGCCGGGTGCGTCAGGTGTGCCGTTCTTTATGCTCGAGGTCGACAGTGCCGGCAATCGGTTCCGCAAGGCGGGCAGCCACGGCTTTCCGCAAAGCCGCTTCGGCGGCGGCTGTCCGAAGCTGCCGGTCCATGCCGCCTTCGCCCAGCCCGGCCAGATCCTGGTCGAGGCAGTGGAAATGCCCGACGGTGCGGCGTTCCTCTGCATGGCCCGCACGCTCGAAGGGCCGCAGGGCTCGTTTGCCGAGCGCCCGCGGCGCACGGCGCTGTTGCTCGGCTGCGACATCGGTTTTCGCGACGAGGTCGTCTATGGAGCGGCATTGCCGGGGCCGGCCGCCATCGGCAAGACCGGACAGAGCGCCGCCGTGCCGGCGACGCCGGTCGGCCCTGCCTGCCGGCTGTGCGAACGCATCGGCTGCCTCGCCCGCGCCGAGCCACCCGTTACACGTCCGCTCGGCCTCGACGAGATGGTCACGGGACTGTCGGCGTTCGATTTCCAGTGATTCGGCTCCAGCAATATTGCGGCTGAATCTTCGACCAAAGGACCTCATCTGTTCCTGCGGCGGCAACCAGTAAGCTGGTTCGCGGTTGCCGGCCAAAATATTGGTTCAGCCAAAATATTGATTCAGCCGAATATTGATTCAGCATTGACGGTACGGTATCAAAAAAAAGAACTGCGCAACGGTCGGGGGATCAATGATGGGCAGGACAGTTTTTTGGCTTGGCTTGGCGCTCGCGTTTTCCGCCGATCCCGCATTGGCTGAAAAGTCCTCGGATTTCTTCAATTCCTATCAACACTATAACGATGCCGGCAAGGCGTTCCTGGACAAGATCGATCCGAAGACCGGCGCGATAAATCTTGCCGAAGGCATCCATCTCGACCTCAAGGACAAGTTCTATTTTCTGGACAAGAAGGACACGCTCTCCGTCCTCACCGAAGCCTGGGGCAATCCGCCCGACTCTGGTTCCGATGCCCTCGGCATGATCTTTCCAGTCTCCCATGATCCCATTGCCGACAACAATTGGGGGATAGAGCTGCGCTGGGAAAAGATCGGTTACGTCGACGACAGCGACGCCGCGTCCATTGATTACAATGAACTGCTGCGCAACATGCAGTCAGACACTCTGTCCGGCAACGATCAGAGGGTAAAGGATGGCTATGCGCCCATTACGCTGATCGGCTGGGCGTCGCCGCCGGTTTATGACGCGGCCCACAAGCGCCTGCACTGGGCCAAGGAGCTGCAATTTGGCAACGATGCCGCCCATACGCTCAACTACGACGTCCGTTTCCTTGGCAGGGAGGGCGTCTTCGTGATGAGCTATATCGCGACGGTGGAACAATTGCCGGAGATAAGGCAAAGCCTGGATGAAGTGCTTGGTCTCGCGGACTTCAATACCGGCAAGACATACGCCGATTTCGTGCCGGGCGTCGATACGGTTGCGGCGATTGGCGTCGGTGGCCTGATTGCCGGCAAGCTGGCGGCGAAAGCAGGTTTTCTGCTCGTGGCGCTGATCGCGCTGAAAAAGTTTGGCCTGCTCCTGCTGATTCCGCTGGCCGGTCTCTGGCGTTTTATCCGCGGCAACAAGAGCACCTCGTAACGCATCATCGACAGGTCGCCTCGGATCATCGCCGGGCGAGGGGCGAGGCGCCCTCATCAGTGCGCCAAACGGAACATCGAACTGGATCACGCCCGGCCTTCTGCTTTGCGTTACGCGAATTAGGCACGTCTCTGTCGTCCATTGCACATCGTGCTGCTCCGAATTCGCCGACAGTCGTACCCATGACCGATACCGCATCATCTCCGGTTGCCGCTTCGCCAATCGTGTCGCCGCAAGGGGAACGCGTCGGTTTCCTGCTGGTATTCCTGTCGGCGTTGATGTGGAGCTTCGGCGGCAGCATTGCGCGCTTCATCGACAACGCCGACAGCTGGACGGTGGTGTTCTGGCGCTCGGTCTGGGCCGCCGCCTTCCTGCTCTGCTTCATGGTCTGGCGCGACGGCTGGCGTGGCACGCTGAAGCTGTTTCGCGGCATGGGCCTGGCCGGCCTTGCGGTGGCGTTCTGCTTCGCCACGGCGTCGACCTCTTTCGTCGTGGCGCTTGCCTATACCACCGTCGCCAACATCCTGTTGATGCAGGCCGGCGTGCCGCTTCTGGCGGCGCTGTTTGCCTGGGCGCTGTTTCGCGAACGGGTGGCCGTGACGACCTGGGTGGCGATCGCCGCCGTCATTGCCGGCGTCGCCATCATGGTGTCGGAATCGCTCGATGGCGCGGTGTCGCCGATCGGCGACGGGCTGGCGCTGCTCATCGCTGTCATGTTCTCGATCGCCACCGTCATCACGCGCCGCTTTGCCCATGTGCGCATGACGCCGGCGACCTGCCTCGGCACGATGCTGGCGGCCGCCTTTGCGGCATCGCAGGCGTCGGCGCTGGGCGTCTCCAGCCACGATATGGGCTTCCTCTTTGCCTTTGGCGTGATCAATCTGGGACTCGGTCTCGCCTTCTTCGCCACCGGAGCCCGGCTTGTTCCGGCCGCCGTCGCGGCGCTGCTCGGCACGTTCGAACCGATCCTTGGCCCGATCTGGGTCTGGCTCATCCATTCCGAGGTGCCGTCGGCGCGCACCATCGTCGGCGGTGCGGTCGTGGTCACCACGCTGCTCGTCCATATCGGGCTCGAGTTCAAGCGTCAGACGCGGCCCGCGCGAGCGGGCGTCACCGGTGTGCCGTCACCTAATTGATGCAGTGCGCGCGTCAAATTGAGATGAACCATTGACAACGTCGCAGCCGCGCGGGCAGGTTGCGATCACGGCAACAACAAGACAGGCGTATCTTGCCAAGTCTCCATGCCGGCCGCATCGAGGCCGGACAATATCGTCGTCTCCCTGCCCGCGCCGTAGCGAAAGCTTCCGACGCCGCCGGAACACCACCAACGCCACGCCAGGTCTTCGCTGTCGGCTCGCCGCCGAACGATAATGGCGCCGGCAATTCGCGCTTGTCGCCTGCCTGCAAGCCCAATACCTTGAAGCAAATGCCCAGCCGCGCGGACGCCGCGACGAGCTGGCGACGGAACACTCATCAAAGGAGAATAGCATGACCCGCAAAGCGCTCTGGCTTTCGGCGACTTCGGCGTTTCTGGCAGTTTTCACCTTGGGCGCGCATGCCGAGGATCGCGTCATCAACGTCTTCAACTGGTCGGACTATATCGACAGTTCGATCATCGACGACTTCACCAAGGAAACCGGCATCAAGGTCGTCTACGACACTTTCGATTCCAACGAGATCCTGGAAACGAAACTGCTCGCCGGCGGCAGCGGCTACGATGTCGTCGTGCCCAGCGGCAATTTCCTTGCACGCCAGATCCAGGCGGGTGTGTTCCAGAAGCTCGACAAGTCGAAACTGCCGAATATTTCAAATATGTGGGACACGGTCATGGAACGGACCGCCAAATATGATCCCGGCAACGAATATTCGATCAACTACATGTGGGGTACGGTTGGCATCGGCTACAACATCAAGAAGGTGCAGGCAGCGCTCGGCACCGACAAGATCGACAGCTGGGACGTGTTCTTCAATCCCGAAAGCCTGGCCAAATTGAAGGACTGCGGCGTCTATGTGCTGGATTCGCCGGCCGACATCATACCGGCGGCACTGAAATATCTGGGCCTCGATCCAAACAGCACGTCGCCCGATGAGATTGCCAAGGCCGACGAAACCTTGCTGAAGGTCCGGCCCTATATCCGCAAGTTCCACTCTTCCGAATACATCAACGCCCTGGCCAATGGCGACATCTGCCTGGCGGTCGGCTGGTCGGGTGACGTCTTCCAGGCCCGCAACCGCGCCGACGAAGCCAAGCAGGGCGTCGAGATCGGCTACTCCGTGCCGAAGGAAGGTGCCCAGATGTGGTTCGACCAGATGGCGATCCCGGCCGATGCGCCGCATGTCGCCGAAGCGCATGAGTTCCTGAACTACATGATGAAACCCGAAGTGATCGCCAAATCGTCGAACTATGTGCTCTATGCCAACGGCAACAAGGCTTCGCAGCAGTTCATCGACAAGGCGATCCTGGAAGATCCGGCGATCTATCCGGATGCAGCCACCTTGCAGAAGCTCTACACCGTATCGCCTTACAATCCCAAGACCCAGCGCATCATCACCCGCACCTGGACCAAGATCGTCACCGGCCAATAGCAATCTGACCAGGCCCCGGCAGCCGTTGCCGGGGCCGCTTTCTCATGGGGCAAGCAGCAGGACGGAGTGGGACATGAAATCGCTTGGCAGCATCCGCAGGGATTTTGCGCCATGGAACGATCCGAACGCCAAGCCATACATCCAGTTCGACAACGTCACCAAGAAATTCGGTGAGTTCACAGCGGTCAACAACCTGTCGCTGACCATTTTCGAACGCGAATTCTTTGCCTTGCTCGGGGCCTCAGGCTGCGGGAAATCGACACTGCTCAGGATGCTTGCCGGCTTCGAGGAGCCGACCGCCGGCCGCATCCTGCTCGACGGCCAGGATCTGCGCGGCATTCCGCCCTACCGGCGGCCGGTCAACATGATGTTCCAGTCCTACGCCTTGTTTCCGCACATGACGGTCGAGAACAACATCGCCTTCGGCCTCAAGCAGGAAGGCATGGCCAAGGCCGATATCGACAAGCGCGTCGCCGAGATGCTGAAACTGGTCAAGCTCGAGCAGTTCGCCAAGCGCAAACCGCACCAATTGTCGGGTGGCCAGCGCCAGCGCGTCGCGCTCGCGCGCTCGGTGGCCAAGCGGCCGAAAGTCCTGCTGCTCGACGAGCCGCTTGGTGCGCTGGACAAGAAGCTGCGCGAGGAAACCCAGTTCGAGCTGATGGACCTGCAGCAGAACCTCGGCCTCACCTTCGTCGTCGTCACCCATGATCAGGAAGAGGCGATGACGATGGCCGACCGCATCGCCATCATCGACAAGGGCGAGGTGATGCAGGTGGCGACGCCGGCCGAGGTCTACGAGGCGCCGGGTTCCCGCTTCGTCGCCGGCTTCGTCGGCAATGTGAATATGTTCGACGGCAAGATCGCGGCTGGCGAGGCCGGCAGCGCGAGCATCGATGCCGGCAACGGCATCACCATCCGGACCGAAAATGCCGGCAGTGCCGCCGCCGGAACATCCGTCACCTTCGCCATCAGGCCGGAGAAGATCAAGGTGTCCTCCACGAAACCGGCCGGTGCCGTCAACGCCATCGAGGGCGAGGTCTACGACATAGCCTATCTCGGCGACATGACCGTCTATCACGTCAGGCTGGACGACGGTCAGGTGGTGCGGGCGAGCACCATGAACGCGGCACGCCTCACCGAGGACCCATTGACCTGGAACGACCGCGCCTGGGTTTCTTTCCGCCCCGACGCCGGCGTCGTCCTGACACGGTAGGGACTGATCATGTCCGCTGTCACCGCCGCAACAAGCTCTCCGGCAAGCGCTGCCGGCAAATCCACCTTGGTCAGGCTGGGAGCGGCCTTCGTTAGCCGGCTCGTCATCATCGTCCCCTACCTCTGGCTGCTGTTCTTCTTTCTCGTGCCTTTCATCATCGTCTTCAAGATTTCGCTGTCGCAGACGGCGATCGCCATGCCGCCCTACACGCCGGTGCTTGATTTCCGCAGCGGCGTTTCCGGGTTTATTTCAGAATTCGGCGCACTGAATTTCGACAACTATACCTGGCTGACGCAGGACGCGCTGTATTTCAATGCCTATGTGACGAGCGTCATCGTCGCCGCCATCTCGACGGTCCTGACATTGCTGGTTGGCTATCCCATAGCCTATGGCATGGCGCGCGCCCCGGCGACGATTCGCCCGACCTTGCTGATGCTGGTGATCCTGCCGTTCTGGACCTCGTTCCTGATCCGTGTCTACGCCTGGATTGGCATCCTCAAGCCCGAGGGCCTGCTCAACCAGCTGCTGCTCGCCACCGGCATCATCAGCCAGCCGCTGATCATCCTCAACACCTATACAGCGATCTTCATCGGCATCGTTTACTCCTATCTGCCGTTCATGGTGCTGCCGCTCTATTCGTCCTTGGAGAAAATGGACCATACGCTGATCGAGGCCGCCAAGGATCTCGGCTGTCCGCCGACCAGCGCCTTCTGGAAGATCACCTTTCCGCTGTCGCTGCCCGGCGTCATCGCCGGCTGCCTGCTGGTGTTCATTCCAGCCGTAGGCGAGTTCGTCATTCCCGACCTGCTCGGCGGCTCGCAGACGCTGATGATCGGCAGGACGCTGTGGAACGAGTTCTTCGCCAACCGCGACTGGCCGGTGTCGTCCGCCGTTGCCGTCATCTTGCTGCTGCTGCTGATCGTGCCGATCGTGCTCTTCCAGCGAGCCCAGGCGCGCGCCCAGGAGCAGGACCAATGAACGCGACCTGGAGCCGCTTCAACATCATTTCGATCGTGCTCGGCTTTGCCTTTCTTTACCTGCCGATCGTCCTGCTCGTTGTGTTCTCTTTCAACGAATCGAAGCTGGTCACCGTCTGGGGTGGCTTCTCGACGAAGTGGTACGTGTCGCTGTTCCACAACCGGGGTCTGATGGACGCCACCTGGGTGACGGCCCGCGTCGGCGTCATCTCGGCAAGCGTGGCGACCGTGCTTGGCACGCTGGCGGCGCTCACCTTGACACGCTACACGCGCTTTCGCGGCCGGCTTCTGTTTTCCGGCATGGTGTTTGCGCCGCTGGTCATGCCGGAAGTCATCACCGGCCTGTCGCTGCTGCTGCTCTTCGTCGCCGTCGGCCTCGACCGCGGCTTTCTGACGGTGACGCTTGCCCACACCACGCTAACCATGTGCTTCGTTGCGGTGGTGGTTCAGTCGCGCCTGATCACTTTCGATCGTTCGCTGGAAGAGGCCGCGATGGACCTCGGTGCGCCACCGGTGAAGACCTTCTTCCAGATCACGCTGCCGGTTATCATGCCGGCTATCGTCTCCGGCTGGATGCTGGCCTTCACGCTGTCGCTCGATGATTTGGTTATTGCCAGCTTCACCTCGGGACCCGGCGCCACGACGCTGCCGATGAAGATCTACAGCCAGGTCCGCCTTGGCGTGACGCCGGAAATCAACGCAGCCTGCACCATCTTGATCGCGGTCGTCGCAGTTGGCGTGATCATCGCTTCGCTCGCCAACAAACGCCGCGAGGTGCAGCGCCAGCGCGACGAGCAGGCCGCGCAGCGAGGTTGAAGGCTCGCTACTCTCCCGAAACGCCACGGCTTATCGGCGAGATGAACGGCGTGCTCCACGTGCCGCCGACGAAGAACGACGACTGCTTGGGCGGCTGGCCGTTCGTCTGCGTGGCAGCTTGGCTCGGCTGGACGATGCCGCCGGACAGCGCCAGCCCGCGTCCGGCATAGGATGCGATGCCGGAAAGCCAGATCTTGTATTGCGCGGAATTCACCTCGGCCTTGTCGATGCGCGCCACGCCGTTCGAAATGCTCGCCTTGAGCTCGGCCCCGTCGATCGGCAGCGTTCCGTCCGAGACGTCGTCCAGCGCGAAGAATCCGCCCTGTTCGGTGTGCTTGAGGAACGCCGGCAGGTTAAGCCGGCTCAGCGCACCCGCGCCGAACGTCGCGGACAGCGAGCCATTGGCGTTTTCGAAAATCGAGTCCCAGGTTCTGCCAGGCCCCTTGAGGATGACCGAAACGGTTCCAGTGCCGATCGGCACCAGCCGCGTCATCCCGGCCGCGGTGCCGAAAGCGCCGCCGTCGATATCGGAAGCAAGCAGCCGGATCTCGACTTCCGTGCCGGCGGGCTTGCGGTCGAAACGGACGCTGCTCTGGACGTTGCCGCCAAAGGCGGATGCATCCGAGATGTCGAAGGCGGCAAGGCCGTTCTTGACCTGGGCAGTGGCAGCGACGTCGGCAAGCTGGATGGCGCCGGCGGTGGCATGCGCCGCCGACAGCCTGAGATCGAGATTGATCCGGTCGGCGAAGCTTGTGTCGATTTCGCCCGGGCCGGTGCCGCCGGCGGATGGTACCGGCGTAAAGGCGGAGAGAAATGATCTGAGGTCGAGCGTATCGAAGGCAAGTGTGCCGGAGATCACCGGCAGTGCCTCACCATAGGTGAAGTCCAGCGCACCCATTCCCGGGTTGTTGTCGAGGGTCAGGGCCGTGTTTTCAAATTTGACGCGCCCGGCCGTCGCCGTGATCTTGCTTGAAACCGAGATCGAGCCGATTGCGGCACCGGGCGCGATGCCGGCCTGCGACCATTCGAGCACGCGTCGGAGCGAAGGTGCGGCGAATTTTGCCTGGCCGTCGAAATAGCCGTTCTCCGACATGCTGGCGCGGCCGTCGAACGAAAAACTGGCCGGTGCCGCCTTGAAGGAAAATGTAGCCGGTGCTGTGCCGCCACCAAACAGCACGAGCGGGTTCGGCGATGCGGCGTCGATGGCAACACTTTCGCCGCGCCATATCCCGGTCGCCGACAGCGTCGCATTGCTGTTCATCGCGGCCCAGTTCGCCTGGCCGCTCAGACTGCTCAATATCTCCTGGTCCTTGCCGCCGATGGCAGCCACTACGCGGCCGTCCCTGAACTCGACTGTGCCGAACGGATCTGTCGGCAGCTTGCCGAGATCCGGCTTGGCGGGATTTGTGTTGATCACCGCGCGGGCAGCATCGATCGAACGCGTAATGCGCCCGCCGCTGGGAATCGCAGGCAGGAAAAACCCGCTCGCGGTACGCTGAACCCGGATCGTCGGTCGTACCAGCCGCGCCGTCGAAAACATCACATCGCCACGCAGCGCCGCCATCGCCGAGAGGTCGACCTCGACCCGTTCGGCCTCGACCACGGGCGGCGCATCCGTCTCCGTCCATTGCGACAGCGTCACGTCGCTCAGGATCGCCCGGAAATTCGGCCAGACCTCGATGCGCGGCGCGCCGTCGATGGTGACCCGGAAACCGCTCCACGCGCTCATTTCCCACGCGATACGGTCGCGTACGATGCGGGTCGAGGCGATCAACGGCAAGGCTGCGACAACCAGCGCGATGACGATGACGGCTGCGCCGATCGCCCATATACCGCGTCGGATCAAAGGTGATGGCATATCGCCCCGTATGCTTCCATTCCGACAAAATCGCCCGACGGGTGTAACCGACGGCTGACGCATTTCAAGTCTTTATGGCCCGGCGATGGCATTTGCGCACACCCTGACCGGCGCGGTCCAACAAAATCTTGCTCTGCTGCATCGCGATATGCATAAGCGATGCCAATGCATGTCGCCCAAAAGTGCGCAGCGGTTTTGGGATAAACGACATGCATAAAGACAAAAGTTTAAAGCGCGTCGCGTGAATCTCTTCAAACGTGACGTGCTTTAAGGAGGAACAATGATGGCTGACGACGCACCGCTCTGGATCCCGACGCAAGAGCAGATCGACGCAGCGCCGATGACCGCCTTCATGAACGCCGCGGCGAGCATAGCCGGCGAGGCTTTCTCCTCCTATACCGACCTGCATCGCTGGTCGATCGATCACCGCGAGACCTTCTGGAGCCTGGTCTGGGACTTTTGTGGCATCGTCGGCGACAAGGGCGAACGCGTGCTGGTCGATGGCGACAAGATGCCCGGCGCGACCTTCTTTCCTGAGGCGAAGCTGAACTTCGCCGAGAATCTCCTCAAGAAAACCGGGCTTGGTGACGCAATCGTCTTTCGCGGCGAGGACAAGGTCGAGCGGCGGCTGTCCTGGAACGAGCTGCATGCGCTGACCTCGCGGCTGCAGCAGCTTTTCCTGTCGCTCAAGGTGAAGAAGGGCGACCGCATCGCCGCGATGATGCCCAACATGCCGGAGACCGTTGCTGCGATGCTGGCGGCCGCGTCGATCGGCGCGGTCTGGTCGTCCTGCTCCCCAGATTTCGGCGAGCAGGGGGTTCTCGACCGGTTCGGCCAGATCGAGCCTGTCGTGTTCATCGCGCCGGACGGCTACTGGTACAATGGCAAGGCGATCGAAGTCGCCGACAAGATCGCGGCCGTGGCGGGCAAGCTCGCCACCGTCCGCAAAGTCCTCATTGTCGACTATCTCGGCACCTCGCTCGACGTCGCCGCGACCATCGGCAAGGCGGCCGCGCTGGAAGAGGCGCTGTCACCCTTTGCCGCCAGGTCTGTCAGCTGCGAGAGGCTGCCGTTTTCGCATCCGCTGTACATCCTGTTTTCGTCGGGCACGACCGGCATCCCCAAATGCATCGTCCATTCGGCCGGCGGAACGCTGATCCAGCACGTCAAGGAAGAACGGCTGCATGCCGGCCTGCTCGACGGCGACCGCTTCTTCTACTTCACCACCTGCGGCTGGATGATGTGGAACTGGCTGGTGTCGGGCCTGGCATCGGGCGCCACCTTGCTGCTCTACGACGGCTCGCCGTTCTACCCGGACGGCAATGCGCTGTTCGACTTCGCCGATGCCGAAAAGATGACCTATTTCGGCACCTCGGCCAAATTCATCGATTCCGTGCGCAAGGCCGGCCTGAAGCCGATCCGCACGCATGATCTTTCCAGCGTGCGCACCATCTCATCGACCGGCTCGCCGCTATCGCCGGAAGATTTCCGCTTCGTCTATGAAGGCATCAAGAAGGACGTGCATCTGGCTTCGATTTCCGGCGGCACCGATATCGTCTCCTGCTTCGTGCTCGGCGTGCCGATCGAACCGGTATGGACCGGCGAGATCCAAGGGCCCGGGCTCGGCCTTGCCGTCGATGTCTGGGACGATGACGGCCGCCCGCTCCGCCAGGAGAAGGGCGAGCTCGTCTGCACCAAGGCGTTTCCGGCGATGCCGATCGGCTTCTGGAACGACCCTGACGGCAGGAAATACAAAGCCGCCTATTTCGAACGTTTCGACGATGTCTGGTGCCACGGCGATTTCGCCGAATGGACCGTCCATGGCGGCCTGATCATCCATGGCCGTTCCGACGCCACGCTCAATCCGGGCGGTGTCAGGATCGGCACGGCGGAGATCTACAATCAGGTCGAGCAGATGCCGGAAATCCTCGAAGCGCTGTGCATCGGCCAGGATTTCGACAATGACGTGCGCGTCGTACTGTTCGTGCGGCTGGCGGCCGGCGTTGAGCTCGATGCCGAGCTGGAAAAACGCATCCGCGCGAAAATCCGCACCGGGGCGAGCCCGCGCCACGTGCCGGCCAAGATCGTCGCCGTCAGCGATATTCCGCGAACCAAATCGGGCAAGATCACCGAGCTCGCGGTACGCGACATGGTGCACGGCCGCGCCATCAAGAACAAGGAAGCGCTCGCCAATCCCGAAGCGCTCGAGCTGTTCCGCAACCTGCCGCAGCTTGCCGACTGACCCACGGGATCCAAGGTGGGAGCCGTTTTGAGGTCTCAGGTATCGTTAACAAATTATCTCTTCGGAATTTACCTAGATTTCATGAGTGGTACACATTGGTAAATTTTCCAGCGTGCCGGTAAGGATTTGTTAAGGCCCCGGCATCAATAGTCGTGCGTAACTTGAGGGAGAAATCCCGTTCCTCTTAGCCCCGAGAGGATCTGATTCGCTCAAGCCCCGTTGTGACAGCAATTCCAATTTCTCAAGGCGTCCTGTTGGACGCCTTTTTTCTTTGCGCAACCATAGCTAACCGGCGAGCACGCGGGTCGAGGGAAAGGCGACTTCGACCAGGGTTCCCTCGCCGGGCGTCGAGTTGATGGTGAACCGGGCCCGGTTCGCTTCGACCATCGCCTTGGTCAGCGGCAGCCCAAGACCCGTGCCGTCGCCACGGCCGCGCTTCAGCGCATTGATCTGCTTGAACGGCTTCAGCGCCTGCTCGATCTCGGACTGGCTCATGCCGATACCGGTATCGCGCACGCGCATGACGACATCGCCGGAGATCTCGTAAGCCGTCGACACGATCACCTGGCCGCCAGCCTGCGTGTAGCGGACGGCGTTCGACAGGATGTTGAGCGCGATCTGCCGCACGCTGCGCAGATCGGCCACCACTTCCGGCAGCCGCGAGGCGAAGCTGGAGCGGATGATGACGCGTTCCCGGTTGGCTTGCGGCTGCATCATCGCCACGGTTTCGGCCAGCGTGTCGTTAAGCGACACCGCCTCGTAGGCCATCTCCTGCTGGCCGGCCTCGATTTTCGAAATGTCGAGCAGGTCGTTGACCAGATCGAGCACGTGGTTGCCCGAACGGTTGATGTCGCGCAGATAGTCGCGATAGCGGTCATTGGCCACCGGCCCGAATTTCTCGTCGACCATCAGCTCGGAAAAGCCGATTATGGCGTTGAGCGGCGTGCGGATCTCGTGGCTGATGCGGGCCAGAAAATCGGTCTTCTGCGACGAGGCGCGTTCGGCGACCGCGCGCGCCTGGGTCAAGTCCTCTTCGGCCCGCTTCCACTGGGTGATATCGCGCACCACCGCACAGAAGCCGCTGTCGTTGGGCAGCCTGCCGATGGTCATGAACAGCGGAATGAAACGCCCCTGCGCCTCGCGCCCGATCACCTCGCGGCCATCGTTCATCACGCTTGCAACGCCGGGCTCCGACAACCCCTCGAGATAGTCACGCGCCGCGCGCTGGCTTTCGATCGCAAACAGCGAGACGAACGGTTTGCCGGTCACCTCGTCGCTGTCGAAGCCGAACAGCGCTTCCGCCGGACGGCTAATTGAACGGATCGTTCCGTTACGGCCGATCAGCACGACGCCGTCGGTGGCGGTGTCGATGATAGTGCGCATTTCGGCAATGCGTGCCTTGAGCTCGGAAACATCCGGCTGCGTTTGGTCTTCGGCGGCGCCATGTGGAATGGCTGCTGCCTCGTCGTCGCCGGAACGGCGTACGACCAGCATCAGCGCCTTGCCGTTTCCCCAGGGGACGGAGCGTAAAATCGCGTCGATCGGAAACTCCTGACCGTCGCGCGTTTTCAGCCGCAGAGCGCGGTCGCCGCCGTCCGAACTGCCGTCGTCGGCATAAGGGTCGGCAAACAGCGCGCCGAGCCCGCCGGCCTCGTCCAGGGCATTGAGCGTCGCATAGCCGGTCAAGCCGAGGAATTCGTCGTTCGCGTAATGCAGCTGGTCGCCGGAATGGATAAGCACCGGCACTGGCAGCTTGCCGAGGATCGAGGTATCCGGCCCCTTGTTGTCCTCTCCGGCAAACGCCGACGGCACGAAGCCGTCGAGTTTGAGCGGTGGTGCCTGCGGCCGCGCGATGGGCGGCACCTGGCCGGCAACGTCGGCTGCGGCTGCGCTGTCCTCGGACCAATCCTCGCTGTCCTCGGCGTCACGGAAATCTTCGGCCGTCATGCTGTCGTCGTCGCCATCCCGCGGCGCTTCGGCAACGATCGTTCGACGGTTCGTGCTGGGCTCAATGCCTTCCTGCGCTTCGTCGCTGGGTTCGCGGTCGGCATAGTCGAGCAGCGATCCGGAAACAGGGCGTGTGACGGGTTCGCCGGCTTGCGCCTCTGCTTCCGCCTCATCGGGCTGCTCGCCGTCGAGCCGGGCAAGATCCTTCTGGTCTTCGGCATCGGCCTCGAGCGGTTCGGCGGCAGCCGCCTCGATTTCCGGACCTTGTGCCGGCATCTCACCCTTGTCCGTCGGGCCGGCTTCTTTCAGCTTTGGCTCGTCGGCCTTGCCGGCTGCCTCGACTTTCTCAACCGGCTTCTGCTTTCCGGCGCTGGGCTGTTCTTCGGCCGGGGTGCTGTCCTTCTTGAGACGCTCGCCAATCTCGCGAAACGCGCTGCGTTCCAGCGTCGACAGGCCCTTGTCGTTGGCCGGCTGCCGGTGCTCGGCCAGCCGGATCACCTTGTCGGCAAAGCGCCGCTCGGGTTTTGGCACGATGGTCAATGCCGGCACTTCGCCCCTGAACGGATCGGCGGGTTTAGGTGTCTCGGGGAGAGGTTCGACGGCTTTCGGCCCGATGGTCGCGGCAGGTTTCTCCTCGGCGACAAGGGCCATGCCGACGGCATCCGGATCGACCACCGCATCGCCGCTCCTGGCCACGCCGAAACCGCGAAAACCTTCGAAAACGCGGCTGCGGCTGTAAACCGGGAGCGCCGCCAGGTCGACGGGTATCTTCAGATCGGTGCCGGCGACCGGCCACAGCACGGAGCGGCCGGACCAGGTGTCGCGCCGTTCGAGCAGGCCGGCAATCTCGCCAGAAGCATCGAGGCCATAGGCGGCCGAAACATCCTCGAAGCGGCGGCCGATCACGTCGGCGGCAGGCTTGCCGACGAGCTCGGCAAATTCCGGCGAAAGGGCGCTGAAATGGCCCTCCGCGTCGGTACGCCAGACGAAACGCATGGGCGCGGCGGTGCGATCGATCGCCGAAGCGCGGTGTTCGGCCGGCGAGGCGGCTTTGGTGGCTTTTGCGGCGCTTTCCGGCGAAGTATCCGCGCCGGCCTGCGAAGCGTCCGGGCTGGTCTCGACTTTGCCGGACGCAGCTGCCCCGGGCGGGACCTGCGCGTCGTCGCCGGCATTGAAGTACCAATGGTCATGCTGCGTCGGCGTTTCGCCAGCCGTGCGGTGATCGCCGGCCGCGTCGGCAGGTTCGTGCTCCGCCGATGCCGAGGTGCCTTGCATCGCTGCAAGGTCGATCTCCGCCGCGCCGGTGCTGGCGATCGGCTGCTCGTTGTCCTGATCCGTTGGCTGGGGAAGATCGCCACCTCTCAGTGCCGCTGCCGCCTCGGTTTCCCCGCCGGCGCGCTCGCCATCGGGGGCCTCGCCGTCAAGCCGGTCCTCGTCGATCACCACCAGCAGGTGCCGCTCTTCCGTCAGCCGGGCAAGGCCCGCGGGATAGGAGCTGGACCCACCCGGAACTAGGCGCTTGACGATGCGGTCGCTCTCGTTCGCCACGTCGGCGACAAGCGCGGCCAGCGTCTCAGGCCGGATGCCGAGCGCCGAAAAGCCGTCCGATGCGGCGTCGATATTGCCCTTGGCATCGACAAAGGCGATGTAGTGGCCGTCTTCCGTAAAGCCACCGATGGCGCGGTCGGCGATCTCGGCGGCGCTTCGCGAGCCGGTCTGCGCCGCCGGCAGCGCCAGCATGATTGCTTCCTCGCCATCGGGCATGGTCACCGCGCTGGCCAGGAAGCCGACGGCGCGGCTGGTCAGGCCAGTCGCCAGCCGGACCGTGATGGCACGGTCGCGGCCGATCTGCGGAAAACCGCTGGTTGCCATGATCTGGCGCCTGGCGATCAGCGGCAAACCTGCCGAGGCGCCGATGATCGCGCCGATGTCGGGATAGCCGAATACCGCTGCGCCGGGGCCGTTGGCCCAGATCACCTGCTCGAGATCTGCCGACAGAATAGCGATCGCGTCGCCTGCGGCGAAGCGCAGGCGGACCGCGTCGAGCACGGCGACATCGAGGAAGGAGTAGTTTTCAGCCGGCATGCGCTTGGCGACCCTCACAGAGCGGGCAATTTGCGGTTAACGCTTTGTTAATAAAAGCCGACGGCGCGAAGGTCCACAAGTCATAGCGTGCAACCAGCGGAATCTCTAGGCGCGTGGTTAACGCCGCGAACCAAATATTTTATGGTGCGATGCAACAAACATGTTGCAATGCACAAAATTTGCCTTTATATTGCCATGATAGATGAACGAGACGGCATTTTGTCAAAGCCGCTGCCGCTGAAAAGGATGGAAAATGTCCAGGACCAAGACCGCTGAAACGATCGAAAACGTTGAATTCCCGAGCTTCGACGCTTCGAAGGCCACCGACCAGATCCGTGCCTTCGCCGAAAAGGGCGTTGAGCAGTCGAAAGAGGCCTATGCCAAGCTGAAGACCGGCGCCGAGGAGACCCAGAAGGCTCTGGAGTCGACCTACGAGACCGCCAAGTCCGTTTCCAGCGACCTGTCGCTCAAGACCATCGCCGCCCTGCGCGCTAATGCCGAAGCCGGCTTCTCGCATTTCGAAGCGCTGATCGGCGCCAAGTCGCTGTCGGAAGTCGTCGAGTTGCAGACCGCTTTCCTGCGCAAGCGCGTCGAAATGACCGTCGAGCAGGCTAAGGACTTCCAGGCGGTTGCTGCCAAGGCGGCCGAGGACGTATCCAAGCCGATCAAGACCGCCTTCGAGAAGGCCGTGAAAGAAATCAAGATCGCCTAATATTTGCGCACAGTTTGACGATGCATCAAAAGGTCGCATTTCGTCAGACAAATAGATGTGCGATATAGTGGTTTAAGTGAATACCCGGCGGGTGGAACCTCCTCCCTCTGCTCACCGGGGTGACCAGCCAGCACCTCCTCCCGCTGGCTTGTAACAGGAAAAGGCCGGCACCTCCTCCCGCCGGCCTTTTCTTTTGTCCGGCGGAAAATGACGCGATGCCGGAGCGAGCTTTTGCCTTGCCAAAAGCCTTGAATTAAACTCCGATAGCCCGTATGGACGCATCGCCGAACGACAGAGCGGGTCCCGAACGTTTCATCTCGATCCCGCTCAGGCAAACGTGCCGTTGTAGCTCAGATGGTTAGAGCGCCGGATTGTGGATCCGGAGGTCGCTGGTTCGATCCCAGCCAACGGTACCATTAGCTTTTCAGAATCAATATTTTGCCAGACAGGGCAAGGACGCTGAATTACCCTTCCATGTTGCAAAGCGCATCGGGCATTCCAGCGTCACAATGACGGCCGACATCTATGGACATCTCTTCCCAAAGGGTGATGATAGCGGGCAGATCGCAGCGGCAGAGCGCGCGCTATTGGGCTGAGCTGGGCAGCACCAAATGTCGAAAGAAAAGCAAACTGAGTTGAGCCTGCAACAAAGAATTGAACTCCAATTCCAAGAGGACTTCCGCGTCGATCCACGGCGAGCGTACGAGAAATACGGGCTCACTGCATCCCTGAAACGTGGGGTCGGCGTCTGTTTTGTTCTGCTGTTAGGGTTTGTCATCTGGATAGCCCTCCACCACTGAACGCGACATGAAGGCAAAAAGATCAGCATTCCAATCGCTGTATCCGGATTGTGGATCCGGAGGTCGCTGGTTCGATCCCAGCCAACGGTACCATTCAGCTTTCAGCCAGGTTTCTGACCAATAGCGCCGAGCGTTCACTACGATCCCGTAGCGCTCACCCACGGTCCCGCGCCTGACGCGCGCCGCGCAGGTGATCCACGAGGGCTCTCAGCTTCGGCGCGATATTGCGTCGGCTTGGGAAATAGAGATAGAAACCCGCAAACGGCGGAAAATAGCCGTCGAGGATTGGCACGAGCTCGCCGAGGTCGAGCCAGGGGCGGAATGTATCGGCCATGCCGAACGTGATTCCGGCGCCTGCAACGGCCAGCCGGATCATCAGCCACATGTCGTTGGTAGTGATCTCGGGCGCAACCGCCACGTCGAACTCGCGCCCGTCCTCGCCGAACTCCCAGCGATAGGGCGAAACTCCCGGCGCCGGCCGCCAGCCGATACAGCGATGAGCCACAAGCTCACGCGGATGCGCGGGTGCTCCGAATTGTTCGAGATAGCGCGGGGCGCAGACGGCCATCTGTCGCAGATCGCCCGATACCGGCACGGCAATCATGTCCTGCTCGATCACTTCGCCGAGCCTCACTCCCGCATCATAGCCTTCGGCAACGATGTCGAATTCCTCGTCGGTGACCACAATATCCAGATGCACCTCGGGAAATCTTTCTGCAAAGGACGCCAGCAACGGTCCTGACAGAAAGGCCTCGGCGATCGACGAAGCCGCGATCCGCAGGCGGCCGCGCGGGCGGTCCAGCAACTCCGTGGTGGCTTCGATTGCCGCGTTCACGTCGGCGATCGCCGGTGCGACGCTCGCCAGCAGGCGCTCGCCCGCTTCGGTCAGGTTGACGCTGCGTGTCGTGCGCTGCAGCAATGCGATGCCGAGGCGCTGTTCAAGCCTGAGGATGCTCTGGCTGACCGCTGAGCGCGTCACGCCCAGACGGTCTGCCGCAGCGCGAAAATTGCGTTCCTCGGCCACGGTGACGAAGACGGCAATTGCATTGAGATCGATGTCCATTGGTTAGTCAAACTTACCATCGAGGTTAACGGCGGGCGGGTTATCGCGACAATGCCATGGCTCTATCTCTGTCGCAACGGCAAGAAAGGCTTGATCCCCCGATCCAAGTCGATGCCGGCTGACCAAGGAGATACCCCATGACGCCACTGCCTTCCTCCTGGGACCTGGATGGAAAGGTCGCTCTCGTGACCGGCGCGGCACGCGGAATCGGTCGCTGCACGGCGGAGCTGCTGCGTGCGCGCGGGGCCCGGATCGTGGCAAGCGATCTCAGCGACACCGTACGCGAATTGGAAGCCGAGGACGTGGCAACCTTAGTCGGCGATATCGCCGACGAGGATCTGGCCAGACGCTCGGTCGAACTCGCCGCGAAGCGCTTCGGACGACTCGATATCGTCGTGAACAACGCCGGCCGCACGCTCAACAAACGTCTGACTGAGACCTCGGTCGACGACTACGACCGCATTCTGCAGATCAATGCGCGCGGCAGCTTCGTCACTGCCCGTGCTGCTGTGGAACTGATGGCCGCCGGCGGTGGCGGCGCGATCGTCAATGTCTCATCGATCTCGGCGGTTGCGGCCTTCGAGACGCAGGCGGCCTATGCCTCCTCCAAGGCGGCTGTCGCACAGCTGACCAAGGTGATCGCGATCGAATACGGGCGCATGGGCATTCGCTGCAACGCCGTTGCCCCTGGCGTGATCGAAACCGACATCATGGAAGGTGTGGTGGAGAATGGCCGGGAGATGCTGCGCAGCTTCGGCGGCGCGCATCCAATCGGCCGGATCGGCCAGCCGCAAGAAGTTGCCGAGGCCATCGCCTTTCTTGCCTCGCCGGCGTCCAGCTTCATCACCGGGGCCTTGCTTCTGGTCGATGGCGGCTACACCGCCCAATGAAAATTGCAGCAAGTCGCAGTGGCGCCAATAGGCCTGACCCTTCCTTCAACTCCAATCCTTGCGGAGGAACCAATGACGCACCAAGATCATCCCTATGTCGGAATGTGGGTCACCGAGGATCGCCATATCAGGCACGAACTCCTGCCGAACGGCCGTTATGACGAAGCGCGCGGTGACCGCGAGAGCGCCTATCGGGGACGCTATGAAGTGCAGGGCAGCCACATAGAATACTGGGACGATACGGGCTTCACCGCGGATGGTGAGTTCGTCGAAGGCGTCCTCTATCATGCCGGCATGATCCTTTACCGCCAGCGGTAGAGAGCCGCCCTAGACAAGCACTTCAGGGTTTCCACAAGACGCTATTGCATGCCTTGCATGAGGCGCTCGGCAGCTTGCACTGCAAGACCCGTCACACCACATATCTCCCAGCAAGCGCGGCGGAAAGAAGCAGGACCGCGAGCAGAGTCGACATTGCAAATGGTTGTCACTATATAGCGGCGGCTTTGACGGCTCGCCTCTTACATGGTGCCGGCGAGAGCGCGGTAAATGTGCTAGTCATTGCGACATCTATTGTGATCTAAAACGGCTTGAAAATCGAAAAAAAGCAAATAGAAACAATAGCGCGGGTCGAACGAGTTTCGTCGAGAGAATCAGTCCTCAAGAACTAGAACGTGCTCCTTGAACCCTCCATTCCCTTCAGCTCTGTGGACCTCGGACAAGTTCGGCTTGCCGGGCGAAGCCGACTCGGCTCGAATGGCAGCACGCATCTTTTCGAAGATGCCGACGTTTATGATTACCAACCGGCATAGCCGCTAGGGAAACAGCAGTATGAGTGAACACGCGATCGAGTTCTTGCGCGGGTGGATCGGCGAAAAAGTCCACTGCCAGCCCTCGCCAGCCAGAATCGAGAAGCAGGCCGAGACCCTCGCCAGGGAATGTGCGGCCAAGGCTGCCGAAGCCGGCATACCCCTGGAGGATATCCAGGAAGAGGTCGGCGACATTCAGGAGCTCATTGCTTCGAGGCTCGAAGAGGCGGCCGAGGCCGATCAGGACGAGCGGAATTCCAACAAGCCTGCCGGCTGACGGACCGCCTCCGGCAAAACCTGCCGGGCGACCGTTGCCTGTCTGATGCAGTTGCGCGGTCTTATCGCGGCGCAGCTTTGCCAAATCTCTCCTCGAGCCATGCTTCCGGCAACGCCGGCACGAAATTGCCGTCGCGCCCGGTCATGTCTTCATTGGCGACCAGAGCATTGAGGATCGCTTCTTCCACGCTCTGAACAACGGCGTCGAAGAACGGGTTGATGTCGGCATCCGGTATATAGCCGGCGCTCACCAGCTTGCCGGCCGCGCCGCGCGCCGCATCGGCATTGGCCGTGCTGAAGGCCAGAAAAATATCGCCGGACGAATTGTATCCATAGCCGCCGGTCAGCGCGACGCCGAGCGGCACGCGTTTCGCCAGCCGTTTCAACTGGTGCGGCATGAATGGCGCATCGGTGGCGACGATCGCGATGATCGAGCTCTTTTCCGCTCGCGGCGTGTTGTCCCGGGTCGCCGGTTCGGCGAGTTCCGCTCCGGCTCTGATGCCACGGATCACGAGGTTTCGCCGTGCACCGAAATTCGACTGGACGAAGCAGCCGATCGTGAAACGCTCTCCATTCCAGTCGACGCTGCGCGAGGATGTGCCGGACCCTGCCTTGAAGCCGAAGGTGATCATGCCTGTGCCGCCGCCGACGCTGCCCTCTTCGATCGGCCCGCTATCAGCCGTTTCGAGCGCGGAAAACACGTGCTCGAAGCTCATATGGTGGCCGTTGATATCGTTCAGGAAGCCGTCATAAGTCTCGCCCGCCACCGGCAGCGCCCAGGCGCTGTCGAGCGATTGCGGCAGCACCGTCTGCATCCAGCGCAGCGTTGCGTCGCGGCTGACGCCGCAGGAATGCGTGTTGGTGATGGTGATGGGAAGATTGAACGCTCCGAGTTCCTCTATCAGATGCGAGCCGGTCAGTTCGCCATTGCCATTGGCGCTGAACACGCCGGCGAACGCCGGGACGGCCAACTCGCCTCTGGGCCGTGGCAGGATCGCGGTCACGCCGGTGCGTACCGGACCCTTGCCGACGACGAGCGGCCCGTCCCCTGAGATCAGCGTGGTATAGCCGACCGTCACGCCGGGCACATCGGTGATGGCATTGATGCGGCCTGGCGTGCCCTCGAATGGGATCGCGAAGGCACGGGCGCGCAGTTTGCCCGAGGGCGTCGCAAGATGCGGGTCGGTCATTTCTTCCTCAGAAAAGCGCCTTGGTCTTCCTCAGAAAAGCGAACCTTGGCCGCCCGGCGCCTTGAGCTTGGCCGCGGGCTTGGCAACCGTCTTCGGCCGCGCCGTGCCACTGATGGCGACTGCATCGGCGGTGCCGTCGGCGAACTCCAGCGAAAGCGCCATTCCCGACACCACTTCCGCCGCATGCTTGACCACCGCGCCGTCCGCATCCTTGACCAGCGCGAAGCCTCGCGCCAGCACGGCCTTGTGCGAGAGCGTCGCCAGCAGCCGGTCTGCCTGCGTCAGTTTTCCACGCAGGCGGTCCAGCCGTCTTGAAATCGCCTGGTCCTGCCGCCGTGTCAGTGCCAGCAGTGCATCGCCTTGCAGTTTCTGCCGTCTTGCGATCGGCGCCGGTGACAGTCTGGTCGCCGTGCGCGAAAACCGCGCCCGACGCTCGCGCACGATGGCGAAGAAAGCCGCTTGCGCACGGGCGAGGTCGCGGCGGGTCAGAGTGCGGGCTTCGTTCATGCGCCGCGACAAAGTCGCCGGCGTCAGCCGCTGCCCCAGAAGCCTGGCTCGCTTGCGCTCGACGCTGACCGACAGCGCCCGGCCGAGCCGGCTCGTCGCCTCGTCGAAGCGCCGCCGCGGCAGCGCCAGCAACTGGTCGGGCGAGGGCAGCGCACGGGCGGCCGCGCGTGCCGCCTGCCGCTTGCGTTCGAAATTGCGCGACAGTGCGGTCTTCAACCGCGCGCCAAGGCCGGCAAGCGTCGCTTCGAGGTCGACCTTGACCGGCACGGCGATCTCGGCGGCGCCTGTCGGCGTCGGCGCCCGCACATCCGCCGCCAGATCGATCAATGTCCAGTCGGTCTCGTGGCCGACCGCGGAAATCACCGGAATGCCCGAAGCGGCGACGGCCCGGGCAAGCGCTTCGTCGTTGAACCCCCACAGATCCTCCAGGCTGCCGCCGCCGCGCGCCACGATCAACAGATCGGGCCGCGCGATGGCGCCGTCCCATGGCAGTGCGTTGAAGCCGTTGACGGCAGCGGTCACTTCCGCACCCGCCGTCTCGCCCTGCACCCGCACCGGCCAGACCAGCACGTGCAGCGGAAACCGGTCCTTGATGCGGTGGATGATGTCGCGGATGACGGCGCCTGTCGGCGAGGTGACGACGCCGATGACGCACGGCATGAACGGCAGCCTGCGCTTGCGCGCCGCGTCGAACAGGCCTTCGGCCTGCAGCCGGCGCTTGCGCTCGTCCAGCAGCGCCATCAGCGCACCGGCACCGGCCGGCTCGAGATTGTCGATAACGATCTGGTAGTTCGACTTTCCGGGATAGGTGGTGAGCCGGCCGGTGGCGATCACCTCCATGCCTTCCTCTGGACGGAATTTCAGCCGGCTCATCGTGGTCTTCCACACCACGGCGTCGAGCCGCGCGCGATCGTCCTTCAGGCAGAAATAGGCATGGCCGGAGGAATGCGGTCCGCGATAGCCGGAAATCTCGCCGCGCACCCGTACATTGCCGAAGACGTCCTCGACCGTACGCTTCAGCGCGCCGGAAATCTCGCTCACCGTATATTCGGTGGCGTTGGTGCGTGATTCGGATGCTGCGTCGCTCATCGGCCGATTGGGGGACGATTGCTGGCCGGCGTCAAGGCGGCCGTGTTCGATGTCCGCCCCAATCGCGCGATCACCAGCCCGGCAGGATCTGGTTCGGCTTGGTCCGCTTCATCTTGGCGAAGGCGAGGGCGGCGAAATCGAACGTGCCGGTCTCCTCGCCGAGTGGCACGGAAATATTGTCGAGGCTCTCCGAAATGTGGCGCGCAAGCGCGTCGACGATCTCCGGCCGCGAGGTCTGACCGCGCATGATGCCGATGCGGCAATCGGGCAGGGCGCCGAAACCGTCGGCCTCGCCCAGCACCCGCATGCCGGGCCGCAGCGCGCATTCCGGCAGCACCGAGATCGCCAGACCGGAAAGCACCGCGGCGGCGATGACGGTGGCAGAGAAGCTGGTGAACAGGATGCGATAGTCGCGGCTCTGCTGATCGAGCACGTCGGCGGCGGCCCGCCGCCAGATGCAGTTCGGCCGGCCGAAGGCCATCGGCAGGATCGGCTGCTCATGCGTCGCATGGTTGGCCGAGGTAACCCACAGCAGCGGTTCGCGCCGCACCACTTCCGACTGGCCGCGCGCGTCGTTGTGCGTCACCAGCGCCAGGTCGAGATTGCCGCGCTTGATGTGTTCGACCAGTCCCGGCGTCGGTTCGCAGATAACGGTCAGTTCGACATGCGGGTTGGAACGGGCAAACCGCGCCATGATCTCTGGCAGGAAGCGATCGGCATAATCGTCCGGCGTGCCGATGCGGATGGTGCCTTCGAGCCGGCGGTCGTCGAAGGCGGCCAGTGTTTCCTTGTTGAGATAGAGCAGCCGCCTTGCGTAGGAGAGCAGTCTGTCGCCTTCCTCGGTCAGCCTGTTGGTGCGGCCGTCCTTTTCGAACAGCGGCTTGCCGATCCGTTCCTCCAGCCGCCGCATCTGCATCGACACCGCAGACTGGGTGCGATGCACCGCTTCCGCCGCGCGGGTAAAGCTGCCGGTGTCGACAATCGAGATGAAGGTCTGCAACTGATCGAGATCGAGCGGCGCTTTCATTGGCCCAATCCATCATTGATGCTGATGCTAAAGATTAGAAACATTCGTTGGATTAATCAATCGGGCCATGGCAAATTCCGATTGTCCACATGAAGGCATGTGAATCGAAGCCGGAACGGCCGCTGTCGCCAGCGCCCGATCGACCGGTTTCGCCCGTTCGAATGTGAAGGAGACCGACATGGCTACGTTTGATTTCGCTACCGAGACCTCGCGCATCACCTCGCGTCCGGCCGTTGCGACGCGCGTGGCCAATGCCGCTGCCAATGTTTACCGCGCCTGGAGAAACCGCCGCGCCTTTTATCGCCTCGGCGAGATGTCGGATGCCGAGCTCGCCGACATCGGCCTGACCCGCGCCGACCTGCACGTCGCTGTCGGTGAACCCTTTGGCCGCGATCCGACAGAAAGGCTTCGCGTCATCGCGGTCGAGCGCGCCGAAACGATCGAGGATATTGCCCGCAAGGTGGTGTGATCGCGTGGTTTCGCCGTTCGGGCGCGTTGAACCTTTTTGAGGCACGACGCCACTAAGTTACGCAGGCTCCCCACTCCCTGCCGGATCCCCCCGGCCAGCCTGCGCGCTGCCCGGTCCTCCCAGGACCGGGCTTTCTTTTTTGGGCGGCACTGATGATTGATTGCCGGTGTCTGGTCTACCGCCGGCCCATGCCCTGCTTGAACTGGGCGAAGATCGACTCCATGCCTTTCTGGTAGTCGTCGCGCTGCTGGGCGCCTGTCTCGAACATCTTGCCGAACAGGTCGTCAAACGGATTTCTCGGCCTGCCGCTCGGATTGGCCTGCGGCTGCGGCGCCTGGGGTTGCTGCGGCGCCTGACGCGGCTGAGACTGTTGTGCGCCACCGCCGAACATGTCCTGCAGCACCTTGCCGAGCGGATTGTCACCATAAGGGTTCTGTGTCTGCTGGGGTTGGTTCTGCGGCTGCTGTGGCTGTGGTGCACCGCCGCCGAACATATCCTGCAGCACCTTGCCGAGCGGATTGTCACCATAAGGGTTCTGTGTCTGCTGCGGCTGGCTTTGTGGCTGCTGCCCGCCGCCGAACATGTCCTGCAACACCTTGCCCAGCGGGTTGTCGCCGTAAGGGCTCTGCGTCTGTTGCGGCTGCTGCCCGCCGAACATATCCTGCAGCACCTTGCCGAGCGGGTTATCCGTGGGGCCTGCAGGCTGAGGGGTCGGTGCCTGGCTGCCGCCGCCAGCCTGCCGCATCATCTGCTCGATGAGCTCGCCAAGCGGATTGCCGCCACCGCCTGCCGCATGCATCTGCCCGCCTAGCTGGTCGGTGGTCTGCTTGAATAGCCCGCCCATCATCATCGAGGCGATTGCCGGCAGCATCTGCTGCAGGACCTGCTGGCTGACGCCGCTCGCCTGCGCGGCCTGGCTGGCGACGGCCCGCGACAGGTCCTTCGAGCCGAACAAATGGCCGAGAATGCCCTTGCCTTCATCGAGGCCCTGCGGCGAGAAGGCCCGGCTTGCATCCTCGAAATATTTGGCGTGCTGGCCGCTGGCCATCGCCGTCATGAAGGAGCCGAGCCCATAAGGGTCCGCCGTGTTGCGCTTCAGCCCCTGCGAAAAGGCCGGCAGCAGCGCCGCGACCGCCGCCTGCGTCTGCTGCTGCGAAAGCCCGAACTGCTGGGCCAGCGCCTGCATGCCGTTGCCGTTCTGGGCCTGTGCCAGAATATCGAACAAGGAAGGCATTGTTTTCTCCTCCGGGAAAATCCTCGTTGGAGAAGCCTAATTCGTTTCCATCACTGATTGAAGCGAATTTGCCGGACCATCGGCCAAGCGGATAGCGAAGCGTTAATACGCGTATTCCATGAACACCGGCTCGATCGAGCCGCCCCAGCGTGTGTGGTAGGCCGAGAGCATCTCTTCGGCGCTGGTGGTGCCACGCGCGACGACCTCGTCCAGCGTGTTGAGGAACGAGGTCTCGTCATAGCCGTCGCGGTTCTTGCGGCCGCGGTTCTTCAGTCCCATGCGCGAGATGACGAGCACGTCGCGGGCTATCTCGCGCAGTGTCGTGTTGCGGAAGGGCGCCGAAATGCCCTGTTCGGGCACCGCGTTGCGCATCGCCAGCACCTCGTCATAACTCCAGCTCGAGGTCAGCGCCTCGGCCGCGTCGAGCGCAGCCGCATCATAGAGCAGCCCGACCCAGAAGGCCGGCAGCGCGCAGATGCGCCGCCACGGCCCGCCATCGGCGCCGCGCATTTCGAGAAAGCGCTTCAACCGCACGTCCGGGAACAGCGTCGACAGATGGTTCGCCCAGTCGCCCATCGTCGGGAGCCCGTCCGGCAGTTCGTTGCGGGCGGCGCCCGCCATGAACTGGCGGAAGGTGATGTGCGTCATGTCATGGTACTGGCCGTCGCGGATGACGAAATACATCGGCACGTCGAGCGCCCATTCGACATAATCGGCAAAGCCGAAATCGGGCGAGAAGCAGAATTCGAGCAGGCCGGAGCGCTGATTGTCGGTGTCGCGCCAGATCTCGCCGCGCCAGCTCTGCAAGCCGTTCGGCCGGCTTTCGGTGAAGGGCGAGTTGGCAAACAGCGCCGTCGACAGCGGCTGCAATTTCAGCGACACTTGCATCTTGCGGCGCATGTCGGCTTCGCTTTCGAAGTCGAGGTTCACCTGGATCGTGCAGGTCCGGTACATCATGTCGAGACCTTTGGTGCCGACCTTGGGCATGTAGCGGGTCATGATCTCGTAGCGCGATTTCGGCATCTTCGGCGTCTCGGCCAGCGACCATTTCGGGCTGCCGCCAAGGCCGAGAAAACGAATGCCCATCGGTTCGGCGATCTCGCGCACCTGCGCCAGATGCGCATTGCCTTCGCGGCAGGTCTGGTGGATCGTCTCCAGCGGCGCGCCGGACAGTTCGAACTGGCCGCCGGGCTCCAGCGAGATCGCGCCTTGGCCGGTCGGCTCGACCAGTCCGATGATGCGGCCGGCATCCATGATCGGGTCCCAGCCGAGTTTGTCCTGCATGCCTTCGAGGATGGCGCGGATGCCGCGCTCGCCGCCGTAGGGCACCGGGGCATTGCCGTCAACATAGAACGGGAATTTCTCGTGCTCGGTGCCGATGCGCCATTTGTCGCGCGGCTTGTTGCCTTCGGCCAGGTGCTCGACGAGTTCGTCGACGCCTTCGATCGGCCGGAAATCGGTAGTATCGCGCGCCATAATAGCCCTCCGCACATGGCCCCGAAAACCGGCTTCGATTTTCGGAAAGGATCATGTGCCCAATCAATATGTTACAGCGTCCTTTGCGCGCCCGAAAGGACGCGCGGCCACTGCCGGCGCTAGATGGACGAAATGTCAGTAGCCGATCAAGCGAAAAATCCTGAGCCAGAGGGTAACTGGAATTGATCACCAATCCCCGATTGTCGCCTGGATCAGCGCCAGTGCCGCTACGGCCGCCGTGTCCGCCCGCAGGATGCGCGGCCCAAGCGGAATGGCGGTAACGAAGGGCAGGGCTCTCAGCATCCTGCGCTCCTCGTCGGAAAAGCCGCCCTCCGGCCCGACCAGCAGGCCGAGCTTGTTCTCCCGCACCGCCTGCAATGCCGGCAGGGGACTGTTGGTCGATGCATCCTCGTCGCAGAAGATCAGCCGCCGCTCACGGTCCCAGTTGCTGAGCAGGCGCTCGAATTTTTCCGCTTCGCGCAGCTCCGGCACCGCCAATATGCCGCATTGTTCGGCCGCCTCGACGACATTGGCGCGCAGGCGCTCGATGGCGGGCTTTGCCACCTGCGTATGCTGGGTGATGACCGGCTGCAGGATGCCAGCGCCCATCTCGACCGCCTTTTGCACGAGGTAGTCGAGCCGCCCCTGCTTCAGCGGCGCGAAACAGTAGACGAGATCGGGCAACGGCGGCTGCGGCCGCTGCAATGCCAGCAACTTCAGGCGCAACGCCTTCTTCGATTTTGCCGCGATCGCCGCCGACCATTCGCCGTCGCGGCCGTTGAAGACCAGAATTTCGGCGCCTTCGCCGAGCCGCAGCACGTGCGAGAGATAATGGCTCTGCTGCGGGCCGATGTCGAACTCGATGTCCGGTCCAAGCCCGTCCGGCACGAACAGCCGCTGCATCTTGTAATTGGCGCGCATCGCCGAGGAATGCGGCAACGTCACCCTCGGCGTCAAGCCTCGGCGGAAGGATGCCAGACAGGCTCGTAGCCTTTCTGCAGCACCGAAACAGTTGTCGCTGGCGTGAGCAGGCGGATTGGACTGTCGGTAAAACCGCCGAACCCCACCGGTTCGCCATAACCGCCGAAACTCCAGGGCAGCGCGGCGCCGTCAAACAGGACGTACGCCCTGTTTCCTGACGAGATCATCGTGCCGTCCGGCAAGTCCGCAAGCGCTTCCGGTTCCAGTCTCGGCGCCCGCCCGCCCGATGCCACGCGCTCCTTGTGCAGGCGCTTGTCGAGTTGCGGCGCGCGTGGCTCGGCAATGCCGAAGGCGTCGCCGAAACGCCGGACAAAATCCCTGGCCCGCTCGCGCCGGCAGAAGAAGCAGGGCCGGTGCCCGGCGGCAAGTGCCGTCACCTCGTCGAGGAAAAACAGTTCGGTCCAGCCGGCCTTGCCGCCAGCCCGGTTGCGCCCCATCGGCTCGCGCCGCACGTTATGGAATTCGCAGACGCAGATGATCCAGGCTTGCAGCGCCCAGCGCTTCTTCAACAGCGTTCTCGTCTCGGGGTCGTGAATGATGCCGCGATTGCCCATGAACAGGCCGCGCTCCGGCACGGCATGGATGGCGCCGAACGGGTCGACCCGGTTTTGCAGTGGCATAGGCGTTCCCTGTTGGCTGCAATGCTGGCGCCATGATATCGCTCGTTGCATCAATTTCATGTCAGCAGGTTTCGATGCGGGTCTTGGTTGTCCAGAACTTCGACAATGAGGGCCTTGGCCAGATCGGCGCGGCCCTTGTCGAGGCGGGCGTCGATATCGACCTGCGCCGTCCCTACTGCGGCGACGCGCTGCCGCAAGATAGCGGCGGGCATGACGCCATGGTAGTGCTCGGCGGCGCCCAGAATGCGCTGGACGACGAGCTCTGTCCTTATTTTCCGGGCCTGCTCGACCTGACGCGCGACTTTGCCGAGAGGGATCGCGCGGTGCTTGGTATCTGCCTCGGCAGCCAGTTGGTCGCGCGCGCCTTTGGCGGCGAGAACCAGATCGGCGGCGCGTCGGAGTTCGGCTGGCACGAGGTCGCGCTCACCGCGGCGGCGCAGGCCGATCCGGTGCTCGCCGCCTTGCCTGAAAAATTCCCGATCTTCGAATGGCACGACGACACCTTTGTCTTGCCCGAGACTGCCGTTCGGCTGGCCGGCAATGCCGTCGCCGAGAACCAGGCGTTCCGCATCGGCCGCGCCGTCTACGGCTTCCAGTTCCATTTCGAGGCCGACAGTCCGATGGTGTGCGACTGGAGTACCTCCTTCGCACCGCTGATCGCCGAGCGGCATCCTGAATGGGCGGGCCGGCTCGACGATGAAATGGCCCGCAACGGACCGCAAGCCGATGCCGCCGGCCTGGCCATCGCCCGCGCCTGGGTGGCGACGATCTGACGGCCCATATAGTCAACGTATTTGGCGACGTTGCATATTTGGCACGCGGCGGCAAATCCGCCGGGGAAAACGCGTTTCATCCTTGGCCTGTGTCTGTCCGCCAGCCTAAAAGGCGCCCGCTCTGCATCTTGCGTGCAACCGCGATGAACCTTTCCTGTGACCCGCGCGACACACCGCCGATACAGAACATGCCTAGAAGCGCGAAACCGTCAGACATTTGCGACGTATTTCGCGTTTCAACGCATTGGTAACCCGCTCGTGCATAGATGCAGAAAGCTCAACAAGAGATGACGTCCGTGAAAGCAGCCTTTTTGTCCTTTGCCATGTTGTCGGCCATCGTCTTGTGCGGCCTCGGCATTTATTCCGCCGACGCAGCCAACAACCACAATGCCGTTGACGGCTACGGCGTCACCGCCGCGCTTCGCTAGCACTACTTTGGCAGATTTTTAGCTCCGGGAGCGTTTCGAGGATTCCCAAGAGCGGTTTTGCGTGATTCATGAGAGGTCGGCTGTTGGAGGGGCCGGCC
>NZ_JAMYVA010000026.1:0-72650 GCF_040323505.1 Mesorhizobium sp. M0040
CCCGTTCTTCATCCTATCGGAGGACAGCCAGCCGGCCAGATGTTCGAACATCGCCGCCACATCTCAGGTGGCCACCGCTTCCGCGATTACTTCATGTTCGTTCCCTGACGCATGCCGGACATCGCTCATGGAACACGGTCGGCGAGCGCGGCCGAGTATCCCGCTTGCCGGCCAGCGAGCGCCCTGACCGGCCGCCTTATCGTACCGGCCGAGGCTTAGCTGGCCCGCAACCGGTACGACACTTGCCGGCCTGGCCGGTCGCCGCCGTCAAGCAGCCGGCCGGATGTTTTGGTTCACCCGGAAGAGGTTGTTTGGGTCGTATTTCTTCTTCAGCGTAGCCAGGCGCTCATAGTTGTCGCCATAAGCCGCCTTGAGCCTTGCATCGCCCTCGTCATCCATCATGAAGTTCAGGTAGGCGCCACCCAGGTCGAACGGATGCACGGCCTCCCAGTAGGCCTTGGTCCAGCGCGTCACCGGCCCCGCTTTCTGTGGGTCCGGATCGATCCCGGCGATGACCATCGACCAGGTCGCATCGCGATAATTCCAGGGTGTCTCGTCTTTGCCGACGCGATGGACCGCACCATCGATCGGATAGAGGTGCATGAGCGATAGCTCGCTCGGCGTCTTCGCCGCCTGCTCGAGATGGGCGTCGATCGCCTCGTCGGACAGCGTCTTGACGAAATCGCCCCGCCAGTACCACTGCATTCCCTTCGGGTAGAGCCCATCGAACATGCTCTGCACCGCGGGATAGGACATCGTTCCCATCCAGTTGAACCAGGGCGCGGGCAGCGCATCGAGCAGCGGGGCCAGCGCCTCTCTGCCCTTTTCCTCCGGGCCGTTGTAGCAGCACATCAGCAGACACATCCGCTTTCCCCAAAACTCTTCCGGGAAGGGTGCGCTCGAGAGGACGGTCTTGAGCCCGAGAAAGATCCCGAGTTCTTCGGGCGCGTTCGGCAGGAACTCGCGATAATGCTGCATGATGGTGCGGGCGTGGCGCTGATCCCATGCGATCGGCCCCGCAAAGACCATGCTGACCTGGTGGAGCTTGAACACAAAGCTGGTGACGATGCCGAAATTGCCGCCGCCGCCGCGAAGCGCCCAGAACAGGTTGGGGTTCCGCTCCTTGCTGGCGGTGACGAAGCTTCCATCGGCAAGCACGACATCGGCCTCGATCAGATTGTCGATGGTCAGGCCATATTTGCGCGTCAGATAGCCATGGCCGCCGCTCAGCGTCAGTCCGGCGACCCCGGTGGTCGAGATGATGCCCGCCGGTACGGCCAGGCCAAAGGCATGGGTGGCATGGTCGAGGTCGCCCTGAGTGCAGCCCGGGCCTACCCGCGCCGTGCGGGCATCCGGATCGACGCGCACGCCGTTCATCGCCGACAGGTCGATCACCAGACCGTCGTCGCAGCTCCCCAATCCTGGTCCGTTATGGCCGCCGCCACGTACCGCAACCAGCAAATTGTTGTCGCGGCCGAAATTCACCGCTGTGATTACGTCGGCGACGTCGACACAGCGGGCGATCATCAGCGGCCGCTTGTCGATCATGCCGTTGTAGAGCTTGCGGGCCTCGTCATAGCGGGCGTCGCCGGCGCGGATGACTTCGCCTCGCAGGCTTGCTGCGAATTTGGTGATGTCTTCATCGTTCATGACATTCCTCCCTGTTATTGGACCTGTCGGCCGGCCGATGAAACGCTAATCCCGCCCGCTGTTCCCGCAAATGTCACATCGTCCATTTCTGTTGCCCGATCGTTCAGAGTAGGATTAGACCGGATGGATAGTTGCTCGGGCGGCCATATTGCCGGATAGTTCGAGATGCCTGGCGGAAAAACTCGTTGTCAAAGGGAGTAGCCGATCGTTTCCGGAGGTGTAGTGCATGGATGTCCTTTCCGATGTGCTCCGAGCCGTTCGCCTCACCGGTGCGATCTATTTCGACGTCGACGCCAGCTCTCCCTGGGTTGGCGAGTCGCCGGGCACGGCCGACATTGCCGCCGCCGTCATGCCGGAGGCAGAGCACATCATTTCTTTTCATGCCGTGATGTCGGGCTCGTGCTGGGCCGCGCTGGGAGACGATTCGGTGCCGCCGGTGCTCGTCAACGCCGGTGATGTCGTTGTCTTCCCCGGTGGTGTTCCGAACGTGTTGAGCTCCTCGCCGGGGGCGCGGGGCGAACCCAATATGGCGATGTATTATCGGCCGATAGACGAGAGCCTGCCGTTCGCGGTGATCCATGGTGGCGGCGGAGACGAGCGGACCCGGTTCATTTGCGGGTATCTTGGCTGCGATGCACGTCCCTTCAATCCTCTCCTGGCCGCATTGCCGGCCATCCTGTGTGCCCGCAAGCCCGCCGATGGAAGCAGTTGGGTTATCGACCTTTTTCGGCTGGCGCTGGCCGAAGGTGGCAGTGGGCGGGCGGGCTGTGAAACGATACTCGCCAAGCTGAGCGAGCTGATGTTTGTCGAGATCATCCGCCGCCATCTCGAGACCCTCCCCGACGATTCGCGCGGCTGGCTGTCAGGCCTACGGGATCCACATGTCGGCGAGGCGCTCCGGCTCATCCACGCTCGCCCCAGGGAGGAATGGACATTGGACCGGCTCGCCCGCGAAGTAGGGCTCTCGCGCACGGCGTTTGCGAGCCGCTTTACCCACTATGTCGAGGTCTCGCCCATGCACTATCTTGCTCGCTGGCGTCTGCAACTGGCAGGACGCTTGCTCGAACGGCCCGAAATGAGCATCGCGCAAGCGGGTGCCGAGGTCGGCTACGAGTCGGAAGCCGCCTTCAATCGCGCCTTCAAAAAGTTCGTCGGCATTCCACCTGGCACCTGGCGAAAGGACGGTCGGCGTTGCTCGAGGCTCAGAGATTGCCCGCTGGCGTCGTGCAATAGGAAAGAACTGGCAGGGCGTTGACGCTTCGGTCTGCGTGCAGCGTCCCAATGCCCGAAAGCCCCTGGCACAAAGCGGTAGACGATGACCGGCCGCCGCGACGCTTTCGGCGAGGCGTTTCAGGCTTCGCGCCTCAATCCTTCGCGCGCTCGACATAGGCGCCATCGGCCGTCATCACCACCACGCGGGTGCCGGCGCTGATGTGTGGCGGTACCAGGGTGCGCACACCGTTGGACAGCGTTGCCGGTTTATACGACGAGGACGCCGTCTGGCCCTTGGTCACCGGCTCGGTCTCGACCACCTCGAAGGTGGCGCGCTGCGGCAGTACCAGCGAGATGGCGATGCTGTTGTATTGCGAGATCTGCACCGGCATGCCTTCCACCAGATAAGGCGCCATGTCGCCGACCACGCTTTCCGGCACCGCGACCTGGTCGTAAGTCTCCGGATTCATGAAGTGAAAGCCTTCGCCGTCACGGTAGAGGAACGTGTGCTCGCGCTCCTCGACATAGGCGCGCTCGACCTGCTCGGTGGTGCGGTAACGCTCGGAAACCTTTACCCCGTCGGAGATACGCCGCATGTCGAGCTGGGTGACCGGCGTACCCTTGCCAGGATGAATGTTTTCGGCAAAGAGGATCACATAAAGCTTGCCGTCCTTTTCGACGACGTTGCCTTTGCGTAAGGAGCTGGCGATGACCTTCACGGGTTTCCATCCTGATAAAATTTGTTGGCGCAAATCGGCTGGAGAGGCCGTTGCGTGCGGCCTAGCGCATCTTGGCCGCAATCGCCAGCCCTCTGTGCAATTCCCCTGAAGCCGATGACCGCCGCCTCGCCGTGGTGGACGCCGCATGTCCACGCCGACCGCCGGCCGCGGCTGATCCTGCGCAATGCCATTGCCGCCGGGATGCGCGACTGGTTCGCCCGCCGCGACTTCGTCGAGGTGGAGACATCGGCCCTGCAGGTCTCGCCCGGCAATGAAGCGCACCTGTCGGCCTTTGCCACCGAGGCGATCGGGCCGGACGGGCAGCGCCAGCCGCTCTACCTCCACACGTCGCCGGAATTCGCCTGTAAGAAGCTGCTTGCCGCCGGCGAGGAGCGCATCTTCAGCCTCGGGGCTGTCTGGCGCAACCGCGAGCGCGGCCCCTTGCACCATCCTGAGTTCACCATGCTCGAATGGTACCGCGTCGGCGAGACCTATGAGAGCCTGATGCGCGATTGCGCCGAGCTCGTAGCGCTGGCGGCCGAACGGGCCGGAGCGAAGCGTTTTAGCTTCCGCGGCCGTGAAGCCGATCCGTTCGCCGAGCCGGAACGGTTGAGCGTCGCCGAAGCCTTCATGCGCCATGCCGGCATCGATCTGCTGGCGACGGTTGCAGCCGACGGCAGCACCGACCGCGCGGGGTTGCATGCCGCCCTGGTCCAGGCCGGATTGCGGACCGCGCCCGACGACAATTGGGCCGACCTGTTCAGCCGGGTGATGGTCGAAAAAATCGAGCCGGCGCTGGGGCAGGGGCGCAACACCATTCTTTTCGGATATCCGATCTCGGAGGCGGCATTGGCCCGGCCGAGCGCCGACAATCCGCGCACTGCCGAGCGCTTCGAGCTCTATTGCTGCGGCGTCGAACTCGCCAACGCCTTTGGCGAGTTGACCGATCCGGCCGAGCAGCGCCGGCGCTTTGCCGCCGAAATGGATGAGAAGCAGCGTGTCTATGGCGAACGCTATCCGATCGACGAGGACTTCCTCGCCGCGCTCGCCATCATGCCGCAGGCGAGCGGCGCCGCGCTCGGCTTCGACCGGCTGGTGATGCTCGCCACCGGCGCGCTCAGGATCGAGGACGTGATCTGGACACCGGTGGCCGCTTCCTGAGGGATTGTCGATCTCGCTCGCCGTTCATCCGCCTGCGGCCTGCGGTTCTGTTTCGGCGCTTGATGCACCCGGTTTGCCCGCTTCTCCCATTGCAGAAGCGGCATCGGGACAATAGATGGGGCAGCAGCGGCTGCCCTTCAGCCGGCCGGAAATAACAGGATCATGCGCATGACCGATACGCTCGACGCAGCGAAACTGACCGATCGCGTCGCGGCCCTGGTCGAGGCTGCCAAACGGGCCGGCGCCGATGCCGCCGATGCCGTTGCGGTACGCGGCCGCTCGACCGGCGTGTCGGTGCGGCTTGGCAAGGTCGAAGGCACAGAGGCGTCCGAGAGCGAGGACGTCTCGCTGCGCGTCTTCGTCGGCAAGCGGGTAGCGAGCGTTTCGGCAACGGCGGCATCCGACCCCAATATGCTGGCCGAGCGCGCGGTCGCCATGGCCAAGGTGTCCCCCGAGGATCCCTATCAGGGCCTCGCCGACCCGGCCTTGCTGGTCAAGAAACCGCGCGACCTCGATCTGTTCGACGCCACGGAGGTATCGGCGGACCAGTTGAAGGAAGCAGCGCTTGCCGCCGAAGCGGCGGCGCTTGCCGTCAAGGGCGTCACCAATTCGGCCGGCAGTGGCGCCAGTGCCGGGCTCGGCGGCCTGGTGCTCGCCACCTCGCACGGCTTCGTCGGCCATTACGTCGCCTCGCGTTTTTCACGCTCGACCAGCGTGATCGCCGGCGAGGGCACCGGCATGGAGCGCGACTACGAATTCTCCTCGCGCCAGCATTTTTCCGATCTCGACGCGCCGGAAGACATCGGCCGCAAGGCCGGTGAGCGCGCCGTACGCCGCATTGGCGCGCGCAAGGCGGCGACCGGGCCTGTCGACGTGGTGTTCGATCCGCGTGTGGCGCGCGGCATTGCCGGCCACCTTGCCGGTGCCATCAATGGCGCCGCGGTCGCGCGCAAGACCAGCTTTCTCCGCGACATGATGGGCAAGAAGGTGGCTTCGGCCGCAATCACCGTCACCGACGAGCCGCTCCGGCGCCGTGGACAGGCCTCGCGCCCGTTCGACGGCGAAGGCGTCGAGGGCGAAAAACTGTTCATGGTCGACAAGGGCGTGCTCAACCACTGGTTCCTGTCGACTTCGGCGGCTCGGGAACTCGGCCTCGTCACCAATGGGCGCGGCTCGCGCAGCGGCTCGTCGGTCTCGCCGTCGTCGACCAATCTCGCCATCGAGCCCGGGGAAAATACGCCGGAAGAGCTGATCAAGTCGCTCAAGACCGGCTTCTACGTCACCGAAGTGTTCGGCCAGGGCGTCGACATGGTGACGGGCGAATATAGCCGCGGCGCTTCCGGCTTCTGGATCGAAAATGGCGAGCTGGCCTATCCCGTCGCCGAGGTGACCATCGCCTCCAATCTGAAGACGATGTTCCTCAACATGGTTCCGGCGAGCGATCTCGACCGCAATTTCGGCACCGCCGCACCCACGCTTTTGATCGAAGGAATGACCCTTGCCGGAGCTTGACCCGGCCGTCACGGCCGGCGCTACTGAAGACCTGGAGCTGCTGCGCGACGCCGCCCGCGAGGCGGGGCTCATCGCCATGCAGTACTTCAACAACAATCCGCAGGTGTGGATGAAGGGCGGCACCTCGCCGGTCAGCGAAGCCGATCACGCCGCCGACAAATATCTGCGCGAGACCTTGCTGGCGGCCCGGCCGGACTATGGCTGGTTGTCGGAGGAAACCGTCGACGACCCGATAAGACTTATCGCGCGCCGCACCTTTGTCGTCGATCCGATCGACGGCACGCGCGGCTTCCTCGAAGGCCTGCCGACATGGTGCGTCAGCGTCGCGGTGGTCGAGAACGGCCGCACGCTTGCCGGCGTGCTCGACTGCCCGGCGAAGGGCGAAATCTATTGGGCGCTGCCGGGCGAGGGCGCGTTCCTGAACGGCAGGCGCATCAGCGTGCGTCCGCCGTCGGAAACGGCCGAAATCGCCGGACCGAAGGCGATGATCGACCTGATGCCGGCGAAATGGCACAAACGGCTGAAGCGCGTGCTCTATATTCCTTCGCTCGCCTACCGGCTGGCGATGATCGCCGGCGGCCAGCTCGATGCCACCTTCGTCAAGGCCAACGCGCATGACTGGGACATCGCCGCGGCCGATCTCATCCTGCGCGAGGCAGGCGGCGCCTTGCTCGATCGGCATGGCCGCGCGCCGCTCTATGCCGGCGAAGTGATCCGTCACGGACCGCTCGCCGCCGGCAGCGGCGAACTCCTCGCCGTGCTCGCCGGCGTCATCGCCGGGCTTGACAATTGACCACTATCAATAGTTCCAAAGTCGGCGGCTTTGGTCTAGACCTGTCCCAAACTCACGATATGTGAAGGATCGACATGGCCGCTGAAGACGGAAAGAAACAGCTTTTGCACCTGGTGTTCGGCGGCGAACTCAAGAAGCTGGGCGGCGCCGAATTCCGCGATCTCGACGCGCTCGATATTGTCGGCATCTATCCGGACTATCAATCGGCGCACGCCGTCTGGAAGGCCAAGGCGCAAGCTAGCGTCGACAATGCCCATATGCGCTATTTCGTCGTTCACCTGCACCGCCTGCTCGACCCCGAAAACAAGGCTGTCGGTTGACATCGATGAACCATGAAGCGGTCAAGCGATCAGCCCCGCGGTCGGCGGTCAGACGTCGCAAGCCGAAGACGTTCTGGCGCAAGATCCGCGAACCGCTGGCGCAGTCGCGATTCGTCAAGAATGCGCTTGCCGCGCTGTTTGCGTATTTCGTCCGCCTTGTCCGCTTGACCAACCGCATGGTCGACGGATCGGCCAAGTTTTCCGGCGGCGCCTATGCGCAGCTCGAGCCTGGTATCATCGCGCTCTGGCACGGCCAGCACCTGCTGACCCCGGCTTACTATCCCAAGGGACGGCCGCTGGTTGCCATGGTATCGCGCAGCGCCGATGCCGAGCTCAACGCGCTGATGGTCGAGAAATTCGGCATCGAGGCGGTGCGCGGCTCTGGCGGGCGCGAAAGCGCAAGGCATCTCGACAAGGGCGGGGCCAAGGCGCTCATCGCCCTCAAAAAGTCGCTCGCCACCGGCAAGAATGTCGCCATGATTGCTGATATTCCCCACGGCACGCCGCGCGATGCGGGGCTCGGCGTCGTCCTTCTGGCGCGGCTGTCAGGCCGGCCGATCCTGCCTGCCGCGATAGCCACCAGTCGCCGCAAGGTGATCGAGGGCAGCTGGGACAAGACGACGATCAACTTGCCCTTCGGCCGCTCCTCGATTGTCGTCGGCACGCCTGTCTTCGTGCCGGCCAACGCCGACGCCGCGGAAATGGAACGCAAGCGCCAGGAGGTCACGGCCTCGCTCAATGCCGCGACCGCCGAGGCCTATCGCCTTGTGGACGGTTCGAAATGAGTATGCGCTGGGCCCGCGCCTTCCTGACGGCCTACCGCTTCGCCGGGGCCGCCGCTTACCCGCTGGTCGGACCTTACGTCGCCTGGCGCACTTCCAGAGGCAAGGAGGACCGCATTCGCCGGCGTGAACGCTACGGCGTCGCCGGACGCGAGCGTCCCGAAGGCCCGGTGATCTGGATCCATGCAGCCAGCGTCGGCGAGACCATCGCCGTCGTGCCGCTGGTCGAGAGCATTCTCGATTACGGCGTCAACATCGTGCTGACGACGGGCACGGTAACCTCGGCGCAGGTCGCCGAAAAACGGCTGGGCGACCGCATCATCCACCAATATGTGCCGCTCGACCTCAAGCCGGCGGTCAGCCGCTTCCTCGACCATTGGCAGCCGGACCTGGCGATCATCGCCGAATCGGAGATCTGGCCGATGACCATCCTGGAACTCGGCGCCCGCCGCGTGCCGCAGGTTCTGGTCAACGGCAGGCTGTCCGACCGCTCCTTCAAGTCCTGGAAGAAGCGCGCCAACATTGCCGAAGCATTGTTCGAAAATCTTGCCCATGTCGTCGCCCAGTCGGATCTCGATGGCGAGCGGTTCCTGTCGCTCGGCGCCCGGCCGGTCACCGTATCCGGCAATCTCAAGGTCGACACCGCGCCGCCGCCGGCCGACGAGCGGGCGTTGGCGGCGCTGAAACGCCAGATCGGCGGTCGCCCGACCTGGGCGGCGACCTCGACCCATGACGGCGAAGAGGCGGTCGCCGCCGAAGTTCACGCCATGCTGCACAAGCGCCACCACGGGCTTTTGACGATCATCGTGCCGCGCCATCCCGATCGCGCCGGGCAGCTGGCCGCCCAGATTTCCGGCATGGGCCTGAAGCTGGCGCAGCGCAGCAAGGGCGACAGGATCACCGCCGACACCGATATTCTGCTCGGCGACACGATCGGCGAGATGGGGCTTTATCTGAGGCTGACGGAAATCGCCTTTGTCGGCCGTTCGCTGACTTCCGAGGGCGGCCAGAACCCGCTGGAACCAGCCATGCTGGAGACAGCGGTGCTTGCCGGCCGCAACGTCCAGAATTTTCGCGAGGCCTATCAGCGCCTGCTCGATAGCGGCGGCGCCAAGCTGGTGCGCGACCGCGATATGCTGGCCGGCGCCGTTAATTTCCTTTTGACCAACGAGGCGGCCCGCCATGAGATGATGGCGGCGGGTGCGGCGACGGTCGACGAGATGCGCGGTGCGCTGGCGCATACGCTCAGGTCGCTCGAGCCCTATATCCAGCCGCTGGTCGTCAAGTCGCGCCTGAAGGGCGCGAACGGGCGCTGACGTGACCTCGGAAGCGCCACCCTTCTGGTGGGAAGAGCCGGACTGGCGTGTCACGGCGCTGTCGCCGCTTTCCGCCGTCTATGCGCTTGTCGCCGGTCGCCGCATGCGGCACGCGCCGCGCGAAAAGGTCGAGGCGCCGGTGCTCTGCGTCGGCAACTTCACCGTCGGCGGCACCGGCAAGACGCCGGTGGCGATCGCGCTGGCCGAGCAGGCCAGGCGCATGCAGCTCAATCCGGGTTTCCTGTCGCGCGGCCATGGCGGCTCCTTCGCGCAGCCGCATATCGTCGATCCGCACCACGACGCCGCCAAGCATGTCGGCGACGAGCCGCTGCTTCTGGCCGAACACGCGCCGGTCGCGGTGACGCCGAACCGGGCCGCGGGCGCCAGGCTTCTGCTGGAGAAGCTCGGCTGCGATTTCTTGATCATGGATGACGGTTTTCAGAGCGCGCGCATCCACATCGACTATGCGCTGGTCGTTGTCGATGCGCGCCATGGCATCGGCAATGGCCGCGTCATCCCCGGCGGGCCTCTGCGGGCAAAGATCGTCGACCAACTGGTCTTCACCAGCGCCTTGCTGAAGATGGGCGAGGGCACCGCGGCCGACACGGTCGTGCGCCAGGCAGCGCGCGCCGGCAGGCCGATCTTCGAGGCGCACACTGCCCCGAGCAGCAAGGTGACGCTGGCCGGCAGGCGTTTCCTGGCGTTCGCCGGCATCGGTCATCCCGATAAGTTTTTCGACACTGTCCGCGAGGCCGGCGGCGAGCTTGCGCTGACCAAATCGTTTCCTGACCATCATTTCTATGGCGAGGACGAGCTTGCCGAATTGGCGGCGACGGCACGTAAAGCCGGGCTTGGCCTCATTACCACCGCCAAGGACGCTGCCCGCCTGCGTCACGGCGCAGCACCGCCGGAATTCCTCGACGGGCTCGATGTGCTGGAGATCGACACCGTCTTCGAGCTCGACCATGTGCCGCAACGCATCATGGACGAGACGCTGGATGCCTGGCGGCAGCGCCGGCTTAAAGGCTGACCAGAAGCTTGAGCACCGAGGCAATGCGGGACTGGAATTTGCAGCTTTCCGCCGGTCGAACGTATTTTGTTCTTGCTTTGTGCCGGCAGCTATGCTAGTAATTTAGCTATGGTGATGATTCGCCGGTGACCCGCCCTCGAGCCTGAGGCGGGTTTTTTATTTCAAGATAGCCTCTAAGGTTTCGGTGTTGCCGGCCTGACGCCGCGGCAGAGGGCGCAGGATCGCAACGGGGCGACTTCCATTTGCGCTGGACTAGCGTCGGCGGCGCAGTTCCGGATGCGCTTCGATCTCGCGGCGCAGCGAGGCGGCGGCATTCACATAGGGTTCCTGCCTGGCGACACTCCAGTATTTGAGCTCGTCGAGCGGGATGCTCTCGCCGGTCACCGCGCAGCGCACGAAGGCGCCGGGGCTGGTCACCTGGAAGTCGCCGTCGAGATAGCGGATGCGGGCTTCCTTGCCGCCGGGTCCTTCGAAACGGTTCATCATGGGGTGGTGCCGAAATTCATGACGATGTCATCGCCACAAATTGCGGCGAGGTCAAGCTCGGTTGGCCTTGCCTGGTTCTGTTTCTGGTGGCACTTGCTCGAACAAGCCGGCAAACCGGATGCCAATGCATGTCGCGCAAAAGTGTGCAGCGGTTTTGCGCGACATGCATAAACACAAGAACCTGAAGCGCGTCGCATGAGGCCGGTCGAACGCAACGCGCCTTAGGCATCTCATTCTTCGGCGATGATAAACTCTTCGATCTTCTCCGCTGCTAGTCCTGCCTGGACCGCGATGCGCCGGGCGAGTTCGGCGGCGGCGGCGCGCGGGCGCCCCAGCGGCCGGTCGAGCCAGTAAGATATCGGGCTGAGCGCACTGCGCTCGTCTACGGCGACGATGCGGCCCGATTTCAATTGGTCCACCGTCAACGGCGGACGTGCCAGCGCAATACCGAGCCCGTGCGCGGCGGCGTCGAGCACGAGGTTGTAGTCCTCGAAACGGCGGTCGTGCGGCCGCGGCCGATAGTCCATCTCCTGCGCCGCAAACCAGGCGCGCCACGCCGAAGCGTCGGAATCATTGATAACCGGATAGTTGAGTAGCCGGGCGGGATCTCCGCGACCGATCTGCCTGGCCAGTCCCGGCGAGGCGACCGGGAACACATATTCTTCGAAAAGCTGCACCGAGATCCGGCCCGGAATGCGACCGCGCCCGCAGCGGATCGACAGGTCGATGCCCTCGTCGGCAAGATCGCCTTGGCGGATGTCGACGTCGAGCACGATACGCAGCTTGGACGGGTGGTTCTCCAGCGCCGCCATGCGCGGCATCAGCCACAGCCCGCTGACCGAAGGGATCGAGGTCAGCCGCACCACCGCCGTGCCGCGCGGCTCGACCCAACGGTCCGAATTGCTGGCGATCAGGGCAAAGGCTTCGGTGGTGCGCAGATGCAGGCGATTGCCTTCGACGGTCAGAGAGACGCCGCGGGCGCCGCGATCGAAGACTTTCAGCCCAAGCCAGCCCTCGAGCTTGGCGATCTGCCGGCTGACGGCGCCGTGGGTGATGTTGAGCTTCTCGGCCGCCGCCGAAAAGCTGCCGGTCCGAGCCGCGGCGTCGAAGGCGCGCAGCGTTTCGAGCGGCAGCATCGGGTCTAAGCTGTGATCCATAGTCACAGGTGATCCTCGATTTGTTCGTTTGTCAACCGACCCGCAATAGCGTTTCTCTACTTCATGGCATTGGATCGCGAGGACACCCAGATGAGCGCTTACACCGGCACGTTGAATACGACACAGCGCATGGATGCCACGGCTGCCATCGCGGTGGCGCTGACGGTGGTCGGCTGGGCCTCCGCCTTTCCGGCGATCCGCGCCGGCCTTGCCGCTTTCGGGCCGCTGGAACTTGGCGCGCTGCGCTTTGCCATCGCCGCGGTTCCGGCGGCGATCTTCCTCGCGGTCAAGCGGCCGGCGCTGCCCAGGCTCGATGAACTCTGGCGCTTTGTCTTCAGTGGTGCCGTCTTCGTCGCACTCTACACGGTGATGCTCAATTTCGGCGAGCTGACCGTTTCGGCCGGTGCGGCCGGCTTCATCATCAATGTCAGCCCGATCTTCACCGCCATCATGGCCATGGCGCTGCTCGGCGAACGCTTCTCGGGCCTGGCCTGGGCCGGCACATTCCTGTCCTTCGCCGGTATCGGGATCATCGCCATGGGCGAGGGGCAAGGGCTGCATTTCAACAATGGTGCGCTGCTTGTCCTCGGCTCGGCGCTGTGCTCGGCCGTCAACACCATCGTCCAGAAGCCGCTGTTTGCCCGCCATCACCCGCTGACCATCTCGGCCTCGAACATGGTGCTTGGCGCGCTCTGCCTGTCGCCGTTCCTGCCGAGCGGTCTGGCGCAAGCGGCGGTCGCCGACACCGCCGGGCTCGGCGCCGTCATCTTTCTCGGCATCGTGCCCAGCCTCATCGCCTATGCCGCATGGGCAACAGCGCTGTCCCGGCTGCCCGCGGCGCGCGCCTCGAACTTCCTCTATCTGGTGTCGCCGATGGCGACGCTGATCGGCTTCTTCTGGCTGGGCGAGGTGCCGACGCTGCTCGGCATCCTCGGCGGCGCACTGGCGCTCGGCGGCGTCATTGTGGTGAATTTGAAGAGATGAGCAAAGGGTTTGGGGCTGTGCCTGACTCGAAAAGAGCCGCTGTACAGCGGCTCTTTTCGTACCCCCACCCCGCTGCTTCGCAGCGACCCTCCCCACAAGGGGGAGGGTAAGCTCCTCGCGAGGCGTCGGCGGGTAGGCTCCCTACCTCCCCCTTGTGGGGAGGTCGGACCGAAGGTCCGGGTGGGGGCTGCGCCCTGCGAGTTTCTTATCGCCGCCCGAACAATCTCTCGATATCCGCGAGCTTGAGCTCGATATAGGTCGGGCGGCCGTGGTTGCAGGTGCCGGAGCCCGGCGTCGCCTCCATCTGCCGCAGCAGCGCATTCATCTCTTCCGGTTTGAGCAGCCGGCCGGAGCGCACCGAGCCGTGGCAGGCCATGGTCGCGGCTATCCTGTCCAGCCGCTCCTTCAGCGTGTCGACCGTGTCGTTGTCGGCGATCTCGTCGGCGAGATCGCGCACCAGCTGCTGGACGTTGGTCTCGCCGAGCATCGACGGCGTCTCGCGCACCGCGACGGCACCGGGGCCGAAGCGCTCGATGCCGAGGCCGAAGCGGGCCAGCGTCTCGGAATGCCTGGCAAGCCGCTCGGCATCCTCTTCCGACAGATCGACAATCTCGGGCAACAGCAGCATCTGCGACGGCACCGCGCGTGAGTGGAGGGCGTTCTTCAAGGCCTCGTAGACCAGCCGCTCATGCGCCGCATGCTGGTCGACGATGACAAGCGAATCCCTGGTCTGGGCGACGATATAATTCTCGTGCACTTGCGCGCGCGCCGCGCCCAGCGCCGTGCCGAGCAGCGTTTCCGCCGCTTCGTTTTGCCCGGCGCGCGCATCGGCGCTGTGCAGCGGCCCCGCGTCGAAGGCCGCCTGCTCGTCCTCGCCGAACCCGTCGCCCATATCAAGCGGCCGCTGCGGCGAACGGGCAGGATCGAACCCGGAAAAGCCCGATGCCCGATAGGCGGCCTCGTAGCTGCGGTGACCGTTGGCGGGGCCACCATGCGCAGAGGATGCCGCGCCTGGCCGGAACGCCGCCATCATGCCGGCGGCCCCGGTGGTGGCGGCGCGGATGCCGGCATTGGCCAGCGCTTCGCGGATAGCGCCGACGATCAGCCCGCGCACCAGCCCCGGGTCGCGGAAGCGCACGTCTGCCTTGGCCGGGTGGACATTGACGTCGACGATCGCCGGATCGAGCGTCAGGAACAGCACGCTGACGGCATGGCGGTCGCGCGGCAGCACGTCGGCGAAGGCGCCGCGAATGGCGCCGGCGATCAGTTTGTCACGCACCGGGCGGCCGTTGACATAAGCGTATTGCTGCAGCGCGTTGGCGCGGGTGAAGGAGGGGACCGAGACATGGCCGGCGAGATGCACGCCGTCCCGCATCGCGTCGATGGCGATCGCATTGTCGGGAAAGTCGACGCCCATCACCTGCGCCACCCGGCGCAACCGGCCTTCCGGGCTGTCGTCGGTCGCCGGCAGTTCCAGCGTCGAGCGGTCCGGGCCGGCCAGGGTGAAGCGCACGGCGGGGAAGGCGATGGCGATGCGCTTGACCACGTCGCCGATGGCCGAGCTTTCGGCGCGCTCACCCTTCATGAATTTGAGCCTGGCGGGTGTGGCGAAGAACAGGTCGCGCACCTCGACCGTGGTTCCGCGATTGGCCGCCGCCGGCCTGACCGCGGAGACGCGGCCGCCGTCGATGCCGATCTCGGCGGCGTTTTCACTGGACGCGGTGCGCGAGCGGATCGACAGCCGCGCCACCGAGCCGATTGACGGCAAGGCCTCGCCGCGAAAGCCGAGCGAGCGGATGTCGTGAATGTCGTCGGCGAGCTTGGAGGTGCAATGGCGCGCAATCGCCAGCGCCAGTTCCTTTTCCGGAATGCCCGAGCCGTCGTCGCTGACGCGGATCAGGTTCAGCCCGCCGCCGGCGGTCACGATCTCGACACGGCTTGCACCGGCATCGAGCGCGTTCTCGACCAGTTCCTTGACCACGCTTGCCGGACGCTCGATGACTTCGCCGGCGGCGATCTGGTTGATCATCGTTTCGGAAAGCTGGCGGATCGGCATGGGGCACTATAGGCGGATTCGTGGTCGATGCGGGAGGGCGGAATTGAGGAAATCCACGCAGCCGACTGCGGCCGTGCACTTCAACTCATGAGCTTGGGCAGCGCTGCCGACAGTGCATCGACGGCAAGGCGGACTTTCATCGGCAGATGAGGCGTCTGCAACCACAGGGCATGAACGTCGTAGAGAAACCGGGATTGTTCCGGCAACAGCGGGACAAGTGCGCCCGCCTGGATGCGCTGGCGAACCATCCAGTATGGCAGCCACGCGAGGCCCATGCCGGCGGCCGCGGCATCGGCGATGGCATCGAGGTCGTCGAGCCGCAATCTGCTGACTGGCCTGACCTCAATCGCGGGGTGGCCATTGCGCGGAAACAGCCACGGCTGAACGGCACGCCCGGAACGGCGGTAGATGATCGCCTGATGGCTGCCGAGGTCATCTATTTCATGTGGCTCGCCGTGCCGGTCGAGATAGGGCGGGGACGCGCAGACGACCATGTGCTGGCGCGCGATGCGACGCGCCATCGCCCCGGTCTGGTCCTCCAGATCGCCCGTTCGGATGGCAAGGTCGCAGCCATCCTCTGCGAGATCGGCGATGGCATCGCTGAACGATAGGTCAAGTTCCAGCGCCGGATATTGCTGCGCAAGGCCGAACAGGATCGGGGCAACGCAGCGCCGGCCGAAATGCACCGGCATCAGGACACGCAGCTTTCCGCGCGGTTCGGCAAGCTGGTCGGCGGCGAGTGCATCGGCGGCCTCCGCTTCGGCAAGCACCAACCGGCAGCGTTCATAATAGGCGCGCCCGAAATCGGTCAGGCTTTGGCGGCGCGTGGTCCGGTTGATGAGGCGCACGCTCAGGCGCTCCTCGAGAAACCGGACATGCTTGCCGACCATCGGCCCGGACAGATCGAGAGCCGCCGCCGCAGCTGCGAACGAGCCCAGGTCGACGGCTTTGACGAACACGGCCATACTCGTAAGGCGATCCATATTCAAAACCTATAGTTTCTACTGATCTACTCAAGCGGCTATTTATCCGCCTGATCGCCGCTGGCATAGCAAATTCAGTTCAAATATTTTGGAGTTATGACCGATGGCACGTGTCGTTCGCTTTCATGAGCTCGGTGGTCCCGAGGTCCTGCGCATCGAGAATGTTGACACGCCTGCGCCCGCGACCGGTGAGATTCAGATCCGCGTCAAGGCGTTGGGTATAAACCGCGCCGAGGCGCTGCTGCGTTCGGGGACCTACATCCAGACCGCGCCGTTGCCCTCCGGTCTTGGGCTCGAGGCGGCGGGTATCGTCGAGATGGTCGGCGAAGGCGTGGACGGGTTTGCGCCTGGCGATGCCGTCAGCATCGTGCCGCCATTATCGATGGCCCGCTGGCCTGCCTATGGTGAGATTGCCACATATCCCGCCGAGCTCGTCGTCAAACATCCACCATCGCTGAGTTGGGAAGAAGCCGCCGCAGCGTGGATGCAATATCTCACCGCCTACGGTGCGCTGATCGACATTGCCAACCTCCAAAGCGAGGACTTTGTTGTCATTACCGCGGCCTCGAGCAGCGTCGGACTTGCCGCGATCCAGATCGCCAACATGATTGGCGCGACCCCGATCGCGGTCACACGGACATCTGCCAAGAAGCGGGCTTTGCTTGAGTTCGGCGCGGCCCACGTCATCGCCTCGGCAGAGGAGGACCTGGAAGCCAGGCTGAAGCGAATCGCCGGCCCGGAGGGCGTGCGCGTGGTGTTCGATGCCGTCGGCGGCGCGATTTTCAAGCCTCTGACGGCAGCGATGGCACGGGGTGGCATTCTCATCGAATATGGCGGCTTGAGCCCCGACCCGACACCCTTTCCGCTACCTGCAGTGCTGGCCAAGACACTGACGCTGCGCGGTTATCTCGTCCACGAGATCGTGCGCGATCCGGTCCGGCTGCAGGCCGCCAAGGCGTTCATCCTTGACGGACTGAGCTCGGGTTCGCTGAAGCCGGCAATCGCCAGAACCTTTCCGTTCGACCAGATCGTCGAGGCGCACCGCTATCTCGAATCGAACGAGCAATTCGGCAAGATCGTCGTGACCGTTTGACCGGGCATTTATCGGCCTCACGCCTGCGCCGCCAGCCAGTCCCGGACCTTGCGGGCGTTGTCGCTGAGTTCGCGGTTCTTCGACCAGATGACATGAAAACCCTTGCCGGTCGTCATCGTGTGGCCGGTGACGCGCACCAGCAGCCCTGATGCCAGCAGCCGCTCGGCGAGGTGACCCCAGCCGAGCGCGATGCCTTGCCCTTCCATGACTGCCTGGATCACCAGCGCATAGTCGTTGATGCGCAAGCCGCGTCCGGCATCGGCGATGTCGACACCGGCCGAGGCGAACCACTCGTCCCAACTGGCGGCCTCGCGAAACGGCTCTTCAAGATGGATAAGGCGGTGCGATTGAAGGTCCGCGACACGCTCCGGCAGCCCGAACCGTGCCACATAACTAACGCCGGCAACGGGGAATATCACCTCATCGGCCAGCGGCAGCGAATGATAATCCGGCCATTCCTTGGGCTCGCCGCCGCGGACGCCGAGCGGGATGTCTTCGGCGATGATGTCGAGATCGCGGTCGGCGGTCTGGATGCGCAGGTCGATGCCCGGCAATTCGTCGCGAAACTGCTGCAGGCGCGGCATCATCCAGAACGAGGCGAAGGCGGTCGAGGCGGCGAGCGTCACATGCGCGCCGACGGCGATCTGGCGCAGATCCTCCGCCGACTTGCGAATGTGCGACAGGCCGAGCGAGACGTCGGCATGGAAGCGGTCGCCGGCCTCGGTCAGGCTGACTTGCCGGTGGCGGCGCTGGAAGAGTTTGGCGCCGAGCTGCTCTTCGAGCCCACGGATCGCATAGGAGACGGCAGCCTGCGTCATGCCGAGCTCGCGCCCGGCGGCGGTAAAGCTCGACAGCCGCCCGGCGGCCTCGAAAACGATCAGGCTGCCGGCCGACGGCAGCAGGTGGCGCAAGCTTCGCATAAGCTGAGCTTATACAAGAGATCAGGATTTTCCAGCGTCACAGCTGCATTTTGTCTGGCTAGATTGGTCACCAACAGGAATATGGAGCCTTCATGAACGCACCGGCCGTTGAAGTGAGCGAACACGCCAACCGCCGCAGCGGTGGCCGCCTGGGGCGCAAGGCGCTGCGGGGCGCACCCATAGCGTCGTTTCCAACCCTGGTCCGCCAGATTCCCGTCTATCAGATGGTTCCGGACGAGGCGGTTGAGCTGATCCACCAGGAGTCGCTCTCCATCCTCGAAGAAGTGGGATGCGAGTTCCGCGACGACGAGGCGATCGCAATGTGGAAGGCGGCGGGCGCCGATGTCTCGGAGACAAGGGTCCGGATCGACCGCGCCCTGCTGATGGAGCTCATCTCGAAGGTCCCGTCGGAGTTCACGCTCAATGCGAGGAATCCCCAGCGTTCCGTACGTGTGGGTGGCAACAACTCCATCTTCGTGCCGATGTACGGGGCGCCTTACGTACGCGACCTCGACAACAACAGGCGCTACGGCACACTCGCCGACCTCAACAATTTCCACAAGCTCGCCTACATGGCGCCGGCGCTGCATTCGTCGAGCTCGATCATCTGCGAGCCGATGGAAATCGCGGTGCCGAAACGTCACCTCCACATCATCCATTCGGCGCTGAAGCACTCCGACAAGCCGTTCATGGGCATCGTGACCTCCAGGGATCGAGCCGAAGACACGATGGCGATGGCAGGCATCGTGTTCGGCGAGGACTATGTCCGCGACAACCCGGTCCTGGTGTCGATCACCAACTGCAATTCGCCGCTGGTGTGGGACGCCACCATGCTGGACGCGATGAAAGTCTATGCGCGCCACAACCAGCCGCTGATCCTCGCCCCCTTCGCCCTTTGCGGCGCCTCGACTTCGGCCTCTGCCGTCGGTGCGGTCGCGCAGGTCAATGCCGAAGCGCTGGCGGGCGTCGCGTTCACACAGCTCCTGCGTCCGGGTTCGCCGCAGATCTACGGACAGTTCATGGTGACGGTCGACATGAAGACCGGCGCTCCCATGGGCGGCACGCCGGAGGCGGCCCAGATGATGTATCTCATGGGCGCGCTGGCGCGGAGGTATCGTCTGCCGTGGCGCACGTCCGGTTTCCATGTCGGCTCGAAGCTGAACGACGCCCAGGCGGGCTACGAGGCGAACATGCTGATGCATGCCGCCATCCTTGCCGGCGCCAACTACATCTGGCACTCTGCCGGTTGGCTCGAGGCCGGCCTGACCTGCGGCTATTCGAAATTTGCCACCGACTGCGAGCAGCTTGTCGGCTGGTACAAATATGCTGGCGGGCTGCCATTCGACGATTTCAAGGAGGCTATGGCGGCTATCCGCGAGGTCGGACCGCAGGGCCATTTCCTCGGCACCCAGCACACGCTTGAACATTTCGAGTCCGCCTTCTTCATACCGAGCATCATGGACTTCAATTCGTTCGAACAGTGGAAGGCGGAAGGAGCAAAGGACCACGACACCCGCGGCCGCGAGAAAGCGCGCAACATGCTCGCCGATTATGAGGAGCCGAAGCTCGATGAGGGCATCGCCGATGGTCTCAAAGATTTGATTGCGCGGCGCGAGGAGAAACTGCCGGACAGCGTTAGTTGATCACGGGCGAAGACCCGATGCGAACCATAAGGGAGGAAAAAATGACACTCTTCAGAAGCAACGGCGATCGCGTACCGAGCGCCATCGAAGCAATGGCCAGCGAGGCGCGCGCCGGTCGCGTCGACCGGCGGGAGTTTCTGGCCCTGGCAAGCGCTTTCGGCGCATCGACGGCCCTTGCCTACGGCATGATTGGACTTGCCGTGCCGGAGCGGGCTTTGGCTGAAGAGCCGAAGAAAGGCGGAACGCTGCACGTTTCGATGTCGGTGAAGGCGCAAAAGGACACGCGCACCTACGACTGGGTGGAACTTGCGAACATTTCACGCTGCTGGCTCGAGCCGCTTGTCCGCTACACCCGCCAGTTCACATTCGAGCCGGTTCTGCTCGAAAGCTGGGAGGTCAACGACGACGCCACCGAATACGTGCTGCATGTGCGCAAGGGCATTACCTGGAACAACGGCGATGCTTTCAACGCCGATGACGTGGCCTACAATCTGACGCGCTGGTGCGAGAAGGCTACCGCCGGCAATTCGATGGCCGCGCGCGTCGGTGCGCTGATCGATGCAAAGACCGGCAAGGCCAGGGAAGGGGCGATCACCAAGGTCGACGACAACACGGTGAAGCTGAAGCTGAACGAACCGGACATCTCGCTGATCCCGAACTTCACCGACTATCCGGCGCTGGTGGTCCATCGCAACTTCGACGCCGACGGCGCCAATCCGATCGAGAAGCCGATTGGCACCGGGCCGTTCGAACTGGTGTCTTATGCGGTCGGCCAGAAAGCGGTCGTCAAGCGTCGTGAGAATGGCAAATGGTGGGGCGGTGAAGCGCTTCTCGACGGCGTCGAATTCATCGACTACGGAACCGATTTCAACGCCTCGATAAATGCGTTCGACTCCGGCGAAATCGATCTCAACTTCGAGACGCCTGCCGACTTCATAGACATCCTCGACAAGATGGGGCTGGTCAAATCGGAGGTCGCGACAGCGACCACGCTCGTCGCCCGGACCAACATCACGAACAAGCCCTATGACGACAAGCGGGTTCGCAACGCTCTCCAGATGGCCGTCGACAACAAAGCGGTGCTCGAACTTGGCTACGCCGGGCGAGGCACTGTTGGTGAAAACCACCACGTCAGCCCGATTCATCCGGAATACTACGCGCTGCCCAAGAAGACACGCGACGCCGCGGGCGCCAAGAAGCTTATGGCCGATGCCGGGCAGGACGACTTCGAGCATGAACTGATCACCGTCGAGGACGATTGGCAAAAGAACACCGGCGACGCTATTGCCGGCCAGCTGCGCGATGCCGGGATCAAAGTGAAGCGCACCGTGCTGCCGGGGTCGACGTTCTGGAACGACTGGACGAAATACCCCTATTCGATGACCATCTGGTACATGCGCCCGCTTGGCGTACAGGTGTTGGCGCTCGGCTATCGCACCGGCGAGGCCTGGAACGAAACCGGCTACTCGAACCCTGATTTCGACGCCAAGCTCAAGCAGGCTCTTTCGCTCATCGACGTGGAAAAGCGCCGCAAGGTCATGAAGGACATCGAGCAGATCCTGCAGGATTCGGGCGTCATCATTCAGCCGTTTTGGCAGAAGCTGTTCAGCCACATGAACGAGAAGGTGAAGAACTACGGTGTCCACCAAACCTTCGAGATGGATCTCCAGGATGTCTGGCTGAACGCCTGAGTTGCCAGCAGAGGACGCGTTGCAGGATTTCATGGACCGCAAGAAAGCCGACGGGCAAGATGCGTGGTACTGATAGCTTCCGTCAGTGAACAATCGGGGACACCCATGAAACTGCCACTTTTTGTTGCCGCGCTTTCGATGGCCTTGCCGGCGGCCGCGTTTGCCGGCCCTGCTACCAACGCCGTGAAGTTCTTTTATGTCCCGTCGGTCAAATTCGAGGCCGATACGCAATATCGCGACCGCTTCACCGCGCCGGTGACGAAACTGTTCGAATTGAACGACAATGCGGCAAAGAACCATCCGGATGAAGTTCCCTGCATCGACTTCGCCCCTGGTCTCGATGCGCAGGACTATGACGAGAAGACCGTGGCCAAGACGCTGACGCTGGCCGAAACGCTGGATGGCGACAGCGCCGAGGTGACGGCGACGTTCAACCTTTTTCCGGAAGGCGATGATTCCAAACGCGAAATGGTCTGGTCGTTGAAGAATATCGACGGCCATTGGAAGATCGCCGACATCACCTCGAAGACCAGCGGCTGGACCCTGAGTGCGCTCGAATGCCTTGCCGGGCAGTCGCCGGAGTGATGCCGTGCTCCGCTGCCGTCCCTGGGTTCTGGCGACTGCGTGCCTGCTGGCCGGATTGAGCAGCGCCGCCGCTCAGGGCCTGTTCGGCGCGCCGCCCGCAAACGCGCCGGCCGACAGTGCGGCACCTCCGCCGGCAGTTTCGCCGCCGGCAGAAGACGCGCCGGCCGCAGCCGTGCAGCCGGGCTCGCCGACTGCGGTAGTGAAGCCGTTCTACGAGCATGCCGGGCTCGAGGTCGATCCGGCTCAGCGGGGCCATTTCACCGACCCGGCAAAGTCGGTGCTCGACAAGAGCGACGCGCTGCGGAAGTCGGGGCAGGGCGAGTGCCTCGATCCCAACATGGCGCTCGACAATTCCGAATACGAAAAGGCGGAGATCGACAACAGCCTGAAGACCATCGAAGCGGTCAAGGGCGACGAGGCCAAGGTCGTCGTCGCTTTTGTCGTCTCCGGCAATCCGCACCGGCTGGAATGGAAGTTCAAAAAAATCGACGGCGACTGGAAGATATCGGACCTGCTCTCGGTGACAGGCGAATGGTCGCTAAGCCAATACCAGTGTGAGTGAGAACGGAACCGATGAAGATCAGCAACATCCGCGTCACCCACGTCAACGTCCCGCTCGATGCTCCGTTTTGGTGGACGGCTGGTCTCTACGGCGGCGCCTCGAAATCGATCATCGAGGTCGAGACGGACGAAGGCGTGGTCGGACTGGGCGAGGCGCCATGGTGGCATTTCGGCGAGGTGATCAAGGCCGAGATCGCGCCGGCGCTGATTGGCGCCGATCCGCTCGACATCGCCGACTGCGAGACGCGCTGCGTGCCGCCCTGGCAGATTACCGCCAACACCGGCGAGAATGCAGCCTCGGTGGCGTTCGCCGCCGTCGAACTGGCGCTGTGGGATATAAGAGGCAAGGTCTTCGGCATGCCGCTCTACAAGCTGCTCGGGGGCGCGGTGCGCAAGGACATTCCGTTTTCGGAATATTTCGCCTTTCGCCCCGCTCAAGGCGGAGCCGGCGGCGAGATGACCGCCGAAGCGATCGTCGACTACTGTCTCGGCATGCGAGAACAGCACGGCTCGACGATCTTCGAGGGCAAGCTGATCATGGGCGATCCCGAGCTCGAGATCAGGACAGTGCGCATGCTGCGCGAGGCGCTTGGCGATAAGGCGCAGATCAAACTCGATTCCAACATGCAGTGGTCGCTGACCACAGCGCGCTGGGTGCTGCGCGAGATCGAGCCGTTCAACATCCGCAACTACGAGGATCCGGTCGCGACCTTCGAGGAGATGGCTGCGCTGCGCCAGCATTCGCGCATTCCGTTCTCGACGCACATCCCGGATCTCAGACGGGCAGTCGCGCTCGGTGCGCCGGATTACTTCGTCTGCAATTTCGCAGCACTCGGCGGATTGTCGAAAACCCTGAAATTCATCGCCGCCTGTGAGGCGATGGGCAAGGGGTTCTGGTGCTATTCGAACGATCTCGGCATTATGACATCGGCCTATCTGAACGTCGTAGCGGCGACGCCGTGGATCACGGAAGCGTCGCAGTCGCTGTTTCGCTGGCAGACCGGCGACGTCATCAAGGATGGCCCATTCCGGCAGACCGGCAACACGGTGCGTGTGCCGGAGGGTGACGGGCTGGGCGTCGAACTCGATCCGGCCGCCATGAAACGCTGGTCAGCACACTTCGCCGAACACGGGCCGATGCACCATTTCAGCGACCCGAACAACCCCAGCCGCTACCGGCGGCTGCCGCTCAACTGATGCGAAGTGCACGTGACCGATCGATGAGAAGAGGTCCTGTCGTGGTTGCTTTATTCGCGGCGGTTTGCGTCCTGGCCTGCGCTGTCACCTGGGAGGCAGGAAGCCGCGCGGTGGCCCGCGTGCCTCAGCAAAGCTTCACGCTGCCTGTGGGGTTACCGGTGGAGCGCATCGTTCTGCAGCAAGAGGGCGCGCCCGACCTTGCCGGTTGGGTGGCGGATCGGCAGGACAGTTGCGGAACAATCGTGCTGTTACACGGACGCGGTTCAAACAAGCTGGCCACGGTTCCAAGAGCGAAGCTGCTTTTCGAAAGCGGCTACTCGATCGTGCTGTTCGATCTGTCGGGACATGGCGAAAGCGGCGGTGATATCAGAGGCTTTGGTTACATCGAACGGCAGGACGCCAGCCGCATCCTCGCCTTTGCGCGGCAACGCTTCGCCGGTCGCAAGGTGGCGGCCATCGGCTCGTCGCTCGGTGCGGCTGCTTTTGTATTTGGCGCTCAGCAGGAGCATGTCGATGCCTATGTCCTGGAGCAGCTCTACGCGACTTTGCTGGAAACCACGGCGTTGCGAGCGCCCTTGCCTATGTTGCGCGACGTACAGGCGACCATCCTCTTGGCGCAGATGCAGCTCCGCCTTGGCTTCGGGGTAGATGATGTCAGGCCGGTCGATCGCATCGGCGCGATTGATCGGCCGATATTGCTGCTAGCAGGCAATTCGGATCCGTTTGTCGCTCGCAGCCAGACACTGGCGTTGAAAGATGCGGCAGGCGCTGACGCAAAGCTGGTCTGGTTCGACGGCGCGCGGCATGTTGATCTCTATCGCTATGACCAACAGCGGTACCGCGACGCGGTGATGCCTTTCCTGGAGACCAACCTGTGCCGGACCGGGATCAGGTGAGCCGCTCCGTCCGATTAGCCGCGCCCGCGATAGGGGGCGACGCCGGTGTCGGGCAGCCACACACCTTCCGGCGGCGCGCCGGTTTGCCAGAACACGTCGATCGGAATGCCGCCGCGCGGATACCAATAGCCGCCGATGCGCAACCACAATGGCTTGGTCGCGGCGATGATGCGGCGGCCGATCATGACGGTGCATTCTTCGTGGAAGGCGCCATGGTTGCGAAACGAGGTCATGAACAGCTTGAGCGACTTCGATTCCACCAGCAGCGCATCGGGTGCGTAGTCGATGACGATATGGGCGAAGTCCGGCTGGCCGGTGACCGGGCAGAGCGAAGTGAATTCCGGGCAGGTGAAGCGAACGATGGCCGGCGGGCCGTCGCCGCGCGAAAACGGCACGGTTTCCAGGACTGCCGCTTCAGGGCTCTGTGGCGCCTCGACGTTGGTGCCGAGCTGGGTGAGGTTTTTCGTATCGGTCATGAGCAGGTTCCTTGCTGCATGTCGCCCAAAACTGCGCAGCGATTTTGGGACAGCGACATGCGTAAAAACAAAAATTTGCCGCTCATTAGCACAATTTGAAACAGCAGGAAGACGATGACTAGCAACGACCCGCTCCTCCAGCCCTATCGGCTCAAGCATCTGACGCTGAAGAACCGGGTGATGTCGACCAGCCATGAGCCGGCCTATTCCGAGGACGGCATGCCGAAGGAACGCTACCGGCTCTACCATGCCGAAAAGGCCAAGGGCGGCATGGCGCTGACCATGACCGCCGGTTCGGCGATCGTCTCGCGCGACAGCCCGGCCGCTTTTGGCAATCTGCATGTCTATGACGACCGCATCGTGCCATGGCTCGCCGAGCTTACCGATGCCTGCCACGAGCACGATTGCATGGTGATGATACAGATCACCCATCTCGGCCGCCGCACCGGTTGGAACAAGGCCGACTGGCTGCCCGTCCTGTCGGCTTCGCCGGTGCGCGAACCGGCCCATCGCGCCTTTCCCAAGACTATCGAGGACTGGGATATCGAGCGCATCGTCGCCGACTATGCGGCGGCCGCGCAGCGCTGCCAGGCTGCCGGCCTCGACGGCATCGAGTTCGAAGCCTACGGCCATCTGATGGACGGTTTCTGGTCGCCGGCCACCAACCAGCGCGACGACGATTTCGGCGGCTCGCTCGACAACCGGCTGCGCTTCACCGGAATGGTGCTCGACGCAGTGCGTGCCGCGGTCGGCGAAAAGTTCGTCGTCGGCATCCGCATGGTCGCCGACGAGGATTTCGAGAAAGGCCTGTCGAAACAGGAGGGCGTCGAAATCGCCAGGCGGCTGGCCGGCTCCGGCAAGGTCGATTTCCTCAACATCATCCGTGGCTCGATCGAGACCGACGCGGCGCTGACCAAGGTCATCCCGGTGACCGGCATGCGCTCGTCACCGCATCTCGACTTCGCAGGGGAGGTGAGAGCGGCGACGAAATTCCCGACCTTCCATGCGGCGCGGATTTCCGACGTCGCCACCGCGCGTCACGCCATCGCCACCGGCAAGCTCGACATGGTCGGCATGACGCGTGCCCACATTGCCGACCCGCATATCGTCAAAAAAGTGATGGAGGGCCGCGAGCACGAGATCCGGCCTTGCGTCGGCGCCACCTATTGCCTCGACCGCATCTATGAGGGCGGCGAGGCGCTGTGCATCCACAATGCGGCGACGGGCCGCGAGGCTGATATCCCGCATATTATTCCGAAAACCGAGGGACCGAAGCGGAAGGTGGTCGTCGTCGGCGCCGGCGCCGGCGGGCTGGAGGCGGCGCGCGTCGCCGCCGAGCGCGGGCACCAGGTGACGGTGCTGGAAGCATCGAGCCAGGCCGGCGGCCAGGTGCGGCTGGCAACGCAAAACCCGCGCCGCAAGGAATTGATCGGCATCATCGACTGGCGCCTGGCCGAACTCGACCGGCTCGGCGTCGAGATCCGCTATGACAGATGGGCGGAGACGGACGACGTGCTGGCGCTGTCGCCGGACGTGGTGGTGATCGCCACCGGCGGGCTGCCGCAGAACCCGCCTCTGACGGCGGGCGACGATCTCGTCACCTCGAGCTGGGACATCATGGCCGGCAGCGTCAAGCCGGCCGAGAACGTGCTGCTCTATGACGACAATGGCGGCCATCAGGGCATGGGTGCCGCCGAACTGATCGCCAATAGCGGCGCCAGGCTTGAGCTGGTTTCGCCCGAACGCTTCTTCGCCCCGGAAATGGGCGGCATGAACCATGTGCCCTACATGCGCGCCTTCCAGGAAAAGGGGGTCACGGTGACCATCAACACACGGCTGCGCTCGGTGCGGCGCGAAGGCAACCAGCTGATCGCCGAGCTCGCGTCCGACTTCGCCGATGGCTGGCGCGGCGAGCGGCGGGTCGACCAGGTGGTGGTCGAGCACGGCACGCTGCCGCTCGACGATCTCTATCTGGCGCTGAAGCCGCTGTCGAAGAACGCCGGCGCGATCGATTACGAAAAACTGGTCAATGGCGGCGACATCTTTCCGGTGCGCAATCCGCAGAGTGGTTTCGTCGTCTTTCGCATCGGCGACGCGGTAGCCTCACGCAATATCCACGCCGCCATCTATGACGGCATCAGGTTCGGCTTGCGGATCTGAGGAATATTTTGGATTGATTGGTGGCGCGCAGCCGAACCTCCGTACGGAGAGCCACCAGGCACGTCGGTCCGGTCTGCGCGCCGCGCACGCCGCCGGCCATCGCCGGGCACCGTACGATCTTGCGATTGCGGCAGGACGTTCAAAACATCCTGGCGGTGGCCATGCAGAACACGGTGATGACCAGCAGGCCGCCGGCGATGCGTTCGCCTTTTGTCATCTTGGCGCGCAACTGGGTTTGCTTCGCCGCATCAGCGCCGGCCAACTGCCTGCTGGCGGAACCCACCAGCGCGCCCTGAACCCCGGCGGCGATTAACGCCGTCAAGATGCCCAGCGCCAAGACCTTCTCCATCGAGCCGAAAGAGCCGTTGTGGAAGAAATACCACAGCAGCAAGCCGGTGAGGAAAACCACGCCGGCTGCGCCCATTTGCGGCCGGAAGAAACGTTCCGCCCTGATCTCCGGTTCGCGGGCGACCGCGATGGTGGTGCCGGCCCAGAACACGCCCGCCATGACGTGAAGGCCGAGGACGATGATGTAGACATATTGCATGACCGCATTTCCTCTCTTGCCCACCGCCAGGCATATTGATAGATATCAAATGATTAGATGTCAACGCATAAGCTCGAGCCGGTTCCATAGGCTTTGCCCTTGTTCTAGTGTCGGATCATGACGCCCTTTGACCGCCCGCCGATCGGGATGAATCTCGCGCGCACCGCCAAGCTGGTTGCGCAGGCTTTCGACGCTGCCTTGGTCGAGGCAGGCGGCACGCTGCCGGTCTGGGTCACGTTGCTGTCGGTCAAGTCGCGGGAACTGGCCAACCAACGCGAGCTCGCCGGCATGATCGGCATCCGGGGCGCAACGCTGACCCACCACCTCAACGCCATGGAGACGCAAGGCCTGCTGATGCGCCGCCGCGATCCCGAGAACCGCCGGGTTCACCAGGTGGAGCTGACCCAAGCCGGAGAAGCGCTGTTCCTGAAATTGCGCACCGCCGCGTTAGCCTTCGACAAACGGCTGCGGAAGGGATTGTCCGACGACAGGCTGGCAGAGTTTACAGAGGTGCTGGCCGCGCTACGGGCCAATGTCGAGGGTTAGAAATTAGGATAGGAAACGCCATGCGCGAAATTTCGCTGAAGGATGCCGGGGCTACACTCTCGGCGCTGCTCGATCAGGTCGTCGCGGGAGAACCGGCCATCATCACCCGGCACGGCCGCAAGCAGGCGGTCATTTTGTCGTTTCAGGACTACGAAAGACTGGCGCGTGTGCCCAGCTTTGGACAATTGCTGGCAGGATTTCCCGGTGATGAGGATGACCTTCCGCCTCGGCAGATCAGGTCGGTTCGCAAGTCCGAACCATGACGGATCTACGCCCGGCAGCCCTGCAGCACCGTCAGCCTGGCCTTCTTGGACGTTCGCGCCACCAGCCATTCGCGCACGCTGTCCGGCGGCATCGGGAAAGCGATGGAATAGCCTTGCACCTGGTCGCAGCCGATCGCCATCAGTGAGTCGAGCTCGGCTTCGGTTTCGGCGCCCTCGGCAACGATCGAGATGCCGAGAGCGCGGGCGAGTTCTGTGAGGGCACGCACGATCTTGGTGTTGCCGCTGTTCTCGTTGATGTTCTGGACGAAACGGCGGTCGATCTTCAGCCGATCGATCTCGTTTGGATTGACATGGCTGAGCGATGCGTAGCCGGTGCCGAAATCATCGAGCTCAAGATGGATGCCGGCGGCGCGAATGTGCCGCAGCTTTGCCGCGATACCGGTCTTCTCGTCGTCGAGGATGACGGATTCGACGATCTCCAGCGACAGTTTGTGCGCTGGCAGGCCAGCCCTCTCCAGCATGTCGAACAGGAAGACTTCGAAATCTGTCCCGCGCAGCTCCGAGCCGGATACATTGACGGCGATCCGTCCGAAGGCGATGCCTGCGCGGTTCCATTCGGCTGCTTCGTCGATCGCCTTGGCGATGACGATGCGGCCGATCTCGGACATCAAGCCGCATTTTTCCGCGATCGGAATGAACTCGCCCGGCGCGATCATGCCGCGTTCGGCATGCCTCCAGCGAGCCAAAGCCTCGATGCCGCTGATGGCGCCGTCCGACAGCGACACCTGCGGCTGGAAATAGACCTCGAACGCCTTCTCCGAGATGGCGGTCCTGATGTCGAGCTCGAGCTGCTTGCGATAATCGAGTTCGTGCCTCAGCTCCTCGGAGAAGAACGACAAGCTGCCGCCGCCCTGCTTCTTGGCGGAATACAGCGCCAGATCGGCATGGACGAGCAGATCCTGCGCATTGTCGGCGTCGACAGGGTAGACCGCAATCCCGGCACTTACGCCCGGATGCATTGTCGTGCCTCGAAAGACGATCGGCTTGTTGAGCTTGGTCAGGATGCGCCGGGCGACGGTATCGATGTCCTCGGTGCTGCCGGCGCCGTTGAGAATCATGACGAATTCATCGCCGCCGAGCCGCACGTTGAGATCCGACGTACGGCACGAATCACGCATGCGCTGCGCAGCCGCCACCAGCACATAATCGCCGGCGGCGTGGCCGAACGTGTCGTTGATCTGCTTGAACCGGTCGAGATCGAACTGCACCACGGCAACCCGTTCACGCCGTCGCTGCGCGGCATTGATCAGCGTATCGAAATGCTCGGTCAAGAAGGTGCGGTTGTGCAGGCCGGTCAGCCCGTCATGCACTGCGATAAAGGCCATGGAATTGCGCGCATCGACCAGCTCGCGCGTCCTGCGCAGGATGGCATTCGACATTGGCCTGAAAATGAAAAGCGCCACCAGCACGATGACGCCGATGGTCGAGTAGAACAATGTGCGGTTAAGATCGAGAAGTGTTTCGGATCGCTGGTCTGCAAAGGCGCTGATGCGCTGGCCAAGTGCGGCATAGCCCGACAATGTTGCGTTGGCAACGGAAGCGTTCAGGTTGACGCGCTCCTCTCCGCCTTTGTAGCCACCATTGCCGGCCATGTTGAGCCGCGATTCGAATGACGAGATCAGGCGTTCGCCGTTGGCGATAAGCCCGACCGAGAAATAGTCGAGATGGTACGGCTTGGCGAAAAGCACGCTCTCGATCGATTTCGGATCGAACCTTGCCGGCGACGCCGGATCGGCGGCGGTCCGTTCGAGCAGCAGATCGTAGTTTTTCTCGAACTCCACCGTCGCTTGCTTGAGCGCGCTAACCAGTGCCGGCTGCTGGTCGCGTGAGGCGGTGCCGGTCGCGCCGGCAAGGAAGACGATGCGCTGCGACAGGGCTTTTTGTGTGCTGACCACATCGAGCAGTGCATGGTTGTGCTGCTGGGCCGCCATCATCTGCTGCAGCAGGATGAAGGAGGCCACTACCATGGCGGCGATGATCAGCAGAGCCAGCCAGTAGCCGGATTTGATCAGGAGTATGAGCCTGCCCGAAACGGCGTGCACCGGCTGCTGTGACATTTTCTGAGGCGGCCCTCTCGCCAACGAATTCTTGTGCGATAACCTTTGGCTTCAAAGTGTTAACAGGTTTGGGACGGCAACAGGCCGGCGGCGGCGGCCGCGGCGGGAAATCCGCGAAGTGGTTATTGCAATCTTTCGCGGCACCTCCGCATTTGAACATCGTTGCCTTGCCGTGCCATTGCCGCCACCGAAGCGGTCGTTTTTGCGATGGATTTTTCGCCCGCACGGCGCGACAGTCCACCCAATCTCAACAGGGCTTAATCATGAGCGCGGCATTCCTCTCCCACATCGACAGCGAGCTTGAAGGGCTGAAATCGGCCGGCCTTTACAAATCCGAACGGGTGATAACCTCGACCCAGTCGGCCGAGATCGAGGTCGGCGGCGAGAAGGTGCTGAATTTCTGCGCCAACAATTATCTCGGCCTCGCCGACAGCGCCGAACTGCGCGAGGCGGCCAAGCAGGCGCTCGACCATTACGGCTACGGCATGGCGTCGGTGCGCTTCATCTGCGGCACGCAGGAAGAACACAAGCAGCTCGAGGCGACCATTTCTGACTTCCTCGGCACGGAGGACACCATCCTCTACGGCTCCTGCTTCGACGCCAATGGCGGCCTGTTCGAGACGCTGCTCGGCGAGGAGGATGCGGTCATCTCCGATGCACTGAACCACGCCTCGATCATCGACGGGGTACGGCTGTCGAAGGCAAAGCGCTTCCGCTACGCCAACAACGACATGGCCGATCTCGAAGCGCGGTTGAAAGAGGCGCGCGACTGTCGGTTCCGGCTGATCGCCACCGACGGCGTGTTCTCTATGGATGGCATCGTCGCCAATCTGAAGGGCGTCTGCGACCTCGCCGACAAATATGACGCAATGGTCATGGTCGACGACAGCCATGCAGTTGGTTTCGTCGGCACGAATGGCCGTGGCTCGGCCGAACATTGCGGCGTCGAGGGCAGGGTGGACATCATCACCGGCACGCTGGGCAAGGCATTGGGCGGCGCGTCCGGCGGCTACACATCGGGCAGGAAGCAGGTGGTCGACTGGCTGCGCCAGCGCTCGCGGCCCTATCTGTTTTCCAACACGCTGATGCCGGCGATCGCCGGCGCTTCGATCCGGGTTTTCGAGATGATCCGCAATGGCGATGCGTTGCGCCAGCGCCTATATGCCAATGCCGCGCGGTTTCGCTCCGAGATGGGCAAGCTCGGTTTTACGCTGGCCGGCGCCGACCATCCGATCATCCCGGTGATGCTGGGCGACGCGACGCTGGCGCAGGAGATGGCGGCGCGGATGCTGAAGCGCGGCATCTACGTCATCGGCTTCTCCTTCCCGGTGGTGCCGAAGGGCCAGGCGCGCATTCGCACGCAGATGTCGGCCGCCCATTCCGGCGCCGACATCGACCGCGCGGTTGAGGCGTTCGCCGCAGTCGGTCGCGAACTCGGCGTGATTTCCTGAGCGGCCGGATCAAGAGATTCAAGCGACTGAGATTCAAGCGACTGAGGTTCAGGCGACTAAGGTTCAGGGGACAAGAGAATGTCAAACATGATGAAGGCGCTGGTCAAGGCCAAGGCCGAGCCGGGCATCTGGATGGAAGAAGTGCCGGTGCCGGAAATCGGTCCGAACGACGTGCTGATCAAGATCAGGAAGACGGCGATCTGCGGCACCGACGTGCACATCTACAATTGGGACCAGTGGGCGCAAAAGACCGTGCCGGTGCCGATGGTGACCGGCCACGAATTCGTCGGAACCATCGCCGATTTCGGCACGGCGGTGACCGAGTACAAACTCGGCCAGCGCGTTTCCGGAGAAGGCCATATCGTCTGCGGCCATTGCCGCAACTGCCGGGCGGGCAGGGGGCATCTGTGCCGCAACACGCTTGGTGTCGGCGTCAACCGGCCGGGCGCCTTTGGCGAATACCTTGCGATTCCACAGCACAACGTCGTGCCGATCCCCGACGACGTGCCGGACGAGATCGCGGCAATCTTCGATCCCTTAGGCAATGCCGTTCACACGGCATTGTCCTTTGACTTGGTTGGCGAGGACGTGCTGGTCACCGGCGCCGGGCCGATCGGCATCATGGGAGCACTGGTGGCGCAGTGCGTGGGCGCGCGAAAAGTGGTCATCACCGACATCAACCCGGTGCGCCTGGCACTGGCGAAAAAGCTCGGCGTCCAGCATGTCGTCGATGCGTCGAAGGAAAAGCTGCGCGACGTGATGCCGGCGCTCGGCATGACCGAGGGTTTTGACGTCGGCCTCGAAATGTCGGGTGCCGCGCCTGCCTTCCGCGACATGATCGACACTATGAACAATGGCGGCAAGATCGCCATTCTCGGCATTGCGCCGACCGGCTTCGAGATCGACTGGAACAAGGTCATCTTCAAGATGCTGCACCTGAAGGGCATCTACGGCCGCGAAATGTTCGAGACCTGGTACAAGATGATCGCGCTGGTGCAGGGTCCTCTCGATGTCAGTGGCCTGATCACCCACCGCATCGGTATCGACGACTACATCTCCGGCTTCGAAGCGATGAAGAGCGGCAATTCCGGCAAGGTGGTGATGGATTGGTAGGCGATTAGAAACGCCGGCGGGACAGCACCCCCCTCTGGCCTGCCGGCCATCTCCCCCTCAAGGGGGGAGATTGGCAGCTTCGCCGACATCGCTCTTCTTTGGAGATTGGCGAAAGCCGAAGCGACGTCCAATCTCCCCCCTTGAGGGGGAGATGGCCGGCAGGCCAGAGGGGGGTGCTGTCCCGCCTGCATCAAAAGTTGCTGAGGACCTAATCCCCGTACAAAGCCGTCTCAAGCGCGGCCACCCCTTCCGCGACTGCTGTACGTTCATCTGCGCTCAATCTCTCCAGCAGCTCCCGCTCGAACTCCTTCGCCAGCGGCACCATTTCGCGATAGGCGGCAAGCCCCGCTTTGGTCAGCGTCAGATGCTCGACGCGACGGTCTTTCTCGTCTGGCGTGCGGGTCAGCCAGCGGCGCCGCTCGAGTTCGGCGACCGCGCGCGAAACCTTGGTCTTGTGCATGGCCGATTGCTCGCCGAGCGCCGTCGCCGTCATCGTGCCGTGCTGTCCAAGCCCGGCCAGTGTGCGCCATTCGGGCCGGGTCAGGCCGTGGCGGTCCTTGTATATTCTTGAAAATTCGCGGCTGACGGCATCGGCAAGCCGATAGAGCCGGTAAGGCAGGAAGGATTCCAGCTCGAGGATTTCCATGGTTGGCCCTGACTGGGCATGCTGGCGGCTCATGCCGAAATCACCGTTGATGGTTACATTTTCAATGGTTACAAATGAAACCGGTATGGTCAACTCTGAGCATCTTTGCGGATGCGCAAACGATGCTCCGAGACTATGAATTCGGGAGGATTCCATGGCCTATTCCTACATGCCGGGTTTCGGCAACGACTTCGAGACCGAAACGCTGCCCGGCTCGCTGCCGCAAGGGCGAAACTCGCCGCAGCGGCCGGCTTACGGCCTCTATGCCGAGCAGCTTTCGGGCTCTCCATTCACCGCGCCGCGCGGCACCAATGAGCGCTCCTGGCTTTATAGGATAAGGCCGAGCGTGAGGCACACCGGCCGCTTCAAAGCGGCGAATTATCCGCTTTGGAAAAGCGCGCCGAACGTCGGCGACCACCAGCTCGCGCTCGGCCAGTATCGCTGGAGCCCAGTTCCGATGCCGACCGAGCCGACCGATTTCATTGCCGGCATGCGCTCGATCACCACCGCCGGCGACGTGCTCGGCCAGACCGGCATGGCGGCACATGTCTATGTCGCCAACCGTTCGATGGCCGACGATCATTTCTTCAACGCCGACGGCGAGTTGCTGGTCGTGCCCCAGGTTGGAGCCTTGCGCTTCGTCACCGAAATGGGCGTCATCGAATTGCGGCCGGGCGAGCTCGCCGTGCTGCCGCGTGGTCTGGTGTTCAAGGTCGAACTGGTGGATCCGCAAGTGCGCGGCTATGTCTGCGAGAATTACGGCGCCAAGCTGACGCTGCCGGATCGCGGCCCGATCGGCGCCAATTGCCTGGCCAATCCGCGCGATTTCAAGACGCCCTGCGCCTGGTTCGAGGACAAGGACACGCCCTGTCGGCTGATCGCGAAATGGTGTGGCCAGTTCCATGTCACCGAGATCGATCATTCGCCGCTGGATGTGGTGGCGTGGCACGGCAATTATTCGCCCTACAAATATGATCTTGCGACCTTTTCGCCGGTCGGTGCGATCCTGTTCGATCATCCCGATCCGTCGATCTTCACCGTGCTGACCGCGCCGAGCGGCGAGGAAGGCACCGCCAATATCGATTTCGTCATCTTCCCGCCGCGCTGGCTTGTGGCGGAAAACACTTTCCGGCCGCCCTGGTATCACCGCAACATCATGAGTGAGTTCATGGGCCTGATTCATGGTCAGTACGATGCCAAGGAAGAGGGCTTCGTGCCCGGCGGCATCAGCCTGCACAACATGATGCTGGCTCACGGACCCGATGCGTCTGGCTTCGAAAAAGCCTCGCGAGCGGAGCTGAAACCGGTCAAGCTCGACAACACCATGGCCTTCATGTTCGAAACACGCTTTCCGCAGATGGTGACCCGCTATGGCGCCGAGCTCGAAACCCGGCAGGACAACTACATCGACTGCTGGGCCGGCCTGAAGAAGCGCTTCAACGGCACGCCAGAGGGCGACTGGTCTTGAGCGCCGTCGCATGACGGATCGTCTGGTGCTTCTGGGTTCGAAGGGTGGCCCGGCGCTCCGGCCGGGCGGCCCGTGGCCGAGTTCGTCGCTGCTGGAGATTGGCGGCCGCACCATCGTCGTCGATTGCGGGCTGGGCGTAACGCGCGGGCTGACCGATGCCGGCATCAGCCTGAAGGCGCTCGACCTGATCTTCATCACGCATTTGCACTCCGACCATGTGCTGGAACTCGGACCGTTGATCCACTCCGCATGGACGGCCGGCCTGGCAACAAAGGTCGCCGTGTTCGGCCCGCCCGGCACCGGCTACTATTGGCAGCGCTTTTGCCAGGCGATGGAATTCGACATCGAGATCCGCATCGCCGATGAAGGGCGGCCGGATCTCCGCGACATGGTTTCGATCGTCGAGTTTGGTGAAGGCCAGGTGGCGGAAGAGCGCGGTCTCAAAATATCGGCGCTGCGTGTCGACCACCCGCCGGTGACGGATTGCTTTGCGCTGCGCTTCGATCATGCGGGGCAAGGCATCGTCTTTTCGTCGGATACGGCCTTCTTTCCGCCATTGGCGGATTTCGCCCAAGGCGCCGACATACTGGTCCACGAGGCCATGCTGGAAGTGGGTATCGAGCGGCTGGTCGCGAAGACCGGCAACGGCGCAAGGCTGAGGGAACACCTGCTTGCCAGCCATAGCTTTGCCGACGAGGCGGGCCGCATCGCCAGCGACGCAGGCGTCAAAAGGCTAGTCGTCAACCACCTCATTCCGGCCGACGATCCGGAGATCGGCGAGGCCGACTGGATTGCCGCCGTCAGGAAAACATGGGCCGGCGACTTGACGATCGCCCGCGACGGCCTTGTTGTGGGGCTGGAGCATGATCCCGAAAAGTGGGAACCGGTTTTCGGAAGAGATCATGCGTAGAACAAAAAATCAAAGCAGCGCCAAAGCTGCGCCAGGAGAGGAAACCGCATGAAGCTTGCCACATTGAAGGACGGGACGCGCGACGGAAAGCTCGTCGTCGTCTCGCGCGACCTGACGCGGTTTACCGACGCTTCGTTCCTGGTGCGGACGCTGCAGGCCGCGCTCGACGACTGGCATCGCATCGCGCCGCATCTCGCTGCGATGGCCGAATCGCTGGAGAACAACGCGGTGCCGTCTGCCCGCTTTCACGAGCATGACGCTCATTCGCCGCTGCCGCGCGCCTACCAATGGGCCGACGGCTCGGCCTATGTGAACCACGTCGAACTGGTGCGGAAGGCGCGCGGCGCCGAGATGCCGGCAAGCTTCTGGACCGATCCGCTGATCTACCAGGGCGGCTCGGACGCTTTCCTCGCACCGCGCGACCCGATCCGCATGGTCGACGACGCCCTTGGCATCGACATGGAAGGCGAGGTCGCCGTCATCGTCGACGATGTGTCGATGGGCGCAAGCCTCGATGAGGCGCGGGCAGCGATCCGGCTGGTCACGCTGGTCAACGATGTAACGCTGCGCGGCCTGACCGGACCCGAGCTCGCCAAGGGGTTCGGCTTCTACCAGTCGAAACCGTCATCGGCCTTTTCGCCGGTTGCGGTAACGCCGGACGAGCTGGGCGATGCCTGGGACGGCGGCAAGGTCAGCCTGCCGCTGCTGGTCGATCTCAACGGCAAACCGTTCGGCCGGGCGAACGCCGGCATCGACATGACCTTCGATTTTCCGGCGCTGATTGTCCATGCCGCAAAAACGCGGCCGCTGGCCGCCGGCACCATTATCGGTTCGGGCACCGTCTCCAACAAGCTCGACGGCGGGCCGGGCAAGCCTGTCTCGGCGGGCGGCGCCGGCTACTCCTGCGTCGCCGAGCTGCGTATGATCGAGACCATCGAAACCGGCGAACCGAAAACGCCGTTCCTGCGCTTTGGTGATACCGTGCGCATCGAGATGAAGGACAGGGGCGGGCATTCGATCTTCGGCGCCATCGAGCAGAAGGTCGAGAAATACGAGGGGGCAAGAGAATGACGGGCGAGACATTCTATCTGCTGTGCGGTGTCTGGGCCATTGTCATGCTGGCGATCTTCATCCAGGCGATCCGGCTGAGCTATCGGATCGAGGCGCGCTCGCCCGGCCTGACCAACCGCAGCGGCTTTCCGCGCAAGGCGATGATGTTTCACACCGTCACCAACACGAATGTCGCGCTGGACCAGGAAACGCAAGGCACGCGGCGGCGCATGATCGGGCTGCTGCTGATTGTTTTGGCTGGGTTTGCGCTTCTATGGGCGGGTGTGTCGCTATTCCGGGTCGCGCCGTGAAGTCATGGACCTACTGAACCATTTCCGCCGCATGGCGCGCAACAATCTGTGGTCCAACGACCGGCTCTATCGTGCCGTGCTGCAGCTTGAGCCCGGCGAATTCGAAGCCGAACGGACGAGCTTCTTTCCGTCGATCAAGGCAACGCTCAATCACATCCTGGCGGTCGATCACCTCTATCTCGATTTTCTCGAAGAGGGCGGCGTCGGGGCCGCGGTCTACGATGAGTTTTTGCTCTTCGACGAAGCGGACGCGCTCTTTGGCAAGCGGACGGAGGCCGACCGGCGGCTGATCGCCTTTTGCGACCGCCTGTCGGCCGACGATCTCGAGCGCCGCGTTCTCACCGACCGGCGCGAGGACGGCATGATACCGGAACGGATCGGCGACCTGCTCGCCCATCTCTTCATCCACGACATCCATCATCGCGGCCAGGTGCACGCGATGCTGTCCGGCACCTCGGTGAAACCGCCGCAACTCGACGAGTTCTTCCTCGATTATGATCTGAAACTCAGGAAAGCCGAGGTTGAGAGGTTGGTGCTCGAAGGTCGCAATTAGTTGTAGTTACGAAAATTATTGACTTAATTATTGTAGGTACATAAATTCTGATGAAGATCGTTTGGGACGAACCGAAACGGTTGGCCAACATTGACAAGCACGGCTTGGATTTTGCGGCGCTTGATGACGAGTTTTTTTCTTGCCTCGACAATCCGCACTGCCAAGGCCGGTCGTCTCATGGCAATTGGCCGGATCATCGATGGCATCGTTGCGGTGGTGTTTGCCCGGCTCGGTTCCGAGGGCATCTCGATAATTTCGATGCGCCCGGCAAGTCCCGCGGAAAGGAGATTGTTCAATGGCAAAGCGTAAGGTGCGCACCGAGTTCGAAGCTGGTCGCGGCTACAGCAAAGAAGACTGGGAAGCCGTTTCGGAGAATCCGGAATGGACAGAGGAGGATTTTCGAAACGCTCGTCCTTTCGCCGAAGCGTTCCCTGAGCTTGCCGAAAGCATTCGCCGTTCGCGCGGCCGGCCGGCTCTCGATAATCCGAAGAAGCAGGTAACACTCCGTCTCGACAGTGACGTAGTCGCCCGCTTTCGTGCCGGCGGCCCCGGCTGGCAGAGCCGCATCAACGAGATTCTGCGCAAAGCCGCCGGCCTCGCCAAATAGACGTTTGCCTGTGACAACGTCATTTGACATACCCGTCCCATTCGGGACCGAGTTCGTCAAAATCGTCGGCAATCCTGATTTTGCCCTTCATGGCGCCGACACGAGGCAGGGACTCGGGCACGGCTAGCGGCACGAGGCGCGCCGCAACCTTGCCGCGACGGGTAATCACAATCTCTTCGCCAGCTTCCGCGCGGCTGACGAGTTCCGACAGTCTTGCCTTGGCCTCTGCGATAGCAATGTTCATGGCCAAAGTCTGAGCTACTACTGACCGAATCGCAAGAAGTCCGGTTAGCCTACTCCGCCGCCTGCACCTTCAGCACGCCGCGCTTGATCTGGTCCTGCTCGATCGATTCGAACAGCGCGCGGAAATTGCCCTCGCCAAAACCTTCGTCGCCCTTTCTCTGGATGAACTCGAAAAAGATCGGCCCGATCACGGTTTTCGAAAAGATCTGCAGCAGGATCTTGGTCGTGCCGCCGTCGACCACGCCTTCGCCGTCGATCAGGATACCGTGCTTCTTCATGCGCTCGATCGGCTCTTCGTGGCCGTTCACGCGGGCATAAGACATGTCGTAATAGGTCTCGGGCGGGCCCGGCATGAACTTCAGGCCGTTGGCGGCCAGCCTGTCGGTGGCACCGTAGATGTCGTCGGTGCCGACGGCGATGTGCTGGATGCCCTCGCCATTATACTTCTTCAGATATTCGGCGATCTGGCTGGTCTCGTCCTTGGACTCGTTCAGCGGGATGCGGATCTTGCCGCAGGGTGAGGTGATGGCGCGGCTGACCAGGCCGGTGATCTTGCCGTCGATGTCGAAGAAATGGATCTGCTTGAAGCCGAACAGGTCGCGATAGAAATCCCACCATTTGTCCATCTGGCCGCGATAGACATTGTGGGTGAGGTGGTCGAGGTAATAGAAGCCGACGCCTTCCGGCTTCGGGTCACGCTCGCCCAGCCAGTCGAACTCGGCATCATAGGCCGAGCCCTTCTCGCCGTAGGTTTCGATGAAATAGAGCAGCGATCCGCCGATACCGACGATCGCCGGCACATCGAGCGTCTTGTCGTTGCCTTCATAGGGCGTCGCGCCCTTGGCCACCGCGTGATCGAAGGCATGCCTTGCATCGACCACCCGCCACGCCATCGAGGCGGCGCAAGGGCCGTGCTTGTCGACGAATTTCATGGCATGCGAGCCGGGTTCGGCATTGACGACATAGTTGATGTCGCCTTGCCGCCAGACGGTGATATTCTTGCTGCGGTGCTTGGCCACCGGCACATAGCCCATGCGGGTGAACAGCTCGGCGAGCTTTTCCGGCTCGGCATGCGCGAATTCGACGAACTCGAAGCCGTCGGTGCCGGCGGGATTGGTTTTGCTGATCTTGGCGGGTGGTGCGTCGTGCGGGAAGGGACCCATGGCATTGCTCCGAAATCTGGAACTGGCCGCGTCGGCCATCTGAACTCAATTATAGCGCGGAGCGAGTGCAAATTGCTTGCATTCAAACGCTTGAAATGGTCTGATCATGCGCGAGTTGTGCACTGCGGACCCGAAATTCATGGATGAGGCGCGCATCGACCAGTTTGACCGCAAGATAATGGCTCTTTTGCAGGGCGATGCACGGCTGACCAACAACGATCTGTCGGAACGGGTGAACCTGTCCGCGTCGCAGTGCTCGCGTCGTCGCCAGCGGCTGGAGGAGGACGGCTATATCAAGGGTTACCGGGCGGTGCTCGACCGCGACAAGCTCGGTTTTTCCCTGGTCAACGTCATCTCGGTGACGCTCGCCACCCACAACCGCGACAATGCGCAGCGTTTCGGCGAACTAGTGGCGCGACTGCCGCAAGTGCAGGAAGCGCACGCGCTGACCGGCGAGATGGATTATATATTGAAAGTGGTGACGCCGGACCTGAAGTCGCTGTCGGAATTCGTCAATAGCGTGCTCCTGCCGCACGAATCGGTGCAGCACGTGAAGACGGCGATCGTGCTGGAGACGCTAAAGGAAACCGGCGCGCTGCCGATTTAGCCCAGACGGCTTTTCGTTAGATATGGCGGAGGGACAGCACCCCCCTCTGGCCTGCCGGCCAATCTCCCTCTCAAGTGGGGAGATTGGCAGCTCTGACCTCGCTGCCCACTCCGCAACGCTGAAAATTGGCGAAAGCCAACGCGACATCCAATCTCCCCACTTGAGGGGGAGATGTCCGGCAGGACAAAGGGGGTGTGAAGGATCGCCACAGTGCGGAACTTGACTTCCTCCGCTCGGAATGTGAGGCCTCTCACCCCTTCGACTGCTGGATCAGCCCATAAAGATTAGTGCAGCGCGCGCCGGAACGGCAATAGGCGAAGACCGGGCCATCAAGCTCATCCAGTGCCTCGGCCTGGTCCTCGACATTTTCGGCCGTGATCTGGCCGCTGATGACAGGGATGTAGCGGAAGGCGAGCCCGGCGCCCTCGACCGCCGCTTTGACGGTGTCGGCCGATGGCTGGCCGGGCTGCTCGTCGTCCGGCCGGTTGCAGATCACGCTTTTGAAGCCGGCGGCCTTGATGGTCGCGACATCCTCGGGCTGGATCTGGCCCGAGACCGAATAGTCCTCGCTGATTTGACGGTATTCCATGGCGGTGTCCTCGCAATCTGGTTAGCGGCAGTCTTGCCACTCCCTGACCCGGTCGGCAATCCGCGCGAAAAGAAATCCATCCGCGCAGATAGGGATTTCGATGCCGGAAATCCAGCCGGGCTAACGCGGTACGTCGCCAGGACGCATCATGCGCCAGCCCGGCTGGATGAACCGGATCGGTCGGCTCAGCTGCCGAGGATCGCGCCTTTGATCTGGGCGATGTTGTTGTGCATCAGGTCGATATAGGTCGCGGCCGGGCCGTCGGGCTGCGACAACGCATCGGAATAGAGCGTGCCGCCCACCTTGATGCCGGTCTCGCTGGCGATCTGCTCGATCAGCCGCGGGTTGGTGATGTTCTCGACGAAGATCGCCGCCGCCTTGTCCTGCTTCACCTGGCTGACCAGCTTGGCGACGTCGGCGGCGGAGGGCTCCGACTCGGTCGACACGCCTTCCGGGGCCAGGAACGTCAAGCCGTAGGCCTGCTCGAAATAGCCGAAGGCGTCATGCGAGGTGATGACGACGCGCTTCTCCTGCGGGATCGACTGGATCGCCGCCTGCACTTCGCCCTCAAGCGCCTCGAGTTTCTGCGTATAGGCGGCTGCATTGGCCTTGTAGCTGTCGCAACCCGCAGAGTCGGCCGTGCAAAAGGCGTCGGCGATGTTCTTCACATAGATCTTGGCATTGGCGATCGACTGGAAGGCATGCGGATCGGTGACCGTCTTGCCGCCATCGGTTTCCGCGCCTTCGGCGGCATCGGCCTCGGCGAATTCGGGTTTGAAATTGATCGGCGTGACCCCCTTGGTCAGCACGGCAATCGAAGCCTTGGTGGCGCTGGCGTCGACCAGGCGCTGCAGAAAACCTTCGAAATGCAGGCCGTTGACCAGCACGATGCCGGCCTTGGCCATCGTCACAGCATCGGCGGGGCTCGGCTCGTAGACGTGGGCGTCGCCGTCCGGCCCGACGATGGTGGTCAGATCGATGCGGTCGCCGCCGACATTCTTGGCGAAATCGGCGATGATCGTGAAGCTGGCGACCACCTTCAAAGGCTCAGCAAAGGCCGAAGATGCGCCAAAGGCGGTTAATGTTATAACACTCACGGCCAAAGCGGCGCGGATCGATTTCAGCATGGACAGTTTCTCCTTGTTGGGATCAGGCAGTTCTGTGGCGGTGATGGACGATGCGGGCGCGCAGGATGCCGCGCGTGCCGAACAGGATCGAGGCGAAATAGACGACGCCGGCGGACAGGATGATGGCCGGGCCGGAGGGCAGCGACGCATGGTAGGACAACAGCAGCCCGGCAATGCAGGAGGCAAAGCCAATCACTGTGGCCAGCACGCACATCGGCTCGACGCGCGAGGTCCAGAAGCGGGCCGCCGCTGCCGGCAGCATCATCAGCCCGACCGACAGCAAGGTGCCGAGCGCCTGGAAGCCGCCGACGAGGTTGAGCACGACGAGGCCGAGAAAGATGAAATGCACCGGGCTGCCCATCCGGCTGACCGAGCGCAGGAACAAAGGGTCGAGGCATTCGGCGACCAGCGCCCGCCAGAAGATGGCGAGGCTGACCAGCGTCACCACGACGATACCGCCGATCAGCGTCAGCGCCTCGTTGTTGAGCGCCAGCACGGTGCCGAAGAGCACATGCATGAGATCGACGCTGGAGCCGCGGATCGACACCATGAGCACGCCGATGGCCAGCGAAATCAGATAGAAGGCCGCCATAGAGGCGTCTTCGCGCTGAATGGTGAAGCGCGAGACGGCGCCGGCGCCGAGCGCCACGATGATGCCGGCGATCAGTCCGCCGATCGTCATCGGCAGGATCTCCAGGCCATAGAACAGGAAGCCGGCGGCAGCACCCGGCAGGATGGCATGCGCCATGGCATCGCCGGACAGGCTCATGCGCCGCAGCATCAGGAACACGCCGACCGGGCAGGCGCCGAGCGACAGCATCATCGAACCGGCGAGCGCCCGCTGCATGAAGGCGTAGTCGGCGAAAGGAGCGACGAACAGACCGTAAAGCACCTCCATCATGCCGCCCTCGGCCCGGAGCCGTGATAATGGTCGTGGTCATGGCCGTGCTCGTGGCCACCGTGCTCGTGATCATGCTCGCTGGGCTCACACCACGGCGCGTTGTCCTCCCAGGCTTCATGGAAGCGGCGCGCGCGCAACAGATTCTCCGGCTGCAGCGTCTCCCTGGTCTCTCCCCAAGCGATCGGCTGGCGCGCCAGGAGCAGTGTTTCGGGGAAATTCTGCCGCACCAGATCGAGATCGTGGACCACAACCATGATCGTGCGTTCCTCGCCATGCCAGCGCTTGATCAGCGCGATCAGGTCGCCGACCGTCTTGCTGTCGACCGCGTTGAACGGCTCATCGAGCAGGATGAGCTCGGCATCCTGCAGCAGCACGCGGGCAAACAGCGTGCGCTGCAGCTGGCCGCCCGACAGTGTGTCGATGGGCCGCTTCTCGAAGCCGCCGAGGCCGACGGCCATCAGCGCCTTGCTGACCGAGTCGCGATCTTCCCTCGTATAACGGCCGAGCATGCCGCGCCGCGGCCACAGACCAAGCGAAACCAGGTCGACGACCCGGGCCGGAAAGGAGCGGTCGAGTTCCGATTGCTGCGGCAGATAGGCGGCGCGCACGCCCGGCGCCCGGATCACCGCGCCGGCCATCGGCTTCAGGACGCCGACAATGCCCTTCATCAGCGTCGATTTGCCGGAGCCGTTGGCGCCGACGACCGCCGTCAGCGATCCCTTGCGGATCGTACCATTGAGGTGGTGGACCGCAGGATGGCTATTGTAGCCCAGCGTCAGGTCGCGGAAGGTCAGGCAGGTTTGGCTCATGTGACGATCCATGGGGCGATGATCGGTGCTGCAGGGGCGGATTCGATATGTGATGTTATTACATTAGTCAACAAGCCAATCGGGCGGAATTGCGGCCGGGGCGTCTTGTTGTGTGCTTTGGCTTGGCTCAAGAAGTTCCGCTCGAGCGGCCTTGCCGCCGGCGAACCCGGCCCCTAAACAGGCGCAGCGACAAGAGGAGAAGGAATATCCAATGAGCATTCGTCGTATCGATGTAGGCCCGCGCATGAGCCAGATCGTCATCCACGGCAACACCGTCTATCTGGCCGGTCAGGTCGGCAAGCCGGGCGGAAACGTCGGTGCCCAGACCAGGGACATTCTGGCGGCGATCGACGAATTGCTGGCCAAGGCCGGCACCGACAAAACCAAGATCCTGCAGGCGATCATCTGGCTGGCCGACATGAGCACCTTTGCCGAGATGAACGCGGAATGGGACAAATGGGTACCGCAGGGCAACACGCCGGCCCGCGCCACCGGCGAAGCCAAGCTTGCCGGACCGGAATATCTGGTCGAGATTATTGTTACCGCGGCGATTTGAGGCGTAGCTCCTAACCCTCCCCCTCGAGGGGAGGGTCGGCGAGTAGTCGGAGCGAAGCGGAGACTGCGAGACGGGGTGGGGTCGGCGAGGTTGCACCGACCCCACCCCGCGTCACAAAATGCCGCCACGCGGCAATTTGCTCCGCGACCCTCCCCTCAAGGGGGAGGGTTTACCCCTGCGACGGCGTGAACCGCGCCACCAGCGTGTGGTTCTCTGCCGCATAGGTGAAGCGGACATGGGTGACGGGGTGCTCGGCGCTCCATGTCCGCCGCTCGATCACCAGGCACGGCGCGCCCGTCGCGATGTCGAGTGCCGCCGCTACGTGCTTTTCGGCGGCAACCGCGCGGATGCGATGCTCGGCCGCACTCCACGGCACACGGCCGATCAGCCACGGACCGGGCGCGGTGTCGAAAAACGCCTCTTCGGCGGCCTCCGGCACGGCAGCCAGGTTGATCAGCCGCTGCTCGTGGGCGAACGGCCGCTTGCCGGCGAAATGCCGGCATTCCAGCACCAGCACCGGCCCGGCGACGTCGAGTTCCAGCAGGGCGCGGTCGTCGGCGCTGCTGCGCCTTCTGTTTCGCGCCATGCGCTCATAGCGGTAGGGCAGGCCAAGTGCCTCGACCTCGATCCGGATGTCGTGGATTTCGAGAACGGCTGCCTGCGACTGCGGCCGGCGGACAAAACTGCCGGAGCGACGCCGGCGCTCGATCAGCCCGGCCTTGGCCAGTTGCGACAGCGCCTTGTTTACTGTCATGCGCGAACAATTGTATTCGGCCGTCAGTTCATGCTCGAACGGAATGCGGTGGCCGGGCGCCCAGGCACCCGACAGGATCCGTTCGCTGATGTCCGACAGGATGCGCTGGTGCAGCGAAAGAACCTCGCCGCCGTCCGCGCTTCCAGAATCCGCGCTTATTGTCCCGATCATGCTCATGCCGAAAGCGCCGTCATGACCTTGCGGAAGCGCTCGGCGATAACATCGCGCCTGGCATGCATGCCGCCGCTGACCAGTTTCTTGCCATGCACCCAGACGCAATCGATCTTGGTGCCGTTGGCAAAAATCCAGGCGTCGAGGATTGCATCGCCCGTCTTGCCGGCCAGCGATGGATGCTTGCCGTCGAGCGAGACGAAATCGGCCGAGGCACCTGCTGCGATCTGCGAGAGGCCGGCGCCCAACGCGGCACTGCCGCCATCGAGCGCTGCATCGAACAAAGCACGGCCGGTCGAGCCACCGGCCACCGCCAGCACGTTGCGGGCGCGGTGGGCGAGGCGCTGCGAATATTCGAGCTGCCGCAACTCGTCCGGCAGGCCGATCAGTACGTTTGAATCCGAGCCGATGCCGAAGCGGCCGCCATGCTGCATGAACAAGGACGCGGCAAAGGTGCCGTCGCCGAGATTGGCCTCGGTGATCGGGCAGAGACCGGCAACGGCGCCGCTGTTCGCCAAATCGGTCGTCTCGGTGTCGGTCATGTGGGTGGCGTGGATGAGGCACCAGCGCTGGTCGACCTTGGCGTTGGCAAGCAGCCATTCGACCGGCCGCGCGCCGGACCAGGCAAGGCAGTCCTCGACCTCCTTCATCTGCTCGGCGATGTGGATGTGGATAGGCCCCTCCGGCGCCATCACCGTGATGTTTTCCAGTTCCTCCGGTGTCACGGCACGCAGGCTGTGCGGGGCGACGCCCACGACGCCTTGATTCAGCGCGCGAATGGATTCGCGGCATTTCTCAACAAGCCGCGAGAACTGGTTCACATCGTTGATGAACCGGCGCTGGCCTTCATTTGGCGCAGCGCCGCCGAAAGAGGAATGCGCGTAGAACACCGGCAGCAAAGTCAGCCCGATGCCTGTCTCGGACGCTGCAGCAACAATGCGCTCCGCCATCTCGGCGATGTTGGCATAGGGCCGGCCGTCATGGTCGTGGTGGAGATAGTGAAACTCGCCGACGCGCGAGAACCCGGCCTCCAGCATCTCGACATAGAGCTGGGCCGCGACCGCCTCGACTTGGTCCGGCGTCATCGACAGCGCGAAACGGTACATCACCTCGCGCCAGCTCCAGAAACTGTCGGCGGAAGGGCCCCGCAATTCGGCAAGGCCGGCCATGCCGCGCTGGAAGGCATGGCTGTGCAGGTTCGGCATCCCTGATAGCAGGATGGCACGGCGCTCGTCGCCAGGCAGGAGCGAGGTATTCGCCTTGACCGTGGCGATCCTGCCGTCGGAGATGACGATCCGCACATTGCTGTGCCAGCCGTCGGGCAGAAGCGCCTGTTCCGCAAAGATTCCTGTCACGTTTTTCTCCAAATCCCGGTCTGCCGTGCGATGATAGCGCTTGCAGTGCCTTTTCATATGTATATACATAATCGTCACCTATTGAAACGGAAAAGATGATGGCTGCAGAGAGCAAAAGCCGGGCAGGAGAGCTTCGCCTCTGGCGCAATGCGCGCCTCGCGACCATGGCCGAAAGCAGCGCCGGGTCAGGCGTCGTCGAGCACGGTGCGGTCGCCGTGCGCAACGGCCGGATCGTCTATGCCGGGCCGGAAGTCGACATGCCGGCGGCTCTCCGCGAGGGCGCCGAGGCGACCGACTGCGAAGGCCGCTGGATTACGCCCGGCCTCATCGACTGCCACACCCATCTGGTCCACGCCGGCAACCGTGCCAATGAATTCGAGATGCGGCTGGCCGGCGCCAGCTATGAGGAGGTTGCCAAGGCCGGCGGCGGCATCGTCTCGTCGGTCAAGGCGTTGCGCGCGGCGAGCGAGGACGAACTGGTCGGCCAGTCGCTGCCGCGCCTCGATGCGCTGATTGCCGAAGGCGTCACCACCGTCGAGATTAAATCCGGCTACGGTCTCGACCTCGAAAACGAGAAGAAGTCGCTGCGCGCCGCACGACGGCTGGGCGGTGAGCGGCCGGTGACAGTCAGGACCACTTTCCTCGGCGCTCATGCGCTGCCGCCCGAAGCAAAAGGTGACAAGGACGCCTTTATCGATCTTGTTGCAAAGCAGATTTTGCCGGCCGTCGCTGCCGAGGGCCTGGCCGATGCCGTCGACGGTTTTTGCGAAGGCATTGCCTTTTGGCCGGAGCAGATCGCCCGCGTGTTCGATGCCGCGAAGGCGGCGGGCCTGCCGGTCAAGCTCCATGCGGACCAGCTGTCCAATCTGCACGGCGCCGAACTTGCGGCGCGCTATGGTGCGCTATCGGCCGACCACCTCGAATACACCGACGAGGCCGGTGCGGCGGCGATGGCGAAGGCCGGAACCTTGGCGACCATCCTGCCCGGCGCCTACTACTTCATCCGCGAGACCAAGAAGCCGCCGATCGCCTTGTTTCGCCAGCATGGCGTCAGGATGGCCGTTGCCACCGATAACAATCCCGGCACGTCGCCGCTGACCTCGCTGCTGCTGACCATGAACATGGCCGCGACATTGTTTGGCCTGACCGTCGATGAATGCATTGCCGGCGTTACCCGCGAGGCTGCCCGCGCGCTCGGGCTGCTTGGACAGACCGGCACGCTGGAGGCCGGAAAATCCGCCGATCTGGCGATCTGGAACGTCGAGCGCCCGGCCGAACTCGTCTACCGCATGGGCTTCAACCCGCTGCATGCCCGCATCTGGAGGGGACAATGACCGAACTCAAGCTAAGGCCGGGCAATGCCACGCTGGCCGATTGGCGCGCCATCTATCGCGGCGCCGCACTGAGGCTCGACGATGCCTGCCGGCCGAAGATCAAGGCCAGCGCCGAGGCCGTCGCCAGGATCGTTGCCAAGGGCGAGCCGGTCTATGGCATCAATACCGGCTTCGGCAAGCTGGCCAGCGTCCGCATCCCCGCCGCCGATCTGGAAACGTTGCAGCGAAACATCGTGCTGTCTCATGCCGCCGGCGTCGGCGAGCCGATGCCCGTCGCAATCTGCCGGCTGATGATGGCGCTGAAGCTGGCCAGCCTGGCACAGGGCGCCTCCGGCGTGCGGCCGCGGACGATCGAACTGATCGAGGCGATGCTGGCCAACGACGTTATCCCCGTGGTGCCGGCGCAAGGCTCGGTCGGCGCTTCCGGCGACCTTGCGCCGCTGTCGCACATGACCGCCGTGATGATCGGCGTCGGCGAGTGCTTTACCCCGCATGGCCGCTTTCCCGCCAAGGTCGCCTTCGTTTCGCATGGGTTGGAGCCGGTGACACTAGGCGCCAAGGAAGGCCTGGCGCTGCTCAACGGCACCCAGTTTTCGACCGCCTATGCGCTTGCCGCTTTGTTCGAGGCGGAAGTGCTCTACCAGTCGGCACTGGTCGCCGGCGCGCTGTCGACCGATGCCGCCAAGGGCTCCGACGCTCCGTTCGATCCACGCATCCATCTGCTCAGGAAACATCGCGGCCAGATCGAGACGGCCGAGGCGTTGCGCAATTTGATGGCCGGCAGCGCCATCCGTGAATCGCACCGCGTCGGCGACGAGCGCGTGCAGGATCCGTATTGCCTACGCTGCCAGCCGCAGGTGATGGGCGCAGCACTCGACGTGCTCCGCAAGGCCGCCGAGACGCTCGGCACCGAGGCCAACGGCGTCACCGACAATCCGCTGATCTTTGCCGAGGACGACTCGGCACTTTCGGGCGGCAATTTCCATGCCGAGCCGGTCGCCTTCGCCGCCGACATGATCGCACTCGCCGTCTGCGAGATCGGCTCGCTGTCGGAGCGGCGCATCGCCATGCTGGTCGATCCGGCGCTGTCGGGCATGCCGGCCTTTCTGACGCCCAAGCCGGGTCTGAATTCCGGTTTCATGATCCCTCAGGTCACGGCGGCAGCACTGGTTTCTGAAAACAAGCAAAAGGCCTATCCGGCCAGCGTCGATTCGATCCCGACCTCGGCCAACCAGGAAGACCACGTCTCGATGGCGGCGCATGGCGCGCGCCGCCTCATCGGTATGGTCGAGAATGCGACGGCCGTCATCGGCATCGAATTGCTGGCCGCCGCGCAAGGCTGCGATTTCCACGCACCGCTGGCCTCGAGCGCGGCACTGGAGGCGGTGCGCCGGCTGGTCAGGGCAGAGGTGCCGCATCTCGACAACGACCGGCACTTCCACCCCGACATGGAGAAGGCCATCGCCATGATACGCAGCGGCGCGGCGATCGAAGCGGCAAGCGCGGTAAGGCTGCCGGGGGTGACGTCGTGAGGCCGTCGTCGCTGCGTTACGCCGGCATGGGTCGTGTTCAGTCGCGCCCCCCTCTGTCCTGTCGGACAGTCCGGCAGGACAGAGGGGGGCGCTGTCCCGCCAACCTCAGCCCGGCAACACCGAAACTTTCAAATCCAGAAACAAAAAACCCGCCTCAAAGGCGGGTCGTCGGGCCGAATCAGCACCATACGCAAATTAGTAGCATAGCTGCCGGCACAAAGCAAGAACAAAATGCGTTCCGACCGGCAAAAAGCGAGGTCGGTGTTCACGGACGATTGCAAGGTCGCGTTCCTTCGCGCCCCCCTCTGTCCTGCCGGACATCTCCCCCACTTGGGGGGAGATTGGCAGTTTCACCGACAACGCCTTTTCTTCAGCGTTGGAGATTGGCGAAAGCCGAAGCGACATCCAATCTCCCCCCGCGTGGGGGAGATGTCTGGCAGGACAGAGGGGGGCGCCGTAGAGCTCCAGTGCAAGGAGACTTTTCATGAACGAGCGCGACTGGCTTACCGTCCATGAAGGATCCAAGCCGCTGCTTGTCAGCTTGCCGCATACGGGCACGGATCTGGCTGGCCTGGAAAATCGGTTTGTTTCGCCGTGGCTCGCACGCCGCGACACCGACTGGTGGATCGAGCAACTCTACGATTTTGCGGCTGATCTTGGCGCCAGCGTCATCCGCACGGCGATTTCGCGCACCGTTATCGACGTCAACCGTGATCCGTCCGGCGTTTCGCTCTATCCCGGCCAGACGACGACTGGGCTCTGCCCGACAGAGACCTTTGACGGCGATCAGCTCTACCGCAAGGGTGAAGAGCCGGGACCGTCGGAGATCGACGAACGCCGCGAGAAGTTCTTCGTACCCTATCATGCCGCTCTGCAGGCCGAGATCGACAGGCTGCGCGCTTTGCATGGGAAGGTCGTCGTCTATGACTGCCATTCGATCCGCTCGGTGCTGCCGCGCCTTTTCGAAGGCAAATTGCCGGTCTTCAATCTCGGCACCAATGACGGCAAGAGCGCCGATCCGACGCTGCAAGCGACGGTTGGCCAGATCCTCGCCGAAACCGGCGAGAGCTACGTCGTCAACGGCCGCTTCAAGGGCGGCTGGATCACGCGCCATTTCGGCCAGCCGCAAGCCGGCGTCCACGCGCTGCAGATGGAACTCTCCAACCGCGGCTATATGCGCGAGCCCGAAGGCAAGGGCGAACCGGCTAACTGGCCGGTGCCTTACGAGGCCGAATTCGCGGCGCCGATCCGCGTCACGCTGAAGAAGATCCTGGAAACCGCGATCGCCTGGGCCGAACGCTGACGCGCGGTGCACCTCACTCGAAAGGGACAATCATGACCGATCCTCGCCACAACATCCGTGAAGTGCGCAGCCCGCGCGGCAGCGAGCTCAACGCCCGCACCTGGCTGACGGAAGCGCCGTTGCGCATGCTGATGAACAATCTCGACCCAGACGTCGCCGAAAACCCCAACGAGTTGGTCGTCTATGGCGGCATCGGCCGGGCGGCGCGCACCTGGAACGATTTCGACCGCATCGTTGCCTCGCTGAAGACGCTTGGCGACGACGAGACGTTGTTGGTGCAATCGGGCAAGCCGGTCGGCGTGTTCCGCACTCATCCTGACGCCCCGCGCGTGCTGATCGCCAATTCCAACCTGGTGCCGCACTGGGCGACATGGGAGAAATTCAACGAGCTCGATAGAAAGGGCCTGATGATGTACGGCCAGATGACGGCCGGCTCGTGGATCTACATCGGCACGCAAGGCATCGTGCAGGGCACCTACGAGACCTTCGTCGAGGCCGGCCGCCAGCATTATGGCGGCAATCTCAGGGGCAAGTGGATCCTGACCGGCGGTCTCGGCGGCATGGGCGGTGCCCAGCCGCTCGCCGCGGTCATGGCCGGCGCCTGCTGCCTGGCCGTCGAATGCGATCCCGACCGCATCGATTTCCGGCTGCGCACCCGCTATGTCGATGAGCGCGCCGACACGCTCGACGAGGCCTTGGAAAAGATCGAGCGCTGGACCAAAGCCGGTGAGGCGAAATCGGTTGGCCTGGTCGGCAACGCCGCCGACATCCTGCCGGAACTGGTGCGGCGCGGCGTGCGCCCTGACATCGTCACCGACCAGACCTCGGCGCATGACCCGCTCAATGGCTATCTGCCCAAGGGCTGGTCGCTGGCCGAGTGGCGCGAGAAGCGCACCAGCGACCCGAAGGCGGTTGAAAGAGCTGCCCGCGCGTCGATGCGCGAGCATGTCGAGGCGATGGTGGCGTTCTGGAATGCCGGCGTGCCGACGCTCGACTACGGCAACAACATCCGCCAGGTGGCGAAGGAGGAGGGGTTCGAGAATGCTTTTGCCTTCCCGGGTTTCGTGCCGGCTTATATCCGTCCGCTGTTTTGCCGCGGCATCGGCCCGTTCCGCTGGGCAGCGCTTTCCGGCGATCCCGAGGATATCTACAAGACCGACGCCAAGGTGCGCGAGCTGACCCCCGGCAACACCCATCTGCACAACTGGCTCGACATGGCGCGTGAGCGCATCGCCTTCCAGGGCCTGCCGGCGCGCATCTGCTGGGTTGGGCTTGGCGATCGCCACCGGCTCGGCCTCGCCTTCAACGAGATGGTCGCCAGGGGCGAACTGAAGGCGCCGGTGGTCATCGGCCGCGATCACCTCGATTCCGGCTCGGTCGCCTCGCCGAACCGCGAGACGGAGGCGATGAAGGACGGCTCCGATGCCGTCTCCGACTGGCCGTTGCTCAATGCCTTGCTCAACACAGCGTCCGGCGCCACCTGGGTGTCGCTGCACCATGGCGGCGGCGTCGGCATGGGCTTTTCGCAGCATGCCGGCATGGTCATCGTCGCCGACGGCACGCCCGAGGCGGCCAAGCGCCTGGAGCGAGTTCTGTGGAACGATCCGGCGACCGGCGTCATGCGCCACGCCGATGCCGGCTATGACATCGCGATCGAGTGCGCCCGGGAGAACCAGCTCAATCTGCCCGGCATTTTGGGCTGAGCCGCGCCTTGCGCATCCTTCGGGCAGCCGAATACCGGTCGATGCCGTGGAAGAACGGCGGCGGGGTGACGACGGAGATTGCCGTCTCGCCGGCAGGTGCCGGGCTCGACGATTTCGACTGGCGCGTCTCGATGGCGCTGGTCGAGGGCGGCGGCCCATTTTCCGGATTTGCCGGCGTCGACCGGACCTTGGCGTTGCTGGAAGGCGAGGGCATGATCCTCGACATCGCCGGCCGGCTACCGGTCGAAATCATCAAGACTTCCGCACCGCTTGCCTTTCCGGCCGACGTGCCGACGCAAGCCACGCTGATCGCCGGTCCGATCACCGACCTCAACGTCATGACCCGCCGCGACCGGGCGATCCACACGGTCGAGCGCCTGCTGATTTCGGCTCCGACGGAGATCCAGGCCGAAGCCGATGAAACACTCATCCTGTGCGTCGACGGCGAACTCAGCGTGGCCGGCGCGGCGCCCATGCAACTTGGGCCGCTCGACGCGCTGTTGCTCGGGGCGCAAGCGCCGGAACTGCGCCTGGATCCGGTCCGGCCGGCCATGCTGTTCGTGATCCGCATCGACCGCATTGCCGGCAACGATTAACGTCTGTTTCCAAACATGATCGTGACGCCGGCCAAATATCGCGTAAGCTGGTCGCTGCATCACGAAAAAGCCTGAATCTTCCGCCGATCAGAAGCCGAAACGATGCTCATAGTGCCCGCCTGGAAGTTGTCGAAAGACGGCATCTTGTCGTGGTGCGGAAACAAACTTTCGGCCAAGTGTTGCGATGCAACCAATTGCATTTGGACCGGTTTTAGGGACATTGCCGTGGCGGTGACGCCGCACTGCGTCCCCAACACGGAACCTTAGATGAATATCCAGACCAATCTCGCACAGATCGAAAAGACGAGCGCCAGCTTCCCGGCTGTCACCGACGTGCCGATACGCTCCAATTTCCTGCCGGAAGATCGGCTGCGCGCTTTGGGCGCAGCCCTTGCCAATGGCGACGCCAAGGACTTGTTCGGTCTGACGCCTTTCGATTTTCAGGCGCGCATCCGCGACAGTGCCAGGAAAATTCTCGATGTCTACCGTTCCACCAACGCTGCCCAGGCGAGGGGCGAAACGATCACGCCCGCGGCGCAGTGGCTGCTCGACAACAACTACCTGGTCGAGGAGACCATTTTTCAGGTCAAGCGCGACCTGCCGCGCCGCTTCTACCGCCAGTTGCCGACGCTGAAACTGTCGGATGGATCCAGCGTGCCGCGCGCACTGGCGGTCGCGTGGACCTATGTCGCGCATTCCGACAGTTCCGTCTCGTCGGCCATGTTCAAGGCGATTGTCGAAGGCTTCCAGTCCATCGAGCCGCTGAAGATTGGCGAATTATGGGCGCTGCCATCGCTGCTGCGCTTCGTCCTGATCGAGAACCTTCGCCGGATCGCGGTCCGCGTCAATCGCACGCGGGAACTGCGCCAGATCGCCAACGAGGTCGCCGATCGTGTGCTGGCGACGGACGACAGCGCCGACCGGCAGGCGATACTTTCCCACTACAGCGCCCATGCGCAGGACACCACCTTCGCCACCCAGTTGCTCTACCGGCTGCGTGACGGCTCGCAAAATGCCGGCAGGGCGCTGGAATGGCTGGAGGGCGAGCTGGAAAGGACCGGCTCCGACGCCGAGGAGATCATCCTCAGCGAGCACCACACGCTGTCCAGCGGCAACGTGACCACCGGCAACATCATCCGCGGCCTGCGCCTGATCAACGACATCGACTGGACGGTGTGGTTCGAGGGCGTCAGCCGCATCGACACCTTGCTGCGCGAACGCACCGATTTCGCCGCGCTCGATTTCTTTTCGCGCGACCAATACCGGACTGCGATCGAGGAGCTGGCGCGCCGTTCCGATCTCTCCGAATTTCGCGTTGCCGAAAGGGCGATCGAGCTCGCCGGCCATGCTGCCGATGCACCGGGCTCCGAAAGCGGTCCGATCGCTCACACCGACGTCGGCTTCTTTCTGGTCGGCCCGCGCCGGCAGGAGCTCGAGCGGTCGATCGGCTACCGGCCGACCATCGGCAAGGCGCTCAACCGGACCTTCCGCAAGACCGGATGGCTGGGCATCGTCGTGCCGGTGTTTGCGCTGACGGTCCTGCTTCTGGTCGTTTCCGGCAATGCGCTTGCCAATCTCGGCCTGTCGGTGCCGTCGATCGTCCTGATGCTGGCCCTGTTCGCGGTGCCGGCCAGCGAAGGCGCGCTCGCATTCTTCAACACCGTCGTCTCGCTGTTTTTGAAGCCGACGCGTCTCATCGGCTATGATTTCAGGCACGGTGTGCCGCCCGAGGCGCGCACGCTGGTGGTGGTGCCGTCGCTGATCGGCTCGCGCGACGATGTCGAGGAGAACATCCGCAACATCGAGGTGCATCACCTCGCCAACACGGCGGGCGAAGTCTATTTCGCGCTGCTTTCCGACTGGCCGGACTCGAAGACCGAGATCGATACGGCGGATGTCGAAATCCTCGAATTCGCCCGCGCCGAAATCGCCAGGCTGAACGCCCGCTATCCCTCGGAAGGGGCGCCGCGCTTTTATCTGCTGCATCGGCGCCGGCTCTACAACGCATCGCAAGGCGTCTGGATGGGCTGGGAGCGCAAGCGCGGCAAGCTGCACGAATTGAACCTTCTGCTGCGCGGGGACAGCGACACCACCTTCCTGCCGTTGGAAGTGCCATTGCCGGAGAGCGTCGTCCACGTGATGACGCTGGACGCCGACACCCGTACCACCCGCGACGCCGTCGCTGCGCTGGCCGGCAAGCTTTGCCACCCGCTCAACCGTCCGCATTTCGATGTCGCACGGCGCGAGGTTACGGCAGGTTATTCCATCCTGCAGCCGCGTATCACCGCGTCGCTGACCAGTGGCGACGAGGCATCGTTCTTTCAGCGTGTCTTTTCCGCCAATCGCGGGCTCGATCCGTACGTCTTTGCCGTGTCGGATCTCTACCAGGACATCTTCGGCGACGGTTCCTTCACCGGCAAGGGTCTCTACCATGTCGACGCCTTCGAGGCGGCGCTGAAGGGCCGCATCGAGGAAAACACCATCCTCAGCCATGATCTGCTCGAAGGCGCCCTGGCGCGCTCGGCCTTGGTCACCGACGTCGAACTGGTCGAGGACTATCCGACCCGCTATTCGGTCGACGCGTCGCGCCACCATCGCTGGGCACGCGGCGACTGGCAGCTTCTGGGCTTCATTCTTGGCCCACGCTCAAACGTGCCGGCGCTGTCGCGCTGGAAGATGGTGGACAATCTGCGCCGCTCGGTGACGCCGATCTTCTGGGTGATGGCCGCGATCGCCGGCTGGACGCTGCTGCCCTTCACGCAGGCCGCCCAATGGCAGGCGCTGCTGATCCTCACGCTGTTCATGGCGCCCACTTTCGACATCGTCGACGCCATCCTGCCGAAGAGCGGCGACCAGACGCCGCGGGGCCATTTCTCGGCACTGGCACGCGACGTTGCCTTCGGCACTGCCCTGGTGGCGCTGAAGATCGTGCTGATGGCGCATGTTGCCTGGATGATGGGCGACGCGATCATCCGCACGCTCTACCGCCTGTTCGTCAGCCGCCAGAACCTGCTCGAATGGCGCACCGCCTCGCAGGCACACAAGGGCGGCGACAACGATCTCGGCTCCTACTACAGCATCATGTACGGCGCGGTGATCATAGGCGTCGTCGGCCTCGCCGTCCCGGTGCTGGCCGATTCCACCGGCGCCTTCGTCGCCTTCTTCTTTGCCTTGTTCTGGATCGGCGCGCCCGCCATCGCCTGCTGGATCAGCCGTTCGGCCGAAACCGAGGACCGCCTGCGCATATCGGCCGCCGACATCCACGCGCTGCGCACCGTGGCGCGGCGTACATGGCACTATTTCGAGACCTTCGTGACGGCCGAGCATCACAATCTGCCGCCGGATAATTTCCAGGAAAGCCCGGCCCCAGTGGTGGCGCCCCGCACCTCGCCGACCAATATCGGCGTCTACCTGCTGTCGGTGATTTCGGCACGCGATTTCGGCTGGATCAGCCTCTCCGACGCCGTCAACCGCATCGACGCGACCATGTCGACCATCGAGAGCATGCCGCGCGACCGCGGCCATCTCTTCAACTGGTATGACACGACGACCCTGAAGCCGCTCTACCCGCTGTACATTTCGGCGGTCGACAGCGGCAATCTCGCCGGCCATCTGGTGGCCGTGGCCGCTGCCTGCGCCGAATGGGCCGAAGCGCCGTCGGTGCATGTGCAGGGCGACTTCGAAGGCATCCTCGACACCGTCACCATCCTCGACGAAAGCCTTGAGGAACTGCCCGACGACCGGCGTCAATTGCGGCCCTTGCGCCAGCGGCTCGCCGACCGTCTCGACGGCATGCGGCGGGCGGTCGAATTGATCAAGGCGCAGCCGGAGATGGCGTCGATCCGTACCATCAACCTGGCCGTCCTGGCCGGCGAGATACGCAAGCTCGCGACAGCCATTCACACCGAGGCCGCGTCGACCCAGAGCGACACCATCGCCGATTGGGCGGCCAGGCTCGAAGCCACCTGCGAGGCGCATGTGCACGACGCGCACAGCGACGAAAACGCCGTCGCGGCATTGCGGGCCAAGCTTCAGACGTTGCGCGAGCGCACGCGCCGTTTCGCCTTCGAGATGGATTTCTCGTTCCTGATGCGGCCCGAACGCAAGCTCTTGTCGATCGGTTACCGGGTCGAGGAGCATCAGCTCGACGAAAGCTGCTACGATCTTTTGGCCTCCGAGGCGCGGCTGACCAGCCTGTTCGCCATCGCCAAGGGCGATTTGCCGACCGAGCACTGGTTCCGGCTCGGCCGGCCGATCGTCGAGATCGGCTTCCAGGGCGCACTGATGTCCTGGTCCGGCTCGATGTTCGAATATCTGATGCCGCCACTGGTGATGAAGGAGCCGCAAGGCAGCATTCTCAACCAGACCAGCAAGCTCATCATCAAGCGCCAGATCCAGTATGGCCGTTCGAAGAACGTTCCCTGGGGGATTTCGGAAGCGGCCTACAACGCCCGCGACCGCGAGCTGACCTATCAGTACACCAATTTCGGCGTGCCCGGGCTCGGCCTGAAGCGCGGCCTTGGCCAAAACACGGTGATCGCGCCTTACGCGACCGTGCTGGCAGCGCAGTTCACGCCGCATGAATCCGTCCAGAACCTGGCCAAGCTCAGGCGGCTGGGCGCACTGGGCCGGCACGGTTTTTACGACGCGGTGGATTTCACGCCGCAACGCGTTCCCGAGGGCACCGACCACGCCGTCGTGCTCAACTACATGGCCCACCACTCCGGCATGTCGATTGCCGCAGTTGCCGATGCGATCTTCGAAGGGCGCCTGCGCGACCGCTTCCACAGCGATCCGGTGATCGAGTCGGCCGAATTGCTGCTGCAGGAAAGGGCGCCGCGCGACATCCCGACTGCGACCGTCAGGACCGAGGCCGACGAGCGCTCGAAGGACGAGACCGAGCTGGAAAGCCCGGATACCCGCATCGTGCTCGATCCGCTCAGGGCGCTCCGCTCGACCAGTGTCATGTCCAATGGCCGCTATTCGGTCATGGTGACCGCCACCGGCTCCGGGTACAGCCGCTGGGGCGAACTTGCCGTCACGCGCTGGCAGCCGGATCCGACCGAGGACCGCCTTGGTTCCTATATTTTCCTGCGCGACGCCAGCAACGGAGACTGGTGGTCGACCACCGCCGAGCCGAAGCGCGCCGCCGGCGAGCGTGCGCAAACGCTGTTCTCCGACGACAAGGCGAGCTTCGTCAAATCGATTGGATCGCTGCGTTCGGAAGTCGAGTGCATCGTCATCTCGGAAGGCAATGGTGAGGGCCGACGGGTGACGCTCCACAATGACGGCCCCGCCGACCGGCATATCGAAGTAACCTCGTTTGCCGAACTGGTGCTGGGCTCCGAGCCCTCGGATAATGCCCATCCGGCTTTTTCGAAGATGTTCGTGGAAACCGAGATCGCGCCGAACAACGGCGCGATCTTCGCCACCAGGGGCAAGCGCGAAAAGGACGAACCCGACGTCACCATGGTGCATTTCGTCACCGACCCGTCTGGATCGGCGCGAGACGCCGAGGCGGAAACCGACAGGCGCGCCTTCATCGGCCGCGGCCGCACCATCACCGAAGCGGCTGCCTTTGATCCCGGCGCCACGCTTGGGGGCCATTCCGGCTTCACCCTGGATCCGATCGCATCGCTTCGCCGGCAGGTGCGCGTGCCGGCCAACAAGAAGATTTCGCTGACGTTCTGGACCGTCGTCGGTACCCATCGCGCCGAATTGGATGCCGCCATCGCACGGCTCGACCATCCCGAAAGCTTCGCCCGCCAGGCGATGCTCGCCTGGACGCGCTCGCAGGTGCAGACCCGGCACCTTGGCCTCAGCCTGTCCGACGCCGCCAATGTGCAGAAGCTGGCGCGCTATCTGATCTATCCCGATCCGTTCCTGCGCCTTCCGGGCGAATCCATCGTCTCCGGGCTCGGCAGGCAGTCCAGCCTGTGGCCGACCAGCATATCCGGCGATTTTCCGATTTTCCTGGTCAGGATCGCCGATGTCGCCGATCTGGAGATCGTCGCCCAGGCGCTTCGCTTCCAGGAATACATGCGCGCCCGCGGCATGATGATCGATTTTGTCGTCGTCAACGAGCAGGCGTCATCCTACGTGCAGGACCTGCAGCGCGCGGTGGAGACGCTGTGCGAAAACAGCCGGTTGCGCGGCAAGGAACTCGGACCCCGCCAGCACATCTTCGCAGTGCGCCGCGATCTGATGGAGGAAACGACCTACAGGACCTTGCTCGCCGTCGCTCGGGTGGTGCTGCATACGCGCAACGGCACCATCTTCGACCAGATCGAGCGCGCCGAGGCCGCGGCACTGCAGGCGCGGGACGCCGCCCTCCAGCCGGCAGACCTTGCAGCGCTTCGCGAGCCGTCCTTGCCGGTGCCGACGTCGCAAGCATCTGCGGCCCAGGCACTGATCGAGGGCCGCGTCGACGGCAGCGGGCTCGACCAATGGAACGGTTTCGGCGGCTTCGACGGCGACGGACGCCACTACGTCGTGCGTCTTGCCGGCCGGCGCACGACGCCGCAGCCGTGGATCAACGTCATCTCCAACCCATCGTTCGGGTTCCACATATCGGCTGAAGGCGCTGCCTTCACCTGGAGCCGCAACAGCCGCGACTATCAGTTGACGCCATGGTCGAACGATCCGGTCACCAACCGGCCGGGCGAGGGCATCTATATCTACGATCATGCCAGTGGCAGGGCGTTCTCGCCAATGGCTGCCGTGGTGCGTGATCCGACAATGACCTACGAAACCTGGCACGGGCAGGGTTTTTCGACGTTCCGCTCAAAACGCGGGCCGCTGTCGATGGACCTGACCCATGTTGTCGATCCCGTCGATCCGGTGAAGATATCGCGGCTGCGCATCCAGAATTCGGGTTCGGTGCCGATGCGGCTGCGCGTCTACGCCTATGCGGAATGGGTTCTTGGCGGCCATCGCTCGCGCACCGCTGCAAGCATCGTTCCGTCGAGGGATGCCGCAACCGGCGCATTGCTGGCGCAAAATCCCTATGGGCTCGATTTCGGCGAGCGGATCGCCTTTCTGGCCGCCGACGGTGCTGTGCATTCGGTCACCGCCGATCGCGGCGAGTTCATCGGCAGGCAAGGCACGAGCGAGTTTCCGCATGCCGTGCTGAGCGGCGCCGGCCTGTCCGGCCGTGTCGAGGCCGGCGACGATCCCTGCGCGGCCATCGCACGCGACATCGACATCGCTGCCGGCGGCGACGTCACGCTGCTCTGGCTGCTCGGCGACGCGGCCTCGCCCGAGGCGGCCAGGGCGCTGGTGCAGACCCATCGCTCAAGGGATTTCGATCAGCGGCTGGCCGACAACGAGCGCACATGGCGCGGCTTTCTCGACACAATCCAGGTCGAGACGCCGGACAAGGCACTCGACGCTATGGTCAATCACTGGCTGCCCTATCAGAGCCTGGCCTGCCGCATCCGTGCCCGCTCTGCGTTCTATCAGGCGAGCGGTGCCTTCGGCTTCCGCGATCAGTTGCAGGATACCTTGGCTTTGCTGGCGCATGACCCCAAGCTGGCGCGTGATCAGATACTCAATGCGGCGCGGCGGCAATTCCCCGAAGGCGACGTGCAGCATTGGTGGCTGCCGCGCACCGAGGCCGGCGTCCGCACCATGATCTCGGACGACGTCGTCTGGCTGGCCCACGCCACGGCCCGCTACCTGCTGGTGACCGGCGACACCGCGATCCTGAAGGAGCAACTGCCCTTCATCGAAGGGCAGGCGCTAGGCGAAGGCGAGCACGATGCTTTCTTCATCCCAGAAATCTCGAAGAAGACAGCCTCGCTCTACGACCATTGCGCGCGGGCGCTCGATCTTGCCGTCAAGCGCAGCAGCCCAGCCGGGCTGCCGCTGATCCTCGGCGGCGACTGGAACGACGGCATGAACCGCGTCGGCGAGCACGGCAAGGGCGAGAGCGTGTGGCTGGGCTGGTTCCTGCTGAAGACGCTGGGCGACTTTGCCGCTGTCGCCAAGGCGGAGCGCGATGCCAAGCGCGTGCAGGCCTGGACGAAGCACGCCGAGGTGCTGAAGCGGGCGCTGGAAAGCACCGCCTGGGATGGCGAGTGGTATCGGCGCGGCAGCTTCGACGACGGCACGCCGCTCGGCTCGCGCAAGTCGGACGAGTGCAAGATCGACTCGATCGCCCAGTCCTGGAGCGTGCTTTCGGGCGAGGGCGACCCGGCGCGGTCGACCACGGCAATGGCGCAGGCGATGAAAGCGCTCGTCGACGACGACCTCAAGATCGCCAAACTGTTCACCCCGCCCTTCTCGAAGACGGAAAAGGACCCGGGCTACATCAAGAGCTATCCGCCGGGGGTCCGTGAAAACGGCGGCCAATACACGCACGCGGCAACATGGTTCGTCATTGCGCTAGCCGAGATGGGTCGCACCGACGATGCCTACCGTTGCCTTTCAATGCTCAATCCGGTCAACCATGCGCTCGACGAAGCCGCGGCAGAGCGCTACCGGGTGGAACCTTATGTCGTCGCGGCCGACGTTTATTCCGGGCAAGACAAGGGCGGCCGCGGCGGCTGGACCTGGTATACCGGGTCGGCGGGCTGGCTTTATCGCGCCGCGGTCGAGAGCATTCTCGGCATAGAGCGCCGCGGACAGCGCCTCCAGTTCACGCCGAGACTTCCTAGCCATTGGGACGGCTATTCGGCAACTCTGAAGATGCTGGGCGCCGAGATCAAGGTACGCGTCGTCCGCGACAAAAAGGCCCGGGCCATCTCACTTGAAGTGAATGGCACGAAGACCAAATCTTCGTCCTTCGAGCCAAAAGCCGGAGATAGTGCCGAGGTGGTCGTCAGAATACCGGCCTAGATTCAAGGGCTTGGAGCGTCGCTTAGCGTTCCCAGGGCACGCACGGGCGCTCCAAGTGCCTCTACCGGTTATATTTGCGTTTGACCTTGCTGAATGCCTGCACACGACTTTAGACGTCGTGCCCAGGGTCTTGCTGATTAAAATTGTGGCAGTGCTTTCCAGCTGCCATGATTTTGCCGCAACGCTGACATTTCACCTTTTATCTCAAACTGTTAGACGATCACGGCAAATTTCGAAGCGTCGTCATCTTTTGTTCGCGGAATGGGAACGGAAGAGCTAGACGAGCATTGTTTTGCGACGCGTCAACCGATACGAGTCAAAAAATGACGCACTGCACCATAAATAATTGGCGGAGTAGCTGAAGTGTCACTTCTGCAAATCTACTGGCGAGCCCTTGGTTATCTCGCTGCCGACAGGAAACGCGTTGCGTTTATCTGCGGGGCGAATGTCGCGCTTGCCATTATCGCCATTCTCGAGCCGATCATGTTCGGCCGGGTGATCGATGCCATTTCGGACCGCGGCTCGGTATTCGCGACGCTCGCAATGTGGGCCGGCATCGGCGCTTTCAATATCGTCGCCTTCGTTCTGGTGGCGCGCGGCGCTGATCGCTTTGCCCACCAGCGGCGCAGCGAGGTTCTTTGCCAGTCGTTCGAGCGCGTCATCACCATGCCGCTTGCCTGGCATCATCAGCGCGGCACCTCCAATTCCCTGCACACGCTTCTGCGGGCGGTCGAGACCCTGTTCAGCCTCTGGCTCGAATTCATGCGGCAGCACCTGTCGACAGCGGTCGCGTTGGTTCTGCTGGTGCCCACGGCGCTCAGCATGGATATCCGCATGTCGATGGTGCTGCTGGCGCTTGGCGCGCTCTATGTCGGCATCGGACGGCTGGTGATGCGGCGCACCAAGGAAGGCCAGGCGGCCGTGGAGCGTCACTACCACAAGGTGTTTGCGCATGTGACCGACTCGGTCAGCAACGTCGCCGTCCTCCAGAGCTACAACCGCATCGGCCACGAGACCGAGGCGCTGAAGCGCTACGTCAAGAATCTGCTCGATGTGCAGAACCCCGTGCTCGACTGGTGGGCAATGGCCAACGCGCTGCATCGCCTGTCGTCGACGATTTCGATGATGGTGGTGCTTCTGATTGGCGCCTACCTGGTGACGCACGGCCAGTTGCGCATCGGCGACGTCATAGCCTTTACCGGCTTTGCCACGCTACTGATTGCCCGGCTCGACCAGATGTCGGCTTTTGCCAACCAGATTTCCGAAGCACGTGCCAAGCTCGAGGAATTCTATCATCTCGAAGACTCCGCTTCCGATGCCGCCGAGCCCGACGGGCTGCGCGACCTCGTCAACGTCACGGGTCATGTGCGTTTCGAGAATGTCTGCTTCGAGTTCGGTAATTCCGGGCAGGGCGTCGACGACGCGTCGTTCGAGGTCCAGGCCGGCCAGACCGTCGCCATCGTCGGCCCGACGGGCGCCGGCAAGACCACGCTCATCAACCTTCTGCAGCGCGTCTTCACGCCGTCCGGCGGACGCATCCTGATCGACGGCATCGATACCCGCACGGTGACCCGCAAGTCGCTGCGCCATTCGATCGCCACCGTGTTCCAGGACGCTGGCCTGCTCAACCGCTCGATCGAGGACAACATCCGCGTCGGCCGTGCGGAGGCGACCTATGACGAGGTCCATGCCGCGGCCAATGCCGCCGCCGCGCAGGATTTCATCCTGTCAAAGTGCGAGGGCTACGACACGGTCGTCGGCGAACGCGGCGGACAGCTGTCCGGTGGCGAGCGCCAGCGCATCGCGATCGCCCGCGCCGTGCTGAAGGACGCGCCCATCCTGGTTCTCGACGAGGCGACCAGCGCGCTCGACGTCGAGACGGAAGACCGCGTCAAGGACGCCATCGACGAATTGCGGCGCGGCCGCACCACCTTCATCATCGCCCACCGCCTGACCACCGTTCGCGACGCCGATCTGGTCGTGTTCATGGACAAGGGCCGGGTGGTCGAGATGGGCGGGTTCACCGAACTGTCGCTGCGCAACGGTCGCTTCGCCAGCCTGCTGCGCGCCGGCGGCCTGCTCAACGACGAGGAGGTCCGCCGCCTCAGCCGTCCGGTGAACGAAGCCGCTTGAGCAGCGCGGCTTGCCTTCTCCCCTTGCGGGAGAAGGTGGCCTCGCGAAGCGAGGTCGGATGAGGGTGCTCCGGCTTGGCGCAAATCTTCATCCAAAATCCAGACTTCGGCGCACGCCGATCATTGGCGCCTCACTCCGTCCAGCACCCCTCATCCGGCTCGACGCTACGCGCCGATCCACCTTCTCCCGCAAGGGGAGAAGGGAAGACGTACCGCCGCTGCGGTTGCCGCAACTCCGCCGGCGGTCTATGTAAAGCCGCATGAGCGATACGACTTCACGCCTCTCCGGCTGGATGGACCTTGCCAACCCGACGCGGTTCGTCGGGCTGGCCGACAAGGTCGTGCCGTGGTTGGCGAGCGTCGCCGCCATCATGCTCGCTGTCGGTCTCTACATGAGCTTCACGGCGCCCGAGGACTTCCAGCAGGGCATCACCGTTCGCATCATGTATATCCACGTGCCTTTCGCCTGGCTTGCCATGATGTGCTACACGCTGATGGCAGTCTCGGCACTGGGCACGCTGGTCTGGCGCCATCCGCTGGCCGACGTGGCGCTGAAATCGGCGGCACCTATCGGCGCCGTCTTCACCGCCCTTGCACTGATCACCGGTTCGATCTGGGGCAAGCCGATGTGGGGCACCTGGTGGGTGTGGGACGCGCGGCTGACCTCGGTCTTCATCCTGTTCCTGATGTATCTCGGCATCATCGCGCTGACCCGCGCGCTCGACGATGCCGGGCGTGCCGCCTGGGCCGCCGCCATCATCACCCTGGTCGGCTTCATCAACATTCCGATCATCAAATTTTCGGTCGACTGGTGGAACACGCTGCATCAGCCGGCGTCGGTGTTCCGGCTCGGCGGCCCGACCATCGACCCAAGCCTGTTGTGGCCATTGCTGGTGATGGCACTCGGCTTCACAGTGCTGTTCTTCGCGCTGCATCTGATGGCTATGCGCACCGAGATCCGGCGCCGCCGGGTCATTTCGATGCGCCGGGTTGCCGCGAGGCAAGCTAACTGACCGCCGTCGAGTTCCTTCGCGCCCCCCTCTGTCCTGCCGGACATCTCCCCCTCAAGGGGGGAGATTGAATGTCACGTATCGTTTCGCCAATCGCGAATGTTGAAAGAGAGGCGCTACCGGCGAAGCTACCGATCTCCCCCCTTGAGGGGAGATGGCCGGCAGGCCAGAGGGGGGCGCTGTCCCTCCAGCGTTCAAAGACTGTTGCCTGAAGCCTTCACACTCGCTCCAGCTTGGTTCATCCCATCCGCCCGCGCGCCTTGACCGGGAGCGTCTCGATCACCGTCTCGCCTTCGACCAGATGCACCTCGTCGAACAGGTTGGTGACGACGCAGCAATGGTCGGGCACGACGCGCACGCGCTCGCCGATGCGAAGCTCGGCGCCGCCTGACAGCGTGACGTTGCCGTGCTCTTCGCTGAGGCTGGTCACCCTTGCGCCTGAAATGCCCAGCAGCTCGCCGAAATCGGCGAGCCCCAGTGTGTCGCTGGAGAGCGCCTTGCTGCCGGCGTCGAGGATGGCGCGTATCGGCGTTGGGTGGCTGACCACCGTCGACAGCACCGTCAGTGCGCAATCGTCGAGGCTGCCGACGCCTTTGGTGACCTGGTAGCGGTCGAGATAGATGTAGGTGCCGGGCCGGTATTCGGTAACGACGCTGTGCTCGCCGGAACGCCACATATCGGGTGTGCCGCCGCTGGAGATGCGCTCGCAAGCAAGGCCGGCTGCGGCAAGCGCTTGCTGCGCATTGGCGAGCCACGCCTCGGTCTCGGCGGCGCGGCCTGCCGCCGGGTAAGTCATCAGGCCGCCGAAGACGAGCCCCCTGACCTTGTCGATCTCTTTGGCCAGCGCGACTGCCTCGCCGGCCGACTGTACACCGCAGCGGCCCATGCCGGTGTCGCATTCGACCAGCACCGGCAGGCGGTGGCCGGGATCGGTAAAGGTGGCGGCAAGTCCCATGAGCGTGTCCATGCTGTCCGTTGTCACCGACAGGGTTACGCGGCCGTGCAGCGCCTTGAGGCGCTCCAGCTTGGCCCGCCCGAGGATATTGTAGGGCAGAAAGATGTCGGTCAGTCCGGCGTCGGCCATGACCTCGGCCTCGCCGATCTTCTGGCAGGTGATGCCGACGGCGCCGGCCGCGATCTGCTTCTTTGCCCAGTAGGGCAGTTTGTGGGTCTTGATGTGCGGCCTGAGCTTCAGCCCGTGCCGGTCGGCATGGGCCTGCGCCCGCGCGATATTGGCTTCGGCGCGGCCGGCATCGATCAGGATCGCCGGCGTATCGAGGTCGTCTATGCTGCGCATGGTCTCACCATCGGAAAATTGGTTGACCTTATGGCCCTGATCGGACCGCATGTCATGGGGCCAGCGACAGCAGTTTGCATCGACACCGGATGGGCGTTCGGCTATGCGGTTAGCGCTTGGAACGCGACGGGAAGGAACCACGACCATGAAACGCTCCGCCATCAACGACATCATCCGCGACGCCGACGCCTTCATCCGCTCTTTCGGCTACATCATGCCGCCCTTCGCCTACTGGACCCCCGAAGAGATGAAGGCGCGTCGGCAGGATTCGTCGGCAATCTTCTCCTCCCGGCTCGGCTGGGACATCACCGACTACGGCCAGGAGAAATTCGACGAGCTCGGCCTGTTCCTGTTCACCGTCCGCAACGGCCGCTACGAGGACATGAAGAAGGGCATGGGCATGCTCTATGCCGAAAAGATCATGATCTCGCGCAAGGACCAGTTGTCGCCGATGCATCGCCACAACATCAAGGCCGAGGACATCATCAACCGCGGCGGCGGCAAACTGGTGCTGGAGCTGTTCATGCATGATCGCGATGGCGGCATCGATCCGAAGGCCGAAGTATCGGTGCCTGTCGACGGAACCATCCACAGACTACCTGCGGGTGGGCTCCTGAAGCTCGACCCAGGCCAGAGCGTCACTTTGCTGCCGGGTGTTTGGCATGCCTTCTGGGCCGAGGGCAAGGACGTGCTGATCGGCGAGGTTTCGACCGTCAACGACGATCTCACCGACAATGTCTTTCGCGAACCAATCGGCCGCTTCGCGGACATCGACGAGGACACAGCACCGCTGCATCTGCTGGTGTCCGACTACGAGAAGTGGGTGGGATAGGGAAGGAGGTGGCGCTGGTTGGAAATGCCGGAACCGATAGCTAGGAGTCCCAATTCAGCTGCTGCAAAAATGTCCGAATACCGATTGTGCTGTCACTGAATTCGCTCGTGCTGTGCAGTGAAAAAACGATATCCACCGTGGGCGGCGCTTCTATTCTCGCTATTATTAGGCGCACGCCGTCATCTAGGATCTCAACGCCCGTTTCTCGTTTCCAATTTCCTCCCACTTGCTGAAGTCGGGGGGAGGAATCGTCGAATTGCTCTCGCATCGATTCGTCGTTTGGAAAGGGAGTGTCGGTGAGGCTGCTGAATTCTTCCCAGGACCCAGAGACCGCCGCCTGAATTGCGCGATCTATCCTGGATTCCTCAGTCGCGCTAATTTTGACCAGCATCCCGTCCCCCCTCCGGTCTACCGCGCATGCTTGTCGGCCCTGCGGTTGCCCAGCAGCAGCTTGCGTTCGAGATGCGCCCGTAGCTCGCCGTAGTAAGCCGTCAGGAACGCGCGTGCGTCATGGGCTTGGGGTGCCGCGCCGATCTTGCGTCCGATCGTTTCGGCCACCGTCCGCAGGGCGAAATAGTCGTCGCGGCGCAGCACCTCCTCCAGCTTGTGGAGTTCGGCAATTCCATAGGCATCGAGTTGGGCGTGGCTGAACCGGAAGGCGCCGGCCGCCGGATCCTGCCGTGCCGACAGGTCTTCAAGCAAGGCGCGCTTCGGCGCCTCGACCACCCAGGTCCCCGCCAACAGGTCGCCGATCCGCATGCGGTCTCGATTGAACAGCGGGAACAAGGCAAACAGCAGCGTCCACACCAGTCCGAACACCGTCGTCAACGTGTCGGCGAGGTCGGTCCCGCTGCGTCCAACGATGATCGACAGCGGCAGGAACACCTCGATCTCGCGCATCAGGTTGCGGGCGATCACCTGGTCGATCGACAGGCCGTCTCCGCTGCGCGACGCGACCCGGATGCCGACGATCCGCTTGCCGGGCGTAGCCGCGCGCCGGCCCGCTTCGAAGACGATGAAGTAGGCGTTGCGCAGAAAGAAGATCAGGATGATCCAGACGACGAAGAGCGGCTGAAATCCCTCGCTGCCAAGGCCTCCCACCCCGAATAGCGCGACGATCGTGATCACGATTGCAGCCACGGCGATGAACACGATGTCGAGCAGGAAGGCGGAGGCCCGCGTGCCGGCGTCGGCCAACTTTATCCGGAGATCGACGCCTTCGGGCGTGATCAGCGGCCGTATAGCCGCGAAGGCGGCGCGTTTAACGATCGCCATGCCGCACCGCCCGGAACAGGTAGAAATAACCGATCCACAGCACCAGCATGCCACCGCCAATGCCGTAGCGCGTGACGTCGCCGGTGATGGTCTGCCTGCCAATGCCCTCGAGCAGCCCGGCAAACAGCAGCATGACCGAGACCCCGACCATGGCGTTCGCGGCGATGCGTCCGGCGCGAGCCGCTGCCGCCATGCGTGTCAATTCGCCGGGAAAGGCGATGCTGGTGCCGATGCGCATGCCCGCCGCACCGGCCAAAGAGATTGCGAACAATTCGGTGGTGCCGTGGATGGCCAGCCAGCCGCCGAGCTCCATGCCAAGCCCCTTGGACCAATAGACTTGGAACAACGCCCCGATCATGCAGCCGTTGAACAGCATCAGCAGCACCGTCGGCACCGCGAAGGCGAAGCCAAGGGCGAAGGCCAGGATTGCGACCTGGACGTTGTGCGTGAACAGATAGGCGGCAAAGCCTGAGAGAAAGCCATTGTCGCCATCATAAAGCATGCCTCGCAGCAGTTCGGCCGAGGTGTCGGGTCCGCGGCCTCCTGCCAGGCCGGGCGGGATGATCGCGTCGAACCAGCTCTTGTCGGATGCCACCAGCCAGGCGCCTGCACCAATGCCGATCACCATCAGCGCGACCGACGCCAATGTCTCGCGCCACAGGTCGCGAATGGCTTCGGGCCAGTCATGCAGGAAGAAATCGGCGAGGCGCTGCCGCAGCCCGCGGCGCGCGCCGTAGAGATAGAAATAACCGCGCAGCGACAGCGCTTCGAGATAGCCGACCAGCGCATTATCGAGCGATGTCGCGCGCGCCACCGACAGGGAAGACAGCGCCGATCGATAGAGCAGCGGCAGCGACAGCAGCTCCTCTTCGGAAAGCGTCCGCGGCGCGCGCTTCTCGACACGCGCCAGCAGCGCCTCGAATGCCTTCCAGTCGGCCTCGCGCTCGCGGCGGAAGCTGGCCAGCGACTGGCGTACCGCGTCGCCGCGCACCGCATTGCCGCGTACCGGCGCCGTCACAGCAAATCCTCCTGCTTGAACTGCAGATAGCGCTCGACCAGCGCCGGACCGAGCCGGTTGTGGTCGGCTTCGATCACATGCGCCCCAAGCAGCCGCAGCCGGCCGATGACGACCTGCCTTTCGCGCAAGAGCCCTCCGGCAACGACCGCGCGGGCAACATCCTCGCCGGAGCGTGGCGGCAGGTCGGCCAGGCCCTCCAGTTCGGTGTCCTTCATCATCATGAACAGCACGAGATGCCGTTCGGTGAGCCGGCCCACGGTGCGCAGCATCAATTCCGCACTGATCGGATCGACGAAATCGGTGAAGATGATGACCAGCGAGCGGCGGTCGAGCCGCGCCGCCAGCGTCGTCAATGCCAGTGTGAAATTGGTCTCCTCGCTGGAATAATCTATCTCGGCGGCCCGTTTCTGGATCATCGCAAAGCTGGCTGGGCCGCGCACCGCGCCAGTCGAAACGCGCGGCCTTGCATCGAAGCCGAACAGACTGACCATGTCACCGCCCTTCAGCGCGATGAATGCCGACAGCAGGGCGGCCGTCACCGCCCGGTCCACCTTCGGCACCCCGTCGACCGGTTCGCACATCAGGCGTCCGCTGTCGATGGCCAGCACGATATTGTTGTTCTCCTCGATGCGGAACTCGCGCGCCAACAGCTTGCCGTGGCGGGCGCTGCGCTTCCAGTCGATCATCCGCCGGCCCATGCCCGGCTGGTAATCCTTGAGCGCGTCGAACTCGCGGCCTTGACCGGCGCGGCGCTGCGCATGGCCTTCGGCAAGCGCCGCATGTTGCAGCAGCGTGATCGCCTCGCCGCGAGCGCTGCTGACGTCGGGCAGCACCGCAACCTTGCTTTCCACCGGCAGGACGACCTGGTTCCAGACCAGCCCGAATGGCCCGCGCCAGCGCACCCAGAGACGGTCGAAGCTGGCGACGCCGCGCCGCAGCGCCTGGAAGCGAAGGTCGAGCGAGCCGCCTCCGGCGGTTGGCAGCAAGGCGCCGCCGCTGCCGTCCACCGGCGCCAGACGCGCATCGTGGCCGACCCGAGCCTCCGCGGCGCGCGACCCCGAGTGACGGGCGGTGATTTGCACGCCGAACTCGCCGCCGACACCGACCTGCTGCGGCGCGTCGATGCTGGCATTCAGCGATGCCCGTCCGCGTCCGGCCGCGGCATCCACCGCCAGGAAGGCAAGCAGCAGGCAACTCCACAGCAATCCCAGATACCAGAACGACGGCAGTGCCAGCGCGACCAGGAAGGCCGGCACCGCGCCGGCCGCAGCTGCCCATACCGCTCGGCCGCTGGGATAGATCAACGTGGTGCTTCCGTCTGGTCGACCAGGTCGGAGACGATCTGCTCGACCAGCCGGCCATCGATCTGTGCGGCAGGCGAAAGGATGACGCGATGACGCAGCGCCGGCACCGCCAGCGCCTTGACGTCGTCGGGGATCACATAGGCGCGTCCGTCCAGCGCCGCCCGGGCACGCGCCGCCCGCGCCAGCATGGCGCCGGCGCGCGGACTGGCCCCGACCTCCAGATCGGCATTTTCGCGCGTAGCCCGAACCAGCGCCGCTATGTAGCCGACGACATCGTCGACAAGCGTGACGGAGCCGACGACTTCAAGGGCCTCCTGCAGCGTTTCGCGATCCGTCTGCGCCTCGATGCCATATTGCGCGATGTCGTGCGAGGCGGAGCCGCCGCCATGATGGACGATGATGGCTCGTTCTTCCTCGGGGCCGGGATAGCTGACGCGGTGCTTGAACAGGAAGCGGTCGAGCTGCGCCTCCGGCAGCGGATAGACGCCCTGGTGCTCGATCGGATTCTGGGTCGCGACGACCATGAAATTGCGGCCGAGCGAATGCGTGGTGCCGTCGAAGGTGACCGCATGTTCCTGCATCGCCTCGAGCAGTGCAGCCTGCGTCTTGGGCGGCGTGCGGTTGATTTCGTCGGCAAGCAGGAGATCGCAGAAGATCGGGCCGCGCGTCAGCGTGAACTGCCCGGTCTGGAAGTTGTAGATGTTCGACCCGACGATATCGCCGGGCATCAGGTCCGGCGTGAACTGGATGCGCCCGTAAGCGATCCCAAGCGCCTGGGCGAAGCAGCGCGCCGTCATTGTCTTGGCCGTGCCCGGAGGACCTTCCAGCAGGATATGCCCGCCCGCAAACAAGGCGGTCAGCATCAGGTCGACCGTATCGTGCTGCCCGGTGATCGCCTTGGCCACTTCTTCCCTGATCCGTGTCGCCAGGGCCTTCACATCATCGACGTTCACCGAGCCTCCTTGCCGTCCAGTCATGCAGCCGTTCTGCTGCCTGTTGCATCTGCGTCAGATTCTTCGCCTCGCCGGCCGCTTGCGAGCGCGTCGTGAAGCCGCCAGCTTGCTCCTTATCGCGAGAGTCGAGCCAGTGGTCGAGCGCTTTGCCTTGCAACCCTTGCGGTGCGCCGAGCAGCGCGCCGGCGCGCACCCGCATCAAGGCCGCATAGCGGCCTCCCAGCTCGTCCAGCCGGCCGGCACGCCGCATGAGCATCGCCGTCGTATAGACCACCGGCCGCGATGCGGAGGGCCGGCGGCGCGGGTGGGATACGGTGTGGTT
>NZ_JAMYVA010000027.1:0-70230 GCF_040323505.1 Mesorhizobium sp. M0040
CCTCGCTTCCGCAGAAGCCTGGATATACGTCGCTCACATTCGCCTGCTCACCCGCAGGCTCGCAAGAAGTTGATATCAAAACACTCTTTTTGATTCAGGCTCTCAGGCCGGCAATATAGAATTGGCCATCGCGCACCTTTTGTTCGGCAACGATGATGCCCGGCTGGGTCCCCAGTCGCGACACATAGGCCTGCCAGCGCTGCCCGGATTGCCAGGAAAGAAAGAACCAACCGCCTGCCGGAATCAAAACCAGCAGGATTGCAGCGACTACCAGCCACGGAAATCCCTGGTTTGATTCCTCCTGCTTCAGTTCAACGCAGGTCTGCAACTGCGTCTCTACGCCGGCCAACTGCGAACTGTCGCCGTCAAACTGCTCTAGAGCCTGTGAGCATTCATCATGGATGCCAAGCAATACATCGCGAATTATTTCATGTAATTCCTCCGGCGGATTTCCCCGGATCACCGCAACCAAGGTCGCAAACGGTCCAACTTCCGACCAGAGACGAAGCTCTCCGAAACGAATAGTGTCCAGGCCACTCTGTTCTTTCTCGTTAAATGAGTCTTTTACAAAATCTTGAATTGCACTAAGCATAGACGAAATGAGTTGAGGATCTTCGCTAGTTGCATTATCGGCAGTTACATGCGCTATCAAAAGCCCGGAATTGCGATTGATGAGAAACACATGTTCCACACGATAGACAAGAGAATGCTTAAGAACAACTTCTGAGAAGCTTGCACCTGTTCTCCAAGCTTCAAATCTCCACTTGAGCCCATGCCAGGTAAATATATGTCTTAAAGTTTCATTCAGCGATTGAAAGGTCTGGTCGATCTTTTCGCCGATCGACTTGCGAATAGCCGGCAGAAACACCGGGTACAATATATCCGTCAGCGTACGCGGGCTCTTCTGGATGGACCGTTGCACGGCCCTCTCGACAGCTGGCGCAAGGGCCTCTCCGAGTTGCGCATGAGGCGCACGTGCGGCTGCACTGGGGAGAACGCTCCCCACTGCAGCCGCAAGCTGCTCGGGTTCGTCGAGCAGGTGCGTAACTCGTGAAAGCTCCGAAATTTCGCGGCCGACCAGCAACTGGCGCAGCGTTTCCATGCGAGGGTCGGCGGTTGGGATTCCGTCGAGACGCGCACGATAGTCCGGATCAACGTTCCGGGCAATTTCGATCAAAAGGCGAGCCAGAGCCTCGCGATCAATCTCTGTATCGTTCGAAGCTGCTCTTTGAGGGAGGCTGATTGGGTCGACAGTCGACGTCAAGTTCCGATCAACTCACTTTCCAGGTACGCTCCGCGTTGTTCTTGCTGCCGACGGGATCCTGATTTAGACATTTTGCAACCTCGACAAACAGGCCAGCCAAAAGATTTCGGTCGGTCTTGACATTGCCAAGATCGGAAAACATTTTCTCCATCAGCATCTGAATGCTTTCATTCTTTTGCTTGATTTCCTCACGCAGCAAATGATCGTTTCGATTTATCCGGTCCGCAACTTCCCGCTCAAGCTCGCTCAACTGATCCGACAACGCGCGCACCTGCTTTTCGAGCGCCTGATTTTGCTCGCGAAGATTCCGGTCAATCTCCTTATCGGCGTCGGCTCGCGCGTCTTTTTCGTTCCGCAATTGCGCCGCAAGCGAGTCGACCTGCTTCTTTGCATTTGACTCGTACATTTCAAGATTGCGCTTGGCCTCGGATTCGACATCCTTGAAGCGCTGCAAGACCCGTTCTTCAAGCTTGGAAAAGCGGCGGTCATAGTCCTGCATCTGGTTGCCGAACAGCAGATCACGTATCTTGTCGACACCTACAGCGTCGCCGGGGGCCCCGCTCTCGCGAGCCTGGCCCGCCATGAAGGTCAGCCCGCTTCCGTCTGCATTACTTATCAGATTTGCGTCCGCTTTATTTGCTGAAGAAGCGGTATTCGAAGATTCCTTGGCCATCTTTATGCCCCCTTCTTTGAACAATTGCCACAGTGCACCACTCAGAAACCAGCAAGCATGCCAGCAAAATTCCCGGCTCGCAAGCCGGAATCTTCTTGGCTTAAGCCAATTCGTGCCTCCCTTTTACATCTCTTGGACTAGCAGCAAATGCACGAGTTCCGATTGATGTCGCTCTCGCATCTCTTTGTGATAGCAGCCACAACCGGCTAATCTAATCGATCATTGGACGCAATCTACTATCGAAATGAGTAATACAATGTCAGGCTATAGCTACTGGAGCGCAATTAAGTAGCGCAGACTCATTAGAAGTGTCTAAAGTAGCTGGTCTGGCGGTGCACGTACCGTCTCGCACCCGACTGTATACTGCGACGATCAGCTTCCGATGCGGGCCCAACGGTAGAAGGAAGGTCTTCTTTCGCACGGAGAATGGCTGTTCGAGAATGCACCTCGGAATCGAGGCGTTTCGGTCGATAGGAGGGGAGCGACAGTCCCAATAACTCCAGTCATTCACACCAAAGCTTCAGTGGGCGGCATTTGTTGCGCCCCCAATTGCAAAAGACGTCAGGTTGCCATAGCTATTGCACTCATACGGTGCCCGGGACCGCCGCCTGTGGTCATGGCGCCGACCCAGGGGATCGACATGAGTATGCGGCATGCTTGGCTTTGACGTGCATCTGCGACAGCTGGCGCCCAAGCTCGGCGGCACGGATGCGAATGCTGCGCCAGGCTTCCAACTTCGGTAGCACGACAGGAGCAAGCTCGCTCTGCAGCCAAATGGCGGCGTCGCGGCGGCTCGGAAGAGTTCGCAGGAGACTGTTTGGACGCGGCGTCCCTGAGGACCGTTTCCTTTGGCAGGAAATCGCCGGCTATGTTTCGGGACTCTTGTTCTACCTTCGAACCAACGCGCGGGTTACACGGCGTGGCGTATAATCCCATGGTTTCAATCGTGGTTCCTGCGCACAACGCGGAGGTAACGCTGGCGCGCGCACTCGATTGCCTTCTCGATCAGGAAATAGTGGATTGGGAGGCGATCATCGTCGACGACGCCTCCACGGACCGCACCCCCGCGATCATCGCCGGTTATGTGGAGCACGATGCCCGGTTTCGGACGTTGAGCTCTTGCGCGTATAGCGCCGCTGGCGCGCGCAATAGCGGGATGTCGATAGCGCGCGGCCACTGGCTCATGTTTCTGGATGCGGACGATTGGGTGGATGCCAGCTTCCTTGCCAAAATGCTGGCCGCACTTGAAGCCGCGCCCGATGCGGTCGCCGCCTATTGCGGTTCCCGGCGCGTGATGCCCGATGGCGAACTCACTCAGTCGAGCATCGCGACGGAGGTTGCGATCCAGCCCTTCGAAACATTCGCGCGCCGGTGCGCGATCCGCACTCACGCGCTGCTCGTCGACCGGAAGACAATTGCCGAGTTGGGCGGCTTCGATGTGTCGCTGCGTACCTGCGAGGACTGGGATCTGTGGCAGCGCCTCGCACGTCTAGGCAAAAATTGGGTGATGGTCGACGAGCCGCTCGCTTTCTATCGGGTCAGCCCCAACTCGCTCAGCCGCAATTCGGCGCAGATGCTGGCAGATGCGGAAATCGTGATCGCCCGCGGCTTTTCCGCCGATCCCAGGGTCAAACACCCGGCATCGGCTCACGCCAATGGAGCGATCGAGGCGAACGGCCGCACCGCTTCAGAAGCACTCGCGTGGTTCGCGTTGTGGAACGCCGCATCGGATTGCGGCTGCGGCTCGCGCTCGATCAACCCGCAGTCCCTGCGCGCGCTCCCGGCAGGACGTAAGTGGGCGCGTGAGATCGCCAAGGTGGCCGTCGATGGCCTTATGGTAGGAAGCCTGTCGGTGCCCGCGCAATTGGCTGCCAGGTGGGACAGGTTCGGCGGCTCCCTCACCGAGTTGATCATCGAACTCGGCAAGGTCTGGAATAATCCCGACGCGGCTCGCCGCGTGCAGTATCACTTTGAGCAAATGCTGCTCGATGTCGACGATCTTGCCGCGCCGCGCAGGCTGGCGCGGACACTTGGAATTCGTGTCGACGCGCGAAATCCGGCCTCGATCGAAGTGCCGGAAGGAATCGATCAAATCTATGCCCATCTGATGATGGATGGCCAGATCGAGGCTCTCGTGCAGTTCGGCGTACTCGGGAGAGTGACAAGGCGTCATTGGATTGAATTGATCCTGAATTTCGTGCCCCCTGAGCGGCCGATGCACAGTGCCGCGCGACTTGCGAGGCGATCGCCTGTAGATGCACCGCAAAAGGGCGCCGGTGCCGACAAGTCAAACATGTTTGCAGCCGAGGCATTGTTGTCCATGGCGGGACGCCGGTCTGATCGGGACAGCCATTTCGGCAAACTCGCGGGATTGGCCGCGGAAGCGCAGGCGCTGGTTCGGTCGAGCGCCGAAACTAAAGAGCCTTTTACAGCGCCGCGCCGTGCACGGGCCGCGGATGGGCGCGACAATGATCGCACATCTTTCTGGAATCGCCATTTCGCGACCGAGGATCCCTGGAACTACGGTTCGCCCTATGAGCAGGAAAAATATGAGCGGCAGCTCGAAATTCTGCCTGCCGGTCCCATCGGACGGGCGCTTGAGCTGGCCTGCGCGGAGGGCCACTTCACGCGGCAGCTGGCGCCGCGCGTGGGCCATTTGACCGCAACTGACATCTCCGCCGTAGCCGTCGGACGGGCGCGCGCGCGATGCAGCGATCAGCCGAATGTTGAGTTCGGCGTACTGGATTTCTCTGCGGACACGCTGCCGGGCGAAATGGATCTGATCGTGTGTTCGGAAGTGCTCTACTACCTGGATGATCTCGCCGATGTGCGGCGCATCGCCAAAAAACTCATTGAAGCGTTGGCGCCTGGCGGCAGTTTCATCAGCGCACACGCATTCGTGCTACGAGACAATGTTGGAAGGACGGGCTTCGACTGGAACACATTCGGTGCACAAGCGATCTCAGAGACGCTGGCAGCGACCGACGGCCTCGTCCTCGAGCAATCGATCCAGACCGAGCTCTACCGCATAGACCGCTTCCGCCGCTTGTCACCAGGCGACGTGGCGACGGAACCGATGGTAGATCATGTGCCAATCCGCGCACCCGTTGAAATCGGGGTCGCGCGAAATATCGTCTGGGGCGGGGCGCGGGCCTTGCGCCGCGACGTGGCACGTAGCGAGCGGCGGCAGCGTATCCCCGTCCTCATGTATCACAGCGTCGCCGATGAAGGTCCGGCCGCGCTCGCCCGTTTTCGGCTCGCGCCCGCCGCATTCGCCAGCCAAATGGCATGGCTGCGCGCCAATGGCTTTCACGCGATTAGGTCCGAGCAGCTGGAATGGTTCATCGTCAACCGTCAGCCTTTCGTTGGCCGCCCAGTGCTCATCACGTTCGATGACGGCTTCCAGAACTTTGCCGACCATGCCTGGCCGGCCTTGCGCACGAACGACCTGACCGCGGAAGTGTTCCTGGTGACGGACCTGGTGGGCGAAAGTGCACAATGGGACGCCTACAGCGGCCCGCCGACGCAGCTTATGGACGCCGGGACGGTGCGACGCCTCGCCGGCCAAGGTGCGTTCTTCGGAAGCCATCTGGCGACGCATCGCGCGATCGATGGTCTGTCGAGCTCTGACTTGGCCGCCGAGCTCCTGCGCTCTCGTATGTTCATCGAACGATGGACCGGTCGGCCAACCACGGCGTTCGCGGCACCCTTCTCTGTCACCGACCGACGGCTTGGCAGGCTAGCCAAGGAGTGCGGCTATCGAATCGGCTTCGGCGGCAGACACGGGCCGGCGGACCTCGATTGCGATCCCATCGACCTTCCGCGCATCGAGATTCGCGGAGATCACTCGCTCGATGACTTTGTTGGCAAAGTCGAGGCCGTGCTCGCATGAACGGTGAACTTGTCAGTATCTAGATTTGTCACAAATTGGTTCCGTTTTTTATTCCGTGTCCCGCCCGCTTACCTCGTTCGCAAGTCTATTGGGCGACTTGGGATACGGCTGACATCAGCTCCTGCGGGCTTGGCGCCCCAAACATGTATCGCCCACCCTCTGGAACCTCCGTGAAGCTCCAGCGGACGATCCCCTGCCGGTCCAGCAGGAACTGACCGACCAATTGTCCGTGTCCTGTTGCTAGCATCTGCTCGTCGGCTTCGGTCAGCTCGTAATGGTCCCTCTTGTTGAGGATTTCGCTGGCCGCAAGAGGATCCATAGGACCGGGCAACTCGCCTGGTATGTCGACCCGCATATCCTTTGCCGCTGCCATCGAGACCTTGTACGGCCAGTTCGTCTCGTTTTGGGTGAATTCGAGATTGGGCAGTCCAAAAGCACGATGTGAAGCGCGTTCAGGATCGGAGGCCGCAAGCAGATTCGGCATCGGATGGTAGCGGAAATAGAGACGCGCCCGTTCGATCGGCGTGTTGACCACCGTCAGGCTCTCCACGCCCTTTTCGCGCAGCTCCGGATCAAGCCGCGCCTGGGCGGCGATATGGCGCCGGCAAAACGCGCAATGCAGACCTCGAAACAGGCCGACCAGCACCGGTTTTTGGCCGCGAAAATCGTCAAGCGCGATCTTGCCTTCCTGGGTAATGGCGTCGAGTACCACGTTTGGCGCACGATCGCCCGGTTGAAGCGGCACCAAGTCACTACGCGCGGACATTTCCAACCTCCAACCCCGGCTAGTCGAGAAAAGGCAGCACCACAAGCGCTTCCGGGTCGAGCCCGTGCTGGGCGCATATACCCTGCGCCAGGGAAAAGTAGCGTTCGGCCTCGGCCAGATTGTCGAGGTCGAGATTAAGCGTTGCGAGACCATCATAACACGGAAACAGCAGTTGGGGTTCGCCCGTTTCGCGAGCTACGTCCAGTGCTTCGTGGAACAACCCAACCGCCAGGTCCGGACGGCCGTTGCACTGGTGGATCTGCCCAAGCACGATCAACGGCACCGGCAGGTGCTCGCGCTGGTCGAGCGCCCGGTCGATCTCGATGGCCTTCTCGGCAGCAGGCACGCCCTCCGTTGGACAGCGATCCGTGAAAGTACAACAAGCGACCGCCAGATTGGCGAGGAGGCGCGCCTGGAAACCCAAATCACCAATACGGCGCGCCACTTCAAGACCGCGTCGACAGACCTCCATCGCCTTTGCGGGATCGATGGTCGTGTAGAGCACGCCGAGATTGGTGTAGCCGCGGCAGGCCGCGCCCAGCAGACCGGCGGCTTCGGCCAATTCAATGCTACGCTCAACCTGACGCACGGCCTCACGGTTTCGCCCAAGGCGAGCCAGCGCGACAGCCTTGGTATTGAGTGCCTCGGCGGTCACAAGAGTGGCATCACACCTTACCTCGGAGACATGCTCCGTTGTCAGTGTGCCTACGCAATCCAGCGCCGCGTCTGCCCATTTTGCCGCGAGAGCGTGATCTCCGCTACGGAACGCCTGTCGGCCACGTTCTTGCCACAGATGCGCCTGCTCGATCGGGGCATCCGCTCCATCGAGGAGCGCTGCCGCCTCAGCATAGCGGGGTTCTGCCTTGTCCCGCTTGCCGACATCCCAGAGTAGCCGACCGATCTTACGCAAAACTCGCGCCGAGGCGACGCGATTGGCCGACTCGCGGTATGCCTGCAACACCGTCTCGTAGTGGTGGTGCGCGATCTCGCGGCGGCCTGCCGGGCCGCTCAAATCGGCAATGCGCTCTGCAATTGCCAGTTTGAGCGGTGTTTGCCCGATCGCGCCCAACGCAGTCAGTGCTCGCTCGTAGAAACGAAGGGCGTCGTCATTGGCATATATCATGCGAGCGCGATCGCCTGCCGCCTGCAGGTAATGCGCGCCCTTCGCCCGCTCGGCGCTCTGTGCGAAATGATGACCGAGCACGGTCAAATCCTCGAGCCGTTCCGGCTCGTCGCCGCACAGTTGCTCCAAGGCAGCACCGATCCGCCCGTGGATTTCGGTCCGGCGTTGCAGGAGCAGATTCTGGTAGATCACGTCCTGCAGCAATGTTTGCGTAAATCGGTAGCTTTGAGACGAGACCGAGCCTGATCCGGCAACTTCCTCGATGATTTCCGCATCGCAAAGCAGTTCGCAGCCGGCTTCGAGCCGGCCGGGGTCGGCTGTCACGGTTTTCAGAAGTGTGGCATCGAAGCGCGGGCCGATTACCGCGGCCTCCTGGGCCAACCGGCGCACCTCTTGGGGCAGCCGGTCGACGCGGGCAAGCAACATTGCCTGGATAGTGGCGGGGATGCCGGTTGCGACTTCGCCTGCCACAGTCCGCCATCGCTGGCCGTCTCGCATCAGTACACCGCGATCGATAAGGCCGCGAACGATTTCCTCTACAAAAAGGGGGTTGCCGCCCGCGCGCTCGAGGATCTGGTCGAGAAGCCCTCCCGCGGAGCTTACCCAGCTCTCGCCGAAAAGCGCTGCCAGCAGGCTGCGTCCGTCATCATTGTTGAGTGGCGGAAGCCTGAGCGCTGTGTGACTGACCCGACTTGAGTCGAGCTGGTCGTTGTCCGGCGCCGGACGATGCGTGACCAGCAACATCAACCGCGTGCGTTCCAACCTGTCCATCACGAAACGTAGTGCCTCGAGCGACACGGCGTCGGCCCAGTGCAGGTCTTCGACGACAATCAATAACGGCGACAACGCAAGCCGCCGTTCGATGATTGTGCGGACTGCGTAGAGAATTTGCCGCCGCAGCTGCTCGGGCTCGACATGCTGCAAGGTGGCATCGGGGTCGCCAAGGCCAAGCACATGGTAGAGCAAAGGCATCAGCCGCTTCGCCTCCTCGCCCTGCAGGCCGAGATCGGCAAGCAAGCCTGCGAGCTTTCCCCGCATTTCGTCGCCATTGTCGTTTTGCATCATCCCGGCAGCGCTGCGCACCACTGCGCCCAAGGCGCCAAAAGATTGTTCACCCAGCGGTGAGCACGTGGCCTGCCGCACGGCGACGTTGCGAAAACGCTCCTCGTCGCCGACGCGGGCGACGAACTCCTTCACCAGCCGCGATTTCCCGATGCCGGCTTCTCCGACGAGGCGGACAAGTTGGGCCGAGCCGCCGCACGCCTGGTCAAGGCTCGCCATCATTCTATTGAGCTCCGCACCACGACCTATTAGCGGCGCACTGAGGCCGAGCGCCTCGAGCCCGCGCGCTGCACGCGGCACCGCTAGCGGTGCGTCCAGTCGATGAACGAGCACGCTGCCAGCCTTGCCGCGAAACACGACATCACCCAGCGACTCGTAAGAAAAGGCATGCCGGGTCAGCCTGTGAGTGAGCTCGCCTACCAGCACCTCACCCGGTGCGGCCAGCGATTGCAGGCGTTGCGCCGTATTCACTGTGTCGCCGGTCACGGAATAGGATCTGGCGGTGCCGATGCCCAATCCGCCAGTAACGACCGGACCAGTGTTTATGCCGATGTGGAGTAACAGAGGCGAGCCGGAGTGGGGGGTGCTTTCGCCGAGCCGCGCCGTCCGGGCGATCATGTCGAGAGCGGCGCGAAGCGCACGTTCCGGATCGTCCTCATGCGCGACCGGCGCACCGAACAAAGCGAGCAGTGCATCGCCGATGAATTTGTCGACGAAACCACCAAAGTTTCGTACGGCCGCCGTCAATTCCTTGAATAGTTTGTTCTGCAGCGCTTGCATGACCTCGGGGTCGAGCTGCTCGCTGAGTGTCGTAAAGCCGCAAAGGTCGGCGAACAGGACCGTTACCGTCCGGCGATCGGCGTCAGAGACGGGATGCAGCCCTTCTTCGCTTTCCATGTTCGAAAGCAGCGACGGAGTTCGAGAGGGCGGCACAATGGTCCGGCTTGGTGCCGGAGCAGGCCGTTCGACGGCTTTTGCGGGCGCACCGACGCTTGCCCCACATTTCGGACAGAACTCGAAATCAGGTGCGCAGGTGTAGCCGCAACTGGCGCATGGCACGGGCTGGCGCCTGCCACACCTCGGACAGAAGGCGTAACCGCCCTCAATCTCGAAACCGCAGCCCGAGCAGTCCATCGAACAAGACCTCACTAGTGGCCGTGACGGCGTGATCTCGCCCGCACTTCACGGCCAGGCTATTCACAAGGATGCACTGATAGTCGTCGACGGGCAAGCGGCAGCGAGCGATCCGTGTGGGTCCGGTGGCAGAGCGCTGCCCATTCGGGCGGCTGCGTGGCCGTCGTCTGCGAAAGTTCCCTCTTACCCTCCGTCTTCCTGCTATCATGAAGATGAGGAGGCCGTTGACCTCTTGATGCAACGGGCTGACTCGCAACGCTGTCACCGACGTCTCGCGTGCTTCCGGCCCGCAGCTACGGCCATCTGGGCCGTTTCGCCGAAGCCCGCGCGGCATGGCAGGAGGCGCTTCGCGTCAATCCCGACTATTCGTTGGAATACCGTCGCAAAGTCTTGCCCTACAAGAACCGGTCGATTTCGAACACGTGGTGGATGGGCTCCGCAAGGGGCGGTGCGGTGCAATGACAGGTGAGGCCTATGCGGCCGGATCAGACGCCAGAGGCTCCCCGATAGATCGCCGTGGCTTGCGGTTGCGAATTAGGCTCAGGTCGGCTTGATCTCTGCCTGGCCGATCTTGCGCCATCTGGCGTTTTCGCGAACCAGTTTCAGGTCGTCGGTCGTCTCGGCAAATGTCCGCAATCGGTATTGCCGGAGCAGGTCCGGGAAGAGCGCTCCTTCCGGCAGGCCGGCAAGCTGCTCGCGGACTGAGATCTTTTCATCGATGACCCGCATGCCCCAGGCATTTTCCCGAACCTGCAGCTCCGCAGCCAGATCGCGCTCTTCCGGCGCGTTTTCGTCTAGCACGGCCAGAAGGATCGAGTGGAAAAGCGCTACATAGCCAATCTGTCTCAGGCCCCCCACGACCCGCACGCGCGGCAATATGGCAAGGACGAGGAACGTCAGGAACAAGTTCGGCAGCAGCACGCCGTCCAGCAGCGCCTGCCTGAGATACGGCCGCTCGAACGGGATGGAAAGACCTTGCGGCCTGTCGGGCTCGATCAGGTGCCCGTTCTCGAGAACGAGCTTGCGCACGCGCTCCTCGCGGATGCCCCAGAAATAGTCCGTGGCATTGGGCAGGAATCTGCCAAATGGGCTCGATGCGGCCTCTTGCCAGGCATGTTCGAGACGCTGGCGTCTTGCGGGTTCAATGAGCAGCCTGGAAAGAAGGCTGCCGTCATATTCCAGATGCCGCGCCATGGCAGCCGCGGCGGCCCGATCATCGATGAAAACCGGCAGGGCCATGCCGGCACGATCCCAATTGGCGACCAGATCCTGGTTCAGGGCAGTCAGCGCATCGGCGGCGGTTTCAAACACCTTGTCCTGGCTGGCAAGCAGTGTGCCCAGCCAGCGGCTGGCATCCGTTTCATCGCCCACCGCTTCGAGCGCGCGCTTGTTGAGGGAGACGGGACCGGCCACGCAGGCGCTTTTGCGGCACAGTTTGTGGCGCCCCATGCCAAACAGGTTGACCTTGTCGTCGCCGACATCGAGCCATCCCGGCCCCTCCCGGCCAACTGTCTCCATGGTCATCGTCGTTCCCATGAAGCCGACGAAGGCCGACAGCCCGTTTTCGACTGCGCCGAGCCAGGCAAGCAGGAGGGCATCGAAGGTGATCCGGTCCATCAGAAGCAGGCAGTGCAGGCCGGACTGAATCACCGGTCTGTGCTCGAACTCGTCGAGGGCTTTGCCGATCTCGTCAGGCTGCATGATCATACCGAGGCGCTGATGCAGGACTTCGCGCAGGATCGAGCGGGCAGCGATCGCCGGGCCCGATGCAGGCCTTGCCACCGGCCGCCAAAGATGGCGGGCGTAGTCGGAAACCGGTGCATTCCAGTTCTGCTCGATGTCGCGCACGACCTCCGGGCAGAGCAGCGACAGCACAGTCAGAATTTCCACCGGAGGCGTAGGGGTAGGGGAAGGGGTAGGATCAAAGACGGCGGTCATTGGTCCCGTCTAGCCGCTTGCGGTGCAAACGCCAAGCGAGACCAGACTTGCTGGATGCGGCCGGCCCACACATAGATCGTCAACTCGATTAAGATGGCGTGAGACGAAATGGCCGTATCCTACGCAGCTCTCCATGAGCAATCACCTGTTCGCTCGGCACGAATTGTCAGACTGGCTAAACAGCTAACGCCAAACAGCGGATCTTAGAACCGCAGCCGGGCCATGCTCAGGAGGTCGTGGTACTGCCCGTCGGTAAAGCCGGCCTTCACATGCCGGCCTTCGACCTCAAAGCCGTGGCTTTTGTAGAGACGGAGAGCCGCTTCGTTGTCGGCATAGACGGTCAATTCGACCCGCTTCAGGGCGCGCCAGTTGTCGGCCACGTCAAGCAGCGCGCCAAGTATGGCAGAGCCGATACCTTTGCCGACAAAGGCATCGTCAAGGCCAATATTGATCTCGCCGATATGCGAACGGCGCGGTGAACCCTGCACGACCAGGCTGCCATGGCCGACGACCTTGCCGTCCAGCTCGGCAACGATCCAGGTGGTTTCCTGGCCGGACTTGGCAATGCGCCGCGCCACCTGCTCCACCATCTCGAAAGGCATCCTGAGCGTGCCCCAGCGGAAGCCCGGCATGTTGAAGATAGCGCAAAGCGCCTCCGCATCGCTTGGCCGGACGGACCGGAGCAGCGGCTCGATTTTCTCGGAGGGTGGCGAGGTCGTGCTGGTCATGGCGTTCCCGGCGAAGGCAATCGGCCCGGTACGATGCACCGGACGCCACCTGAAAATCCAGCCGTCTCTGACCTATGATGCCGATTGCGAGCTAAAAATACCGGGAGGCAGCGTAGAGTTTGAAGACGCCGCTGATGCCTATCCAGCCGAAAAGGGCGAGCCAGCACAATGTCACGGTCGCCGTCCAGTCGATCCGGTGCACCGCAGCGTTGGTGATGACGACGCCGAGGATGGCAAGCAGGCCAACCAGAAACTGCGCCAACCCGAGCACCAGCAGTTCCTCGCGCGGCGCGCTTCTCCAGACGAGATATATACCGCCCGCACCGGCGAGGAAGATGGCGCTGTAGACCTGAGCGTGGAAGGCATCGATCGGCCATGGCCAGATGCCACTGAATGTCAGGGGAAACAGCAACAGGCCGACGCCATAGAGCCCAAGGATCGCGGATTCCGCCGGCATGTAGCCGCGCCATGCGGGATTTAAGGTCACGCCTTTTGCAGAAGGACGGGCCCTGGCCCGCCACAGGGACAGCCCGGATACCGCGACCGAAGCAAGATAGACCAAAAACCACAGCCAGGGCGCTTTGCGCTCGAAGTTGAAATAGCCGAGATTGATGAACGAAGCCACCGACACGATGACGGTGAAGATGAAGGCCATGACGAGCACGAGCCTGCCGGGCGACCAGCGATTCCAGACCAGCAGCGCCGCCATCACGACCATTTCGGCGGTGTAGAAGCCACCGAGGAAGCGCGCATTGAACGGCGTGACGGCCCAAGGCCAGCCCGGTTTCACCAGCGCAGGCATGAAAAACAGGCCGGCGCCTACGATCAGGACGATGATGACCACCGCAGAAAAAAGGCGCAGGGCCGCGGGAAATGGCGGATTGTCGGATGTCGGCATGGGAGAAAATCCCAAAGATGAATGCGCCATGGACCATCATAGTGCTGCTTGCGGCCGGTTAAAATCCGCCGAATGGAAATTGAACGGTCACCAGGCTATCCATTCGAATGGCCGTACGGTCCGTTTCGAAGTAAGATGGAGCACTCGGACCAAAGACCGGTCCGGTCAAAACGCCTCGGGGTGCATTTTCCGGAGCCTGCACGATGAACGAAGCTCAGGATCTGTTCTCACTTCTGCGACAATCGGCCGATGTCGATCCGCAGGCGATCGACGCGATCAAGCGAACCATCGCGGAGGGCGAGGACCGCGAACTTTGCCGCATCAATGCGCCAGCCTTCGCCAGCAAGCATGGCCTCGACGAGGAGCGCGCAATAAGCGCCTTTCTCCATGCGGCGCGGGTGGGCATCTTCGACATTTCCTGGAATGTTCTGTGCCCCGGCTGCGGCGGCGTGCTCGACACCAACGCCACGCTGAAAACCCTGCAAAAGGACGAATACACCTGCGCGCTGTGCTCCGAGGGCTATTCACCGACCCTCGACGAGATGGTCGAGGTGACATTCACCGTCAGTCCCCGCGTGCGCAGGATTGCCGCCCACAATCCACACGAACTGCCGGTGGCGGAATATTTCCGCCAAATCTACTGGGCGTCCGGCGTCGATCTGCCGGAAGAGGATTTCGCGAAAAAGCTGGAAGCGTTCTCGCTGGAGGATATCGAGCTTGCGCCCGGTGAAAAGGCGGTTCTGCCCATACAGCTTCCGTCCGAATTCATCATCGTCTTCGAGCCGGTCACCCATTCAGCGCAGTTCATCGACGGGAAGGGCGAACCAACAAAGGAGCGCCGGAGCCTCTCTTTGGCCTTCGACCGCGACCATGTCCAGAACCAGACGCTGGAGATGCAGCCCGGCCCGTTGCGCATTTCGCTGGAAAACCGGACTGACACCCGCGTGCTGCCGACGGTCTTCATCGCCGGCCAGGCATTGCATGATTTCCTGGGAAAACGCCGGCCCTTCCTGACCGCCAAGCGCCTGCTCACCAACCAGACGTTCCGCGATCTCTATCGCACGGATACACTCGACATCAACCAGCGCCTGAAGATCACCAGCCTGACGTTCCTGTTCACCGACCTGCGCGGATCGACCGAGCTTTACGAGCGGGTGGGCGACCTTTCAGCCTTCGATCTCGTGCGCGAGCATTTCCAGGTTCTGCACGAGATCGTCACGGCGGAGGCAGGCGCGGTGGTGAAGACGATCGGTGATGCGGTGATGGCGACCTTCGCGACGCCTGATCGTGCGATAGCTGCAGCCCTCAGGATGCGCGATGCCATGCGTACGCTCAACGACAAGAGCGGGCGCGAGGATCTGCTGCTCAAGATCGGAGTCCATGCCGGCCCCTGCATCGCCGTGTCTATGAATGAGCGACAGGACTATTTCGGCCAGACGGTCAACATTGCTTCGCGGGTCCAGAACCTTGCCAACGCACAGGCGATCTTCGCCACTCGAGCGGTGGTCGACGACAATCTCACCGCCGATCTCTTGCACAGGAACGCGCTGACGCCCGTGCCCCACGAGGTCTCGCTGCGCGGCATTGACCGGGAGATAGCAGTATACACGATCCCCTGAAGGCTTGGCCCCTGAAGATTTGGCTCGTCCCGGCCCCTCACACGCGCCTACAGATAAAATAACGATCGGCGGGAACCGAAGGTGGCGGCGGGAGGCGTTGCAACTGCGGGTGATCGAGCGGCGTGCCGCTGACCGCGATGCCGCCGACGCGAAGCAGGCGCGCGGTCAGATCGGGAAGCCAGGTAGAGGTCACTGCATCGCGATCTTCATAGCCGGTGCCGATGTCGGCATGAACAAGAGCGGCGTCGATGCCAATGAACCTGCTCGCCGTCTCGCGTATTTCGCCGAGCACGAGGTTTTCAGCTTCGGGAATTGAGCTGGCGTGTGCGGCAAGTGCGCGGTCGAACGCTACGATCCGGCGTCCGGGCAGGCGCTCGCGCAGATGGTGGAACGTCCGGCCATTGCCGAGGCCGAGCTCGAGCACGGGCCCCTCCATCTTCGCCACCTCGGCGCAGACATGATCAAGTATGTCGCGCTGTGCGGTCATCCTCCGGATGAAACTGTCAAGGCGACTCATGTGCGATTGTATGTCCAGAACCAGTTCACGAAATCAACTGCCCCCGACCAGAGCGTTTCGCGGCTGAAACCCGAGGCCGACGTGTTAAACCCCGATCGAGTCTTGCCGCGTGTAGACGCGGACGATGAACACTGCAACAAGCGAACAGTTGCCGACAAGGATCATACCGGGTGGAGTCGGCGGCACTGCGCGCGGCGGAATAGCGCTGTCACTTGTAGGGGTCCGCGGCGTCCCGCAACCCGTCGCCGAGGAAGTTGAACGCCAAGATGACGAGAACGACGGGAAGCATCGGCAAAAGCAGCCATGGATAGAACGCGATCACGCTGACGCTGCGCGCCTCGGTGAGCAGGATGCCCCAGCTGGTTATCGGCGCCCTCAGGCCGAGCCCGAGGAAGCTCAGCGCCGTCTCGCCCAGGATCATGCCGGGTATGGAGATCGTCGCCGTCGCGATCAGATGCGACATGAAGCCGGGAATGAGATGCCGCCCGATGATGCGGCTGCTTCTGGCGCCCATCAATTGCGCGGCCAGAACATAATCCTCCTCGCGCAAGGCTAGAAGCTTTGAACGCACGGCCCGCGCCAGTCCGGTCCAGTCGAGCAGCCCGAGGATGACGGTGATGCCGAAATAGATCAGGATCGGACTCCAGGTTATCGGCATGATCGCCGCCAGAGCCAGCCATAGCGGAATGCTGGGGATCGATTGCAGAACTTCGATTATCCGTTGGACGATCAGGTCGAAGATACCGCCGTGATAGCCGGCCAGTCCGCCAATGACAATGCCGAGCAGGAAGCTGAAACTGATGCCGACGAGGCCGATTGTCAGTGAAATGCGTGCGCCATAGATGATGCGCGAGAGCACATCGCGCCCCAGCCTGTCAGTGCCGGCCAGAAAGAGCTGGCCGTTTTCGGCGGGGCAGACAAAATGCCTGTCACCTTCGATAAGGCCCCAGAACCGGTAACTGTCGCCCTTGCAGAAGAAACGGATCCGCTGAACATCATCCTGTTTCTCGATGTAGTTCCGCTTGAGCGTGTCCATATCCAGCGTCATCTGGCGGCCATAGACGAACGGCCCGACGAACTGGCCGTTGTGGAACAGGTGCACCCGCTGCGGCGGCGAATAGATGTAGTCCATGTTGCGCGTGTGCAGATCGTAGGGCGCCAGGAATTCGCAGATCAGTATCCCGAAATAAAGCGCTGCCAGGAATATGCCGGATACAAGGGCAAGCCTGTGCCGACGGAATTTCCACCACATCAGCCGCAGCTGCGACGCCTGAAAGACCTTCGACTGCTCCGGCGTCATCGCCTCGACCGACTCCAGGTCAAAGGGCGCGATGGAAACGTAGTGTTGCAGCGGGGCGCCCGGAGCGGGCAGCGGCGATTGCGTATTCATTTGGTGCTGCCGCCTTGCAAACGAATTCGCGGATCAAGTAGCGCCAGCGCCAAGTCGGAAATCAGGACGCCGATGACCGTCAGGAAGGCGAGGAACATCAGGAACGACCCTGCCAGATACATGTCCTGGCTTTGCAGCGCCTTGATCAGCATCGGCCCGGTCGTCTCCAAAGACAGCACGATTGCCGTGATTTCGGCGCCGGAGATGATGGCCGGCAGGATAGAGCCGATATCTGAAATGAAGAAATTGAGCGCCATGCGCAGCGGATATTTGACCAGCGCCCTGAAGGGATGAAGGCCTTTGGCGCGCGCGGTCACGACATATTGCTTATGTAGCTCATCGAGCAGATTGGCGCGCAGCCGCCGGATCATGCTTGCCGTGCCCCCGGTGCCGATGATCAAGACCGGAATCCAGAGATGGGCGAGGATCGACTTCGCCTTGGCCCAGCTCATCGCCTCGCCGAGATATTGCTGGTCCATGAGATGGCCGATAGACGTGCCGAACCAGATGTTGGCGAAATACATCAGGATCAGCGCCAGCATGAAGTTCGGAATCGCAAGGCCGAGAAGGCCGAAGAAAGTCAGGCCGTAGTCGCCCCAGCTGTATTGATGCGTGGCGGAGTACATGCCGATCGGAAAGGCGATGAGCCAGGTAAAGATGATCGTGACGAAGGAAACCAGCACCGTCAGCCACATTCGGTCCCCGACGACGTCGCGAACCGGCAGCTCATATTCGAAGGAATAGCCGAAATCGCCGTGCAGCATCCCGCCGACCCAGTAGAAGTAGCGAATGACCGGTGGCTTGTCGAAACCATATTCCTTGCGCATCATCTCGATGCGATCGGAATCCACCGCTTCGCCCTGAGCCCGAAGCTCGGCAACATAGCTGTCGAAATAGTCGCCTGGGGGAAGTTCGATGATCGTGAACACCAGTGCCGATATGACCAGCAGCGTTGGAACCATCACGGCGATGCGCCAGACAAAATATCGAAGCACGCTCAGGACTCTCCAAGCCAGAATGTATCCGGCATATAGACACCGAAATAGGCGGTCGGGTCGTAGCCGTAGAGCGCCTTGTCAGGCAGATTGCGCAGCCGCGAGGATGCCAGAATCGGCTGATGCGTTCCGTTTACCGTGCCGATCGAAAACACCTGATCGGTATAGATCGACAGCATTGAATTCCAGATCTCGGCGCGCTCCGTGGCTTCGGTCGATGCGTTCCAGCGCTTGAGTAAAGCCATCAACTCGACCACGGGCGGAAGATCGGGCGCTTCGCCGACCTTGCCACGGGACAAGTAGTGAGCACCCCAGAGCGGCCATTGCAGCTGGTCATCGACGGTGGGGGCGAGTTGGTAGGGGTTCATGTCGGCGGTCGGCACGCCATTGTCGATGCCCGACCACATCGACATCATGATCTGGCCACCAAGCGCGCGGCTGCGGAAGATGTCGCGCTGCGAAGTCCGGATGAACAGGGCGATGCCGATCTTGCGCCAGTGATCGGTGATGAGCTCGAGCGCGTCGGTTTCCAGCGTGCTTTCGCCGGCCGTTTCCACTACGAGCTGCGCCGGGCGTCCGTCGGGGAGTATCCGCAGGCCGTCATCGTCACGCGCCTGAAGCCCGACCTCGTCGAGCAGGGCATTGGCCTGGTCGGGATCATGGGCGACCCAGGCTTTCGCGAATTCCGGCCGGTAGAGCGGGCTCTCCGGCAGGACCGTATCGGCACTTTCCTGCGCCAATCCGTAGAACACAGCCAAATTGATCTCGCGCCTGTCCACAGCGAGCGAAAGTGCGCGGCGCACGCGCACGTCACGAAAAAGGCCACGCCACACCTGGTCGGCACAATTCAGATTGGGCAGCAGCGCCAGCCGCGAACCTTGTGTGCGTTTCCAGAGATGCATCTTCACTGGGTAGCGCTTCTCCGCATCCTTCAGGAAGGAGTAATCGGTGAAGTCAATTCCCATGCCTTGCAGGTCGCTCTCGCCCGCACCGGTCTTGGCGGAAATGATCGCCGACGAGCTGACATTCATGACAATCCGGTCGACATAAGGCAGTTGCCGGCCATTCTCGTCTATTCGATGAAAGAACGGGTTCCGCTCGAAGACGAACTGCTCAGCCGGCGGCTTGGTCCGGTTCTGCCAGGGATCGAGCGTCGGCAGTTCCGGGTTCTCCGGGCGATACTGCCGCGACATGCGGATATGCAAGAGAGTCCATTTCTGGGCCCGGTTCTCCTTCATTAGGCCGGCGAGCCGGAATGGATCTTGGTATTTCTTGTGGAACTGCTTGAGATAGGCGGCCGGCAGAACAAGCGATAGGGGCGAAGCAGCGGCGAGCTTGGGCAGGAAGTCGGGATTGGGCGCATCCCAACTATAGCGGACCGTCAACGGATCGACGATCTCGAAGCGTGGCGGCTTGCCGTCCGCCAGCAGGGCCGGGGCGAGCCCGCCTTGCGAAAGCTCATCGTTCAGCCAGACATCTTCCCAGCAATAGCGAAAATCCTCCGACGTCAGCAGGCTACCGTCAGACCATTTATGTCCTTCTCGTATCTTGAAAGTGAAGACACGATCATCCGCTACATCGAAACTTTCGAGAATGTCGGCTTGCAGGTTAAGCTTTTCGTCATAGCCGACCAGGCGAGCGTACCCGTAGATTGTCATCATCCGGATGTCTTTCTGGCTGCCGATGATCGTGCGCAGCGTGCCGCCATATTGGCCGGGCTGCCGGCCCATCGCGGCGAGATTCAACGCGCGAGGGCGCTTGGGCAGGCGTTCGGCGAGTGCCGGCAGCGCTCTGGCCTTCAGCTGCGGCTCAAGAAATTCCGGCTCCAGATCGCCGGCGCGCAACGTGCCCGGCAGAAATGCCGAAGCCATGAGTCCAAGGACGGTGCGCCGGCTGATCAATGGCGTAGCTCGCTGAAATCGGCCGAACGTCGGGCCAGCACGAGGTGGCCGCCGCCAAGATCGAGCGGCGACAGCATATCCTCGTCGCCCTCGTCGCGGAATTGCGGTCCCCATGCGCTGGTGTCGGAAGCGCCGCTGAGTTTCAGCGTCTTGAAATCCATCGGCCTGTCGAGATCGGGGAAAGGTACTGCGGCGACCAATGAGCGCGTGTAGGGGTGGACCGGTTTCCTAAGCAGAATTTCGCGCGGCGCGAGCTCGACGATACGCCCGCCGCACATCACCGCGATACGGTCTGCCATGTAGTCCACCACCGCGAGGTTGTGGGATATGAACAGGTAGGTCAGGCCCAGTTCCTTCTGCAGGTCCTTCAGAAGGTTCAGGATCTGCGCCTGGACAGAGACATCGAGTGCCGAAACCGGCTCGTCGCAGATCAGGAGTTCAGGCCCCAGCGCCAACGCGCGCGCGATGCCGATACGCTGACGCTGCCCGCCGGAGAAACTATGCGGATAACGCTTTATGAAGCGCGGGTCGAGCCCGATTGCCTGCATCAGGCTCTTGACCGTGGCGAGTCGGGACGCGGCATTGCCACGTCGATGGATTTCCAGCGGCTCGCTCAAAATGTTCTCCACCGTCATGCGGGGTGAAAGCGACGAAACCGGATCCTGGAATACCATCTGGATTTTCGCGCGCAGCATGCGCAGGGCGTCTCCCTCGGCTTCCAAGACGTCGATCGGACCATCGCGGCCATTGAAGATCACAGAGCCGCCGGTAGGGGTGACAGCCCGCATGAGGATCTTGCTGACGGTGGTTTTGCCGGAGCCGCTTTCGCCGACAAGACCCAGGCACTCACCCCGCCTGATATCAAAGCTCACGCCGTCCACGGCGCGAACAGAGGTTTGATGATCTCCGCCGAACCATCCGGACTTGCGGATCGTGAAGGTCTTTGTCAGATCCCTGACCGACAGCAGGATGTCGTCCGGCCCCTTCGATGCCGGCGCCGTCTGCTTGCCGAGCAGGTTCCCGACATTCACCGGCACCTCGCGGAGCGCCTTTAGCCTTTCGCCGGGCTTCAGGTCGAAATGCGGAACGGCTGCCATCAGGCCCTTCAGGTAAGGGTGGCCCGGCCGGCGGAATATCGCCTCCACAGGTCCCGCTTCCATGATCTCGCCATGGTACATGACCACCACCTCGTCGGCGACGTTGGCGACTACGCCAAGGTCGTGCGTGATCAGCAGCATCGCCATGTTCAGCTTCGTCTGAAGCTCGCGCAGCAATTGCAGGATTTGCGCCTGGATGGTGACGTCCAACGCCGTCGTCGGCTCGTCGGCGATCAACAGCGCGGGCCGGCAGATAAGCGCCATGGCGATCATGGCGCGTTGACGCAATCCTCCCGAAAGTTCAAAGGGATACATGTCATAGGCGCGCTTGGGGTTGGGAAAGCCGACAAGTCCGAGCATTTCCTTGGTCCGCGCCTTGCGCTCCACCCAAGCCATGGGCGTATGAATCTGCAGGGATTCGCTCACCTGATTGCCGATCGTATGCAGCGGCGACAGTGATGTCATCGGCTCCTGAAATATTTTGCCGATGCGGCTGCCTCTCAACGCCCGGATTTCGGGTCCGTCACGCGGCATCTGCAGGATATCCTGCGTCGTGCCGGGCTTTTCAGGATCGGAAAACAGGATACGCCCGCGAACATGGGCTGTGTTCGGCAAAATGCCCATCACTGCCTGGCTAAGAACCGATTTTCCGGAACCGGACTCGCCCACAAGCGCAGTAACCTTGCCGGGCAGGACGCGAAGATTTGCACGCCTGACGGCATGCAACGGTCCCCCTATAATGGCAAAAGAGATGCCAACATCCTCGATCCGCAGCAGATCAACGCCCAAATTCATTCTCACACCAGCCCCCACTCTGGCAGGTCCAGAAGGCGAGACTAGCGCATTGCCAGCCTAGAGCAACTTGGATTCGAACAGTCCCCAGTTCCCTGGCGGAACCGGCGACCGGACTGCATACCAAACGCGTTCGGATCAGATCGTGGCGGTTACTGGAGCTTCCTCGGGTCGCCCGCGGACGGCCGCGCGGCATTGCGATGAAGCAGCATGACCTGCTCGGCGTCCGATATTCGGTCGTAAATCGGCTCCAGCGCACCGTCTTCATCGAGCGAGAGAGCACCCGACAAATCGGGTGAAAGCACCGTTAGCTTCTGCCTGATGCCCGCCAGTTCCTCCATGCCGAGCGCCAGCCAGTTGTTGGCGCCGCAATAGCCGGCGAAGTCTTTGCTGGCGAGAACGCTGTGCGGATATTTCTTGGTCAGGGTCTGGAGACGCTGGACCTCGTTTACAGCCGAGCCGAAGACAGAGAATGTGAGCCGGTCGGTAAGCCCGACATTGCCGAACATCACATTGCCGACATGCAGGCCGATACCATAGTTTATGTCGCTCAATCCCTGCTGCTTTCTGCGCAGATTGAGATCCATCATGCGCGCGGTGGCCTTGTGCGCTGCTGCAAGAGCAGCCTGGCAGGCGATCTCGGACTGTGAACGGTGCCTTGCGCAAGGGTAGACGGCAATGAAGCCATCACCTATGAAACTCATGATCTGCCCGCCCTTGCGATTGAAAGGTGCAGCAGCGGCGTCGAAAAACTGGTTCAGCGTATCGATATAGACTTCGCGGCCGGAGGTTTCGGCAAGTCTTGACGACCCGCGCATGTCGCCCATGACCAGTGCCGCCCGGATTGTATCACCCTCGCCGCGCTTGATCTGGCCGTCGAGCACGCGCCTCCCGGCGTCGCCGCCGAGATAAGTGGTCATCATGTTGTCGGCAAGCTTGGTGAGCACCGCCATCTTGGTTGCGATAGCGAGATGGTTCTGGATGCGCAGCAGCGCCGAAATCATGCTGTCGCTGAAGCCTGCAGCACTGTCGGTGGACCAAGACCCGATCATGCCCTGACTGGTGTTGCCGCTGAAGGGATGGACGAAAGCCATGTAATCGGTGACGCCCATCAGCTTGAGGTCATCGAAAACAGGAAATTCCGACGGCACCGACGGGTCGAGCCGGCGCCGCAGATGGTCGAGCTTGTGGCTGAGCAGATGGTAGTATGGGCTGGTCAGGAATCTGTCGGAATGAACGCCGTTCTCCTTGCGGAAGCCTTCCACTTCCAGGCCCTGGCCGCGGAGCCAGGTGAAGCCGAGCGCGTCATAAAGCGGATGAAGCATCGAAAAGCTCAAATGCACCCGCTTCAACGGCAGGCCGGCAGCAGCCAGCCGTTCACAAAAGCCCCTTACCAATGTTTCCAGGTCGTCGCCCGCCAATGCCGATTGGGTCAGCCAATCGGCAACCTTATCCATGAGAATGGCAGAAATTTCTGCTTGCGCTGTGCTCATGCTATCTCGAAATCTCCTTGCACAAATTCGCCGGCTCGGACGCCGTCAGGCCTTCACCACCGTCTCTCGGGCTAGCCCGAGGCGGCCAAAAATATTGCGTGTGTCGACGATCAGTAGAGCGTGATCCGCGATCGCCTGATAGTCGATCGCGTCGTGGTCGGTCGCAACGACGACAGCGTCGAAATCCTTCAAGGCCACCTCGGTCAATTCGACAGAGCGACGCCCCTTGATCGCCATATGCTCCCGTGTGGCCGGGATTTCGGTAACATGCGGATCGTGGAATTCCGCCTTGCCGCCCCATTCCTCGATGAGTTCAATGAGCCGCAATGAGGGGCTTTCGCGGATGTCGGGCACATTCTTCTTATAGGCGAGCCCGATGATGAGAATGCGCGAGCGGCTGAGCGCCTTGCCGCAGCGCCGGTCCAGCGCCTTCGCCAGTTCATCGACCACATGACGCGGCATGGCCGTGTTGATCTCTGCCGCCAGCTCGATGAAGCGGGTCGGCAGTTCGTATTCGCGAGCCTTCCACGTCAGGTAGAAGGGATCGATCGGAACGCAGTGCCCGCCAAGTCCAGGGCCAGGATAGAAAGGCATGTAGCCGAAGGGCTTGGTCTTTGCCGCCTCGATCACCTCCCAGATGTCGATTCCCATCGCACCGAGCACGATCTTCAACTCGTTGACGAGGGCTATGTTGACCGAGCGGAAGATGTTTTCCGTCAGCTTGACCGCCTCGGCGGTCGCCGTGGTGGAAACCGGAACGACGGTCTTGACCACGCCATGGTAGAAAGCCTGCACGAGCGTCGCCGCTTCAATGCCGTCACCTGCCACGACCTTGGGGATCGTCGCGACTTCAAAGCTGCGGTTGCCGGGATCCTCGCGTTCGGGCGAGAAGCCGAGGAAGAAGTCTATCCTCGACTGCAAGCCGATTTTTTCCAGGATGGGCTTGATCACGTCGTCGGTGGTGCCGGGATAGGTGGTCGATTCCAGCACGATCAGCTGACCGAGACGCAGATGCTTCGCGATGGTGCCTGCGGTGTTCCTGACAAAGGAGAGATCCGGCTCGCGGTGTTTCGTCAGTGGTGTAGGAACGCAGATGATGATGACATCGCAGACGGCCAGTTCGGCAAAATCCGCAGTGGCGCGGAACCGTCCGCTCGCCACCTGGCCGGCAAGGGCTGTCGACGTCACCGCCTCGATGTAGGATTGTCCGTTGTTCAGGCTCTCGACCTTTTGGGCTTCAATGTCGAAGCCGCAAACAGGGAAGCCGGCGCGTGCGATCGCAACCGCCAGCGGCAACCCGACATAGCCCAGTCCGATCACGCCAACTTGCGCGGCACGCGTCGAAATCCGGTTCAGAAGGCGGTCATATGTCGATCGTGAGGCGTCCAAAAATCTGCTTCCCGTCAATTCGGACAGGCCGTCCGCTTCCATGGTGAGGCTCACCGCTCACAAGAGCCCCGAGGCATATTGCGGAAAATCGATGTCCGCAAGCCGTCAGACCGGCACCTTCGCCTTAAGGCTTGCGGCAGCCATCGCATAGCCGCCGGCGGCGCCATCGATGAAATGAACGTGATCGCGCTGCAGCGGCGATGCGACGAGGCATGTCATCAAGGCCGATTTCTGGCGGTGCAGGCCATAGTTGCAGATGCCCGCCTCTTCCGCCTGTTTCAGCCGGTTCTCGATCCGTTGCAACACATCCGCGTCAACGTCGATGGTCATCTTTAAGCCATCGTCGAACTTCCGGAAATCCGAATTGCTGGCCACTTCGCGTTTGTAGATCTTCGGATCGAATCTGCCGATCGTCCAGCCATATCTATCCGTAACAGCCGTAAGTGTCATCAGGAACACTATCCACAGCTTCGACAGCCACCGCCGTCCTGCCGGCGCCGTGGCCCGCGCCTCGATATCGAGGCCGGCGGGCAGCAAACTGTAGTCCGGCCCGTTCACCGGCACCGGGTGGCCATCGCGTTCCTGCCTGCCGGCAAGGGCGATGATGTCGGAAACCAGAAACTGAAAACCGCGCAAGTCGCGCGACGCCCCCGGTATGGCTATGATCGAGACGATTTCGCCATGCCGGGCTTCGATCGGGTTCCAGCGGCACGAGAGGCCGGTCAGGTCCGGCCGCGCGCCGGCCGGCGCAGGATCGATGCGGTAGCGCCCCGCTTTCATCTCGGCTTCCGCCCAACTGCCGCCACCTCCGGCGAACATGGCATAGAAGACCGCATCGGAGGCCTGGAACCTCGCCACGCGAACGTCGAGGCCTTGCGCTCTTATATCCTTTATCGGCACGATTGCGGCACGCAAGGTCAGATCCAGTTCGTCCGCCACCCATCTCTGGACAGCCGCCAGCGCGTTGCGGGTGATCTCCAGCGCCGAGCCGGGAAACGCCACGAGCGCGCCGTCGCCGCCGAAGACAAAGGGAAGATCTTGCCTACCCAGCGCATTGAGCAGCGCCGAAATGACGCTGGCACCGGCCATATTGACGGTTTTATAGCGCCCCGCCTCGATCGCCTTGGTCGAGCCGACGATGTCTGCGGTGGCCAGCGCCCAGCCATCGGGGAGAGGCCGATAGTTATCGATATCGGCAACGCTCTCGAACTTTGCGAAGACCGGCAGAGAAGCAACAAACGGATCGGACGCGGCAGCTGTTTCCATGAGCATCAGATAGCACATTCCAGTGCTTGAGGGTGAAGTCATCATGCTTCGAAATTGACTTGCGCAGGCTTTCCGATGATAGGGTCCGGCGATGCGAATTGCCTTCTATGCGCCGCTAAAGTCGCCCAATCATCCCGTTGCCTCCGGCGACCGCCAGATGGCACGGATGCTGGTCAAGGCGCTGGAGCATGGAGGGCATAGCGTCGAACTGGCATCCGAATTGCGCTTCTATCTACGCGAACCGGATTCGAAAAGTTTCGATGCGCTCAAGATCAAGGCCCGGGAGGAAGCCGCGCGGCTGGCAAGGCTTTGGGATCGTGACGGCAAGCCCGATTTGTGGTTCACCTATCATCCTTATTACAAGGCGCCCGACCTGATCGGGCCCGAACTGGCGTTGGCCTTTGGTGTTCCCTATGTGACAGCGGAAGCCTCCTATTCGAGGCGGCGCAACACCGGTTTGTGGGCCGATACGCAAGCGTTGGTGGCGCGAGCCGTCGAACAGGCGGTGCTGAACATCTGCTTCACGCAAAGGGATCGTCAGGGACTGGCAGATGCGGTGCCCGACGCCGCTTTCGGCATGCTTTCGCCCTTCATCGACACATCGCTATTCCGGGAAACGCCGGCACGCGGTTGTCCGACGCGCCTCGTTACCGTCGCCATGATGCGCCCGGGCGACAAAGTCGAAAGCTATCGCATGCTGGCGCAGGCGCTCGGTTCGATCGGTCACCTGCCCTGGACCATGTCGGTCGTCGGGGACGGACCTGCCCGCGAGGAGATCAAAGCGCAATTCGCCGGCTTGCCCGCCGAGCGTATCGAATGGCTTGGCGCAATCGAGCCAGCCGCCGTGCCGGATGTCCTCTACAGTGGGGGAATTTACGTCTGGCCGGGTTTCGGCGAGGCCTATGGCGTTGCCTATCTTGAAGCACAGGCCGCCGGCCTTCCGGTTGTGGCTCAGGACGTCGCCGGCGTGCCGGAGGTCGTCCGGGATGGCCAGGCCGGGTTTCTCACGCCGCCGGACGATGTGGCGGCGTTCGCTTCTGCCATTGAAAGGCTTCTGGCCCGTAACGACGAAAGATCCATCATGGCCGCAGAAGCCAGACGTTTCATCCTCGAAGAACGTTCTCTCGGTGCTGCAGCGGCGCGTCTGGCCGAACTTCTTGCGAAGATCCCGGTCTCATGACATCCGATCAAATCTGGCAACCCTTGGTGGAGGAACTGGCGAGCCGGCAACGGGCGGACCGTAAGGCAGAGTTCTGGCTGCGCGACGATGACGCCGTGGATCCGACGCCTGCGCTTGATCGGTTGCTCGACCTCACCGGTGAATTCGCGGTTCCGGTGACTCTGGCCGTCATTCCCGCCCTGACTGACGAGAAGCTTGTCGTTCGGCTTGACGAGGCGCCGCATGCCACGGTCGCCATCCATGGCTGGGCGCACCGAAATCATGCGCCCGAGGGCCAGAAGAAGCAGGAGCTCGGCGCGCATCGACCACGCGACGCGGTGCTCGATGATCTGGCTCGCGGGCTGGCGCAAGTAACCGGCCTGCACGGCGCACGTGCCGTTCCGATGCTGGTGCCACCCTGGAACAGGATCGACGCCGGCTTGGTATCCGACCTTGGATCGATAGGATTTTCGGCATTGTCGGTCTATGGACCGCCAAGGCCGGCGTCACTTGCGGTCATCAACAGCAATGTCGACATCATGGATTGGCATGGCACGCGCGGCTGCCGCGATCATGGCCTATTGGTTCAGGCTATCATCGCGCAATTGCAGCATGCATTCGATGGGGGCGAACCGGTGGGCCTGCTCACCCACCATCTCGTACATGATGAATCGGCCTGGCTCTTCCTCGAACGGCTGTTCACAGTCACCGCACAGACTGAAGCCTGCGCATGGCTTCCGATCAGGACATTGATCGGGCGCAGCGCCGGTAGAACAATTCCAGGAAAAGTGTGAACGGTTTCCGTCCGGAATTGCGTCAAAACAAAGAGATAGAGGAAAATAGCTCAGTGCTTTTTGCGCAATGAGACCGGAATGTTGAGCGTCTGGCCATCCCGCGCGGCAAAAGCGCCGGTAAACCTGTCCTTGGCCAGTTTCTGGATCTTGTCCAGTTCCTTGTCGGTGCGTGTCGGATCGTGGTGAAACAGCGCAAGCCTCCGCGCACCGGCCGCCTCACAGAGTTTGACGCCCTGTTGCCACGTCGAGTGCCCGTAACCGCGGCGGCGTTCCATTTCCTCCTCGGTGTAGGTGCAATCGTAGATGACGAGGTCGGCATCTTCGATCAGGCCGAGCACCGCCTGATCGAGTTTGTCCGGCTCATGCTCAGTGTCTGTGATCACCGCCACGACGCCGCCACCCCATTCGACCCGGTAGCCTATGCAGCCGCCCGGATGCATAAGACTGCCGGTTCGGACCACCACCCCTTCGCGCGGGCGAAGCACGTCTCCGGATACAAAATCGCGATAGTCGAGGCTTGCCTTGCAGGCCTCCAGTTTCACCGGAAACCACGGCGGCCGCATGAACTCATCGACCATCTGCCGGGTCGTCATGTGTCCTGCAAGATGCCCGGACCAAAGCGTAACCTGGGCGCCCTGGTCATAGATCGGCGCAAAAGACGGCAGCCCGATGATGTGATCGTAATGGCAATGGGTGAAAAGCAGGTCGAAATCGGTCACGCCCAACGCCTGAAGCGCCGCGCCGGCTGGCCTTAGGCCAGAGCCTGCGTCGAACAGAAGCGTATGCTTACCGCATCGCATCTCGACGCAGATTGAGTTGCCACCATAGCGAGAGAACTCTGGCCCTGATACCGAAATGCTGCCGCGGACACCCCAAAACCTGACCAGGAAAACGTTGTCGTCCATGCTACCCCTTCGCCCATCATATCTAAACAACTGCCGCTAGGCGAGACAGGCTTTCTCCGGGTGATCTTCTCAGCGAGAGGACAGTGCCGTCACGACGGCGAGGATCGAGCGCACGTCCTTCGTTATTTGGCGCTTCGTGCGTCGATCAGATCCGCGGTCGTATGGCTTAGGCGATCGGCAAGAACCCGCAATATCTCGATGGTCATTTCCGGGAACTCCCTCATAAGTCTCAGGAAATGATCCTTGCGGATTCTCAGGGCTTCCAGCGGACTTGCCGCTCTGACGGTGGCAGTGCGGGAGCTGTTGCACAATATGGCGATCTCGCCAACGATCGAATTTGGCTCCAGTTCTGCAACTTTTATCGGTCCGCTGTCGGAATCGACAAGAATATCCGCTCTGCCTGAAAGGATGACATAGGCGGCGTCTCCCTCGTCGCCCTGCCGGAAAAGGATCTGGCCGGCGCTGTAGCTCACACGATCGGATGTGAACGCAAGCAGCTTGAGCTTTGTCGGCTCGATGGCAGAGAACAAGGGAACGCGTTGCAGCATTCCAACTTCATCCTTGAGCAGCATTGTCGCAAACCTTCCAAAATTCGCGTTTGCCAGACTAGAGCACGCCCAGATGGAATCAATTCTCTTTCCGGGATGGCGAGACAAACCACGCGAAAGGTGGCGAGCCCGATGTCGTGCACCGGCAGAATGATCCCATCTGAATGTCCGTTGCTCTATGACAACAGTTCCTTGAAGATACTGTTCCCTGCCAAAAGTGTCTCGTGTGTTCCGTCTTCCGCCAATTGACCCGAGTCGAAGACGATAACGCGATCGAACATCATCGCCATTGCCGGATTCGTCACGACCCACACAATTGCCGGCGAATGGCCGTCGCGCCTGGCTTCCTCGAGCACATTTCGCAGCACCTTATCCTGCATGCGCTGGTCGAGCGCCGACAGCGGCCGGTTGAGAATGAGAAAATCGGGACGCTTGAGCAAGGCCCGGGCAACATCGAGCTTCTGTCGCTGTCCGCCGGTCAGCCGCCTGCCGCCGGAGCCGACGTTGAAGTCCAGGCCGACATCCAGAAGTTCGCCATAAAGCCCCAGTTCGTCAAGAATGTCATAGACGATGGAGCGTATGCGGTCGGGCGCGTCGGGATGATTGTTGCCCACACGCCCGAACAAGACATTATCCATGACGGTGGCCGCGGCAATGTATTTGGCAGGATCATACCGTTCGACCGCATTGTGCAGCTCGGGCGGCAGGTCTTCATAGAACCGGTTGCGTGCAGCGACGATCTTGCTCATCAGCTCGTCGCTCAGCAGGCCGAAGCGGTGCCGGGGCTCGATGTAGGCAAAGCTCAAGGTGACGATCATGGCGCGATCGTTCTCCGAAACCGCCTCGTAGGGACGGTTCTTGAGCCGTTGCAGCAAGGTTTCGTAGGCGGGTATCTCCTCCGCGCTCATGAAGGCGAGCTGCTGGAAGAACTGGTGATCGGGCGGCAGGTCGGCAAACAGCTCGATCGCCTGTTTGGCGATCTCCAAGCCCATTTCGTAGAGCGTGCGGTCGAGGCCGGCTTGCCTCAGCACGGAAGCAAAATAGGGATTGGCCGCCAGGGCCCTGTCGGCCAGTTCGGGGCCGGCGGCAGCGCCGAAGAGCAGGTTTTGGCCGATCGTTGCTTCCTTGTTGTAGGCGCCCGGTTCGAAAGGAACCACCAGTCCGCTCAGCCCCTCTTGTTCCAGCCGGGTCCGCAGCGCCGCACGCAGTTCGACGATCCGCCTGGCAAGCTCCGTGTGACGCGTGAGGTCGGCCGAAGAGCGCAAGCCGAGATCCAGAATGTCACGCGACAGAACAACCGCGTCGAGCACCCGGCGCACGGCTTCAAAGAGGTCGTGCGGGCCGGTAGCGCCAGCGGAAGCATAGTTGATCCAGTCGCTGTGGATATCAAGATCCGGATTGCCCGACCGGCGCGCCTCGTGAATGTTCCAGCGGTGCTGATCTGCCGCAGCACCGTCATAAGGCACCGATGTCAGCGGCGCATGCTTCAACCCGTAGAGCAGGTTGTCGCGGAGGCTTGCCTGGAACAGGAAAACATCCGACGAGGCATACGACATGCGCCGGCCGGTTATTGCTTCGGGGAGTTCAAGCAGGTCGTCGGTGCCCGAAGCGACCCTTCCGCTGTCCGGCCAGTTCAGCCGCGCGAAGGCTTCTGCAAGCGCCTCCGCTCCACCTGTTGCGGTACTGACCAGTGCCACCGCCTCACCCGGCTTGACCTGGAGGGAGATACGGTTGAGGAGCATTGCACCGCCATCGTCTGCTATGGACAGATTGATAGCCGACAGCGGCTTGGTCATCGGATCGGGATCGTCGATCGTCAATGCCCCGATTTTCGGCGCGATGAGACCTTCGACGGTGAACTGTTCAACGACCTGTTGATATTTGACCTGGACATCCTGCCGATCCTGATCCCAGTCGATCAGTTCCTTCATCGGTCCGGGCAGGTCCTTGTAGGCGCCGATCACGGCCACGAGCTGGCCGACGTCCAGCCGCCCCTGGAGGACCAGATACCCGCCGATCATGTAGAACAGAAAGGGCGTGAGCTGCGCGAGAAAATTGTTGAGGAACTTCACCATGAATTTCCATTGGTAAAGATCGAAGCGGATCTTGAAGATGAGCCCGAGCCGGGCAGCTATGTCGGCGCGCTCGTAGTTTGATGTATCGTGGACGTGAACCGCGCCGATGCCGTCGACGATTTCGCCAACCCGGCCCGAAAGCGCGCGCGCCGTCAACTGCCGTTGGCGCCCGAGCACGATCAGCCGCCGCCGCATTCGCGGGATGAGCACGATCTGGATCGCCACGATCACGACCGCTATCATTCCGAGCCAGACGTTCTGGATCATGATGAACAGCATGGCCGTCAGCGCTTGGCCGCCGAGCAGTACCGGCTGCAGGAAGGCGTCGCCGATGAAGCCGCCCAGCGGCTCCACCTCGTCCTTCACCATGGTCGCCACTTCGGCGGATTTCACCCGCTTGAAGTAAACCGGCGGAAAACGCAGCACACGGTCGACCAGATCGAAGCGGATACGCCGCAGCATGCGTTCGCCGAGGCGGCCCTTGTAGGTGTTGATGTAGAATTTGAACAGGCCGTTGATGACGACTAGCAAGAGGAACACAAGGCTCAGGGCAAACAGGGTCTCCTCGCGGTCGAGCTGAAAACCGGAGAAGAACTGGACCTCTCCAATGAACGGCAGGTTATAGTGTAGCCTCATGAATGGCTGGGTCGCGCCCGGTTGCTCGAAGCCGCGACCTTGGATCGGTCCGTTGACGATCAGCTTCGGCAGGTCGAAGGACATGAAATACGGGATCATCGAAAGCACGACGATCATCAATATCCAGAGCTGCTGCTTCTTGGTGTGCGTCCAGATATAGCGGGCTAGGCTGGCTTCCATATGCGACTGTGGACCCTTCAGTTGGAAGGATGCAGGATGTAAAAGCACCTGCTGGCGAATGGCGTATCGGCAATTTCTTCATCGCCAACGACAAGCTCGAAGCTGCTGTGCACGGACATTGTCCTGCGCTCAACGATGCAAGGAACCTGCGAGGCGGCGCGATCCAGTTCCGGCGCATGGTCGATGGCAACGACATGGGCATTGTTGATTGGCGAAGAAAGCAGCTGGCCAAACGGTCCGCGGCTTTCGTAGGGCTTTGGCGAACAGCCGAGCAGCACGAGGCCGCAGCTGCGCGGCTGGTGCTGGCGGATGGACGCCGATGATCCGGACAGATGCAACAGGCTCTCTCCGGCACCGGGCAATAGCCAAGCGGCTTGCAGCATGATCACGTCCGCGGAATCAAACAGTCTTGCGGGAGGCAAGATTGCGTTGTGTCGCCCAAAATCCCAACATACAAGACGAATTATGATGGATGTCACGCAACCACGCAATGCCATGGACTGGCACGAGCAAGCCTTGGACCTCACGCGGGGAATTGCTGCTTATGTCAACTGCCCTCTCGTGGCAGGGCTGGCGCGCGTCGTCGCTAAGCATCCGAAGGCCGATATCGCCAACGCCTTCAACCACAAGCAGGTCGCCTGCAAGATGTGGGCGCTCGACAGGCTGTTCGAAAGCGGCGGCGGCCGCTTCGGGCGCATATGGGTTCTGGGTGGATGGTACGGCGTATTGCCGGCAATGCTTTTCAACGACGCCCGCTTCGACATCGCGGCGGTCGATAGCATCGACATCGACCCCGAAGTCGCGCCGGTCGCCCGGACCCTCAACCGGGAAGCCGGCGACCGGTTCCGGGCGCTGACGGCAGATATGTACGCACTCGACTATGCGGCCGGGCGGCCCGATCTGATAGTCAATACGAGCTGCGAACACATAGCCGATCTGCGCGCCTGGCTTGCTCTGCTTCCGCCGGGCACGAATGTACTGCTGCAATCGAACGATTATTTCAGCGAGCCGACGCACATCAACTGCGTGGCTTCGCTTGCAGCCTTCGAGGAAATGGCGGCGCTACGGGAGGTGCGGTTCTCCGGCGAACTGCCGACAAAAAATTATACGCGCTTCATGCTGATTGGAACTGTTTAATGCATTTCGCCCAAAAGCGCGTAGCGGTTTTGGGACAACGACACGCATAAAACAGGACTTGAAGCGCGTCGCACGAATCTCACCAGACGCGACGCGCGTTAGAGCATTTGCAGGAAAGTGTGGAAACGGCTTTCCGTCCGGAATTGCGTCAAAACAAAGAGACAGAGCGGTTCTGCGTGAAACGATGAACCGCTCTAGGATCTATCGTCTGTTCAATCATGAACTTTTCCGAAACCGGGCCCCACATTTAGGGACCATGTTCGATGCCGCTCGCGCAGGATTTGCGCGGAGCGACGCGCGCCTTCCAGATCGAGACGATGCGCGGATGGCGTCGGTTCCACAAGCGCTTGTTCGATCGCTTGCGCCAAACCTTCAGGCGTCAGATCCTTTTCCATCAGCACCGTTGCAAGACCGAGTTCTTCGAGCATCAGGGCGCGAACCGTCTGTTCGGTTTCCCCGCCGGCTGCAAATGGGACGAGCAGGGAGCGACAACCCGCGCGCAGGACATCGCAGACCGTGTTGTAACCCGCCTGCGAGACTGACAGGCGGGCGCCGGTCAGCAGGCTGGCGAAATCCTCGCGGAACCGGAAGATGGACAGGCCCGGCGTGGCATCGCGTGCGATCGCGTCAAACTCGTCTTTCGGCAGGTTTGGGCCGGTGATCAAACACCATTTCCAAGCGTTGTTGGCATTCCGCGCCGCTGCGATGGTGGATCTGACAAGGCTCTTTCCGGCAGCCCCGCCGCCAACCGACACCAGAACGTCGAAGCGCTCGGAGGCCGCGGGCGATGGCGGCGCGGCAACGAGCCCCGTGTAGGTGACCTCGGCCCTGATCGCCCCAGCCAGTGGAAATGTCTTGTCGATGGTTGCGAAAGCCGGATCGCCATGGACCATAACAAGATCGAAATGCCTGTTGATGAGATCGACCGTTTCCTCGTTTCGGCCCAGCTTGACGCGCTCCTGGAGGATATCACGGACGGACGTCGCCAGCAGCGGTCTGGGCGACGTCGCGTCGATGGCCTCGATCAGCGGCAAGAGTTCGAAACGCATCTGCCGGCGTCCAAATGGAAACGCCTCGACAATGACGATATCAGGCCTGCAATCCCGGAATGCCTGCAGCAGCATCTCTGAACGCCATTTCTTGAAATCATCGTCGATCGGGTTGCCTTGCAGGTCGACAAGTCCCGAAAATCCTTCATCACCGGAGGTGACAGGTGGCAGGGTTACAGATTGTACACCCAGTCCCGGAAACCCGGCGATCGGCGCTCCGCCGGTCACGACGGTAACGTCAAACCCGTCATCGACCAGAGCCGCCGCAATGCGGCTGGCGCGCGCGAGATGGCCGATGCCGAGCAGGTGCTGGACATAGAAGAAAGCGCGCAGCCGCTTCATTCGGCGGCCCGCCACTCCCGCTCGAACAGTTCCTTGAGCTGTCCAATGCTTGCCATATGATCGAAATTGCCGCGCACGCGCCGCTCTGCGGCGTCGCCGAGGCGGTCGCGGAGCACGGGATCACGGATCAGGCGCTCCAGCGCCTGTGCCAGGGCAATCGGGTTTTCCGTCGGAACCAGCAACCCGGTTTCATCCGGCGATAAAAGCTCCGGCACGCCGGAAATATCGGTCGACACGCAGGCAAGCCGCTGGCTAGCCGCCTCCACCAGAACGTTCGGCAGACCGTCGCGGTCGCCATTTGCGGTGATCCTGCAGGCCAGGGCGAAGATGTCGGCGCGGCGGTAGCGCTCAAGCACCTCCTCCTGCGCAAGCGCGCCTTTCCAAGAGACGCGACCATCCAGGCCGAGCTTTTGCGCCAGCGCCTTGAACCGTTCCAGTTCTTCGCCGCCGCCGATATGCTCGAAACGCCACGCCAAATCGCCGGGCAACAGGGCAAGGGCCTCCAGCAACGTATCGTAACCTTTCTTTTCAACGGCGCGCCCGACACTCAGAACGACAACCGGTTCGTCCGGAGCCGAGCCGTCATGCTGCTTTCGCGCCTCGCCGAAACTGCCGAAGCGATCAAGGTCGAGCCCATGATAGCTCAGATGCACAGACGAGTTGCCGTTAGCGAGTTTTTTCAGACGATCGAAGCCGGTTTTCGTGCAAGTGACCGTCCAGCGCGCCGAGGAAAGCTTGCCGGCCAGATCCCAGTCCGCCGAAGTCCAGATGTCCTTGGCATGGGCCGAGCAGGTCCAGGGCAGGCCACGAAGCTGGCTGGCATAGCGCGTCACCGATGCAGGCGTGTGCGCGAAATGTGCATGCAGCCAGCCCGCGTTTTCCGGCCATTCGGCCGCCAGCACGAGCGCTTGCCCGAAGCGGCGCGCGCGATTGCGCGTAAAGTCGCGGGGCATATCGGCAGCCAGCGATCCGAGCGCGCGCCAGAAGCCCGGACGCAGCAGACAGGCAAACAGCGAGCGAAGCACGCGCAGCGGCTCTTCATGCAGATATTCCGGCAGATAATGGACGGGCGCTTTGATCTCGTCATGCACGGGGTGGCGTTTTTCGTCGGTCGGCCGCCTGAGCGCGACGAGTATCAGGTCGAACCCCGCACGCTCAAGACCGAGCAGTTCCTGCGCGATGAAGGTTTCGGACAGCCGCGGATAACCCTTCAGAACCACGACGATCTTGCGATGTTGCAACTCAGGTCATTCCTTCAATGACCGAAAGGTGATGGCCGGCCCGCCGGTCGAGCAGTTCCGCGACGATTTCGGAAATATGAGGCAGCCCCTCCAGCGTCAGATGCGGATTGCTCTGCGATGGGCGGGGCCGGTCCGGCAGCACCTTCAATGCATCAGCAAACCGCCGGGAATCCTCGGCTTCTTCCGGCAAAAGCATCTCGATGAGGCCGAGTTCGGCTGCGCGCCGTGCGCGGATCAGTTGTTCCTGGCGGGGCTCGACGCGCGGCACGATCAGCGCCGGCTTGTCGAAAGACAGTATCTCGCAATAGGTGTTGTAGCCGCCCATCGCCACTACCGCCTTGGCGCCGGCAATCAGGTCTTCCATGCGGTTGTCGAACTCGATGATCTTGATGTAGGGGATCTTGGACCCCTTCTTGAGCAGCTTGTTGCGCTTGCGCGCCGGCATGTAAGGCCCAAGCACGATCAGGGCTCTATGCTGCAATTGCGGATCCTGCTGATAGGCATCAATGACGTCGTGGATCAGATCGGCGCCGTCACCGCCGCCACCGGTAGTAATGAGGATATAATCGCCCTCGGGCCGGTGGCCGGGCAACTCGTTCCGCTGCAGGCTCCGTTGCAGGAAACCGACGAACCTCATCTTTGCCCTGACAGCCGGGGGCACATCCAAGCCGGTCAACGGATCGTAGAAATCCGGCGGACCATAGGCCCAGACCTTGTCGTAGAAGACGCCTATCTTGCGCATCACGTCTCTGCGTGCCCACTCTGCTTCGAGCAGATGCGGCGCATCCATCACCTCGCGCAGGCCAAGCACCAGCGTGGTGCCCCGCGTCTTGAGGTAGGACAGCGTGTCCTCAATCTCACCGCGCAGGCCGAGCGGTTCCTTGTCGACGATGAAGATATCCGGCCGGAAGGTCTCAGCTGTATGGCGGATGATCGACTGGCGCATCCTTAGCGTCTCATGCAGATCGATGTCCTTTTCCAGCGAGGTGTATTCGCCGTTGCGCAGCTTGATGACGCTGGGGATCTTCACGAAGTCGACACGGGCGCGGTAGTCGAAGGCGCCAGCGATAGTCGCACCCGAAATGATAAGCACCTGAAGTCCGCGGAAATCCTCGACCAGCGAATGCGCGATAGTCCGGCAGCGCTGCAAATGGCCGAGCCCGAACGTGTCGTGGCTGTACATGAGAATTCGAGCGTTTTCTGCGTGCTGGGTCATTGTTGAACGTCTCTTAGAATTCTCGCCTTGAGGACCGTGAGCGACCCGCAGGATTCGAAACCATCCTCGCGGGTCTACCGACCTGTTCTGAAACATGAGGGCGCAATTTTCAATTCGTATTACAAAGAGGGTCCATATGCTGAAACCAGGAAGCTACGTCTGCTCAGCGGCCTGCTTGCCACGTGGTCCAGAAGAACCTGCATCATTTCGCTGGTATTGACCATCTCGGATTCTCGGCGGCCTTGACCGCTACGATCAACGTGGAAACTCCAGAATGGAATAAGGTATGGGCTGGGTACTTCACTTCGAGCGTCTAAGCCAAGCTCCTAAACCATGATGTGCCTTGGCGGTGGGAAGCCGGAGCGTTGACGGAGTAGGGGACACGTTCGAACCGCCTAGATCTCGACTCTCAGACCAGAATCTGGGGATCAGGAGTTCGACTCTTTTCGGGCGAGCCAATTGAACTCACTAGCTTTTTGGATGCCATGGGCGCATGAACTCGCCGATTGCAGGCGTGTCAAAGCTGACCTGTTTGCCGCCAACGACAGCGCCGGCCTTCGGACCGGCATCCGAGTCTTCGATCCCTTTCCGGTTGTGCCGCGCAGGTAATATTCGGCTTCCATATATTCGAGATTGAGGGCGAACCGGAAAAAATGTCTTCGTCTTTGACCTCATCCTGCGCATAGGCCCGGGAAACCGGGGCAAGGCCGGTGGCCGAAGCGAGCGTTGCTCCCAGGCCAAACTGCAACGCGCGGCGGCGCGAAACACGAAATGCAGGCGTGACGCGGATCATGGCTTCCTCCCAAAAGCCCGCCGGCATCAAACATTTTGGCACCTCAAAAGCGCGCCTGCGCTCCCAACTTCACGAAATGTGGAATGTTCCTCAATCGCCTTGAATGATCTCACCGATGGCCGAGCAGCTAGGTTTCCTCGACCCTAGCCTGATGTCAGCCGACGCACACTGCGCTGTAGCGGCGCCGGATCTGCCGGCAGCAAAAATCCCGCCGCTGCGGTCGTCCGAAGTACGCTGTCGATAAAATCCAGGACTTTTGCGCATCGATTTCGGACCAAGGTCCGTCTTGTAGAATACTGTATTTGAACAAAGCTAGGTAACAGCCGACTTTCGGATTCGAAAGTCCTGACGTTTTTCATCTGAAACCCATCCTGGCGGGAGGGCGACTCGAAGGAGGAACTATGAAAACGCGCACCTGTCTATTCGCGACTGTAGCCGCTCTCACCCTTGTCGCATCTCCGGTACTCGCTGCTCCCGGCGGCAATGGCAATGGCAACGGCAATGGCGGCAGCAACGGTAACGGCGGAAACTCGGCCGGGGCCGGCTCGCAGGGACACGGAGCCGCCACTTCCGCCGCGGCCAAGGACAAGTCGACGACCGGCGTTGCTCATGCAATGGCGGTCGTTGCCACGACACCGGCCTCACCGCAGGCAACGCTGGCCTTGCAGGCAGCGCTGGATAGGAAGGCCGCGAAAGACGCGGCAGACACTGCCGACGACACCTCTGACCAAACCGAGTAAGCATTCGAAACAGACCACTTGTCGCGTTGAAAGCCGTGGTTCGCCGCGGCTTTTTTCGTTTCCCGACGACGAACTCTCAAGGTGAACAGCGCTTCCAGAAAAAAGCTGCTCCACGGCGGCACTGAAGCTACGCTAAGGCCAAACGCCGCCGCATCGGCGTCGGATTCGAGTGCATTCGAGGAGATCCCATGACCGGCTTTGTCGACCGCGAGCGCGCAACTGACCTGATGCAGCGCGCCGGCATCGAGGCGCTGGTGCTTTGCGAGCCCGAGGCGTTCCAATATGCCACCGGTGCCTGGATCGGCCCGGCCGGCCTGTTCCGGCGGGCCGGCGCCGGTTTCGTCGTTATTCCCAAGCGAGGCGACCTGCCGATCGGCGTCGTGGTGGCGGATTTCCAGGCTGCCCGGCTCCGGGCGGCGATGGCCGGCGCCGTGCTGCGCACGCATGCGATCTGGATCGAATCGGCGTCGCTCGAGCCGGCGACGGCCGACCGGCCTGTTGCGCAGCGCATCGAGGCCGGCCTGGTTGGCCGCGCTCCCGGTTTTTCACGTCCGGCGACCTTTGAGCTTGCCCGCTCCGTCCGCGAGCTGAAAACGATCCTCGCAGAATTCGGGCTGGAGCGTGCGACGCTCGGCATCGAGCTGGATTTCGTCTCGGCCAGCGATTTTTCCGCGATGCAGGCGATGTTGCCGGGCACTGCCCTGGTCAACGGCTCACCGGTTCTCGACAGGCTGCGGGCAATCAAATCGCAGAGCGAGATCGACCTTCTGCAGCAGGGCATCGCCCTGTCGGAAGCCGGCCTGTCGCGGCTGCAGCAGCATGCGACAAACGGCATGCGTCAGTCTGAGCTGGTCGCGCTTTACCGGCAAGGCGTCGCGGATGCAGCCGCCGGGTCGTCGCAGCAAATCTCGACGGCGGAATACGTCACGCTGGGCGCTCGCCCGAAAGGCGCCGACGCCGTCGCCGCCGCCGGCGATCCGCTGAAGGCCGACATGGTGTGCAGCGTGAACGGCTATGCCTCGGATATGTCGCGGAATTTCACCTTCGGGCCGCCGTCGCCCGAACAGGCCGAATTGCATGCGATAGCCGAACGCGCCTTCGCCGACGGGCTTGCCGCGCTTATGCCCGGAAAGCCGTTAGCCGCCGTGCATCGCGCCGCCAGCGAAAGCCTGGCGCGCCAGGGCCTGCGTTCCTATCGCCGCGGCCATTTCGGCCACGGCGTCGGCCATTCCGTGTTTTCCGAGCAATGGCCGTTCATCTCGGCCGACAGCAATGTCGTGATCGAGGCCGGCATGGTGCTGGCATTCGAGATCCCGCTCTACATCGACGGTCTCGCCAGCTTCAATCTCGAGGACCAGTTCCTGATCACCGCCAACGGGCCGTCGCCGATGAACCGCCTGCCGAGGCGCCTGGATATTATCGGCTGAATCCAGCCGTTATCTGGCGCCGGCCACGCCCCTGCGGAAATCCGACGGCGACATGCCGGAAAGCTTGCGGAACGACTTGTTGAAGGCACTGAGCGAGCCGAAGCCCGATTCCATGGCGACGCGCAGCACATTGGCATCCTGATGCATCAGCAGCGCCTGCGCGTAGCTGAGGCGCAGCAAATTCACATATTCATTGAGCGTCATGCCGGTCGATTTCTTGAAGATGCTCATGGCGTATTTGGGATGGATATCGGCCGCCGCGGCGATGTCGACGCAATCGATCTCGTAGAGGAAATTCTCGGCGATGAAGTCGCACATGCGCCCGACATTGCGCAGCGATTGCTGATCGAAGGGACTGCCTATCTCCTGTTCGACCGGGGTTTCGGGCACCAGCCGGTAAGGCTCGAAGCGCACCCGCTCCAGCCGCAGCAAAAGCTCGTTGACGGCATGCTCGGCCTTGACCGGGTCGCCGGAGCGGGCATAGCGGTTCCAGCGCTCGAAATTGTGGTCGTCCGAACGGTCGGTGGCGTCGGTCACCAGCGTCGCCCCGGTCATCAGTCTGTTGCGGACCTCGACGGGCAAATGCAGCCGGAAGAAATGCACCAGCGGCAAATGCGCGCCGGCATAGATGGCATCGTCGGAGGCTTCGTCCATCTGGTGCGGCAGGCCGCCCCAGAACAGGCACATGTCGCCCGCAGAAAGCGAAAGCCCGTGCCCGTCCATGCGGTAATGCACGGCGCCACGCACGATGAAATTCACCTCGACCTGGGCGTGCCAATGCGGCTTGAGCATCACCAGGGGCTGGGTGTGGAACATCTGCAGCAGCAGCGGCAGGCCCTCCACGCTGCTGGCGCCAGGCTGGTAAAACGGCCTTTCCGGCATCTTACTTTCCGCTCATTTCTTATTCCCTTTGTCGCGGACAAGGCTTTCCCGAGGCCTAGTCTAGCCACGCTCGCAAACAGAGAGCAACTGAAATGGGAGGATTTCAATGCGCATAAAATTGACCTGCGCCGCGCTCGCGCTTGCCTTGGGCTCCAGCCCGGCCTTTGCGCAGTCCGGTGAAATCACGATCTGGAGCTGGAATATCGCCGCTTCGTCGCTGAAGGCGACCATAGCGGGCTTCAACAAGCAGTATCCCGACATCAAGGTGACGGTCGAGGACCTTGGCAACCAGCCGACCTACGACAAATCGATCGCCGGCTGTGCCGCCGGCGGCGAGGGGCTGCCTGACATCGTTACGATTGAGAACGGCGAAGCCGAAAACTACTGGAGCCAGTTCCCGGATTGCTTCGTCGACCTGCATACGCTCGGCTACACCGCGGAAGACCAGGCAAAATTCCCCGACTTCAAGCGTACCGAGCTCGAGGTTGACGACAAGGCCTATGCGATGCCCTGGGATTCCGGTCCAGTGGCGATGTTCTACCGCCGCGACTTCTACGAGAAGGCTGGCGTCGATCCGTCCTCGATCAAGACCTGGGACGATTTCATCGCCGCCGCCAAGAAAATCCAGGCCGCCAATCCCGGCGTCACGATGACCAACGCCGATTTCAACGGCGATTCCGAATTCTTCCGCATGATCTCCAACGAGCAGGGTTGCGCCTACTTCTCCGCCGACGGGCAATCGATCACGGTCAACCAGCCCAAATGCGTCGATGCCATGACCAAGATCAAGGAGATGAAGGACGCCGGCATCATTTCCTCTGCCGACTGGAGCACCAAGATCACCAACAATACCGCCGGCAAGGTCGCCACGCAGATGTATGGCGGCTGGTATGAAGGCACCGTGCGCACCGAATCGCCCGATCGGGCAGGCAAATGGGGCGTCTATCTGATGCCGAGCCTGACCGCCGACGGTCCGCGCGCCGCCAATCTCGGCGGCTCCTCGCTCGCCATCACCTCGGTGTCTAAGAACAAGGAAGCCGCCTACGCCTATCTGAAATACACGCTTGCGACGAATGAGGGCCAGATCACCATGCTGAAAGGCTTCGGCCTGGTGCCGTCGCTGATCTCGGCGCTCAACGACCCTTATGTCTCCGAAGGCCTGCCCTATTGGGGTGGCCAGGCCGTGTGGAAGGACATCCTCGGCACCTTGCCCAAGGTCGTCCCCAGCCGCGGCACGCCGTTCCAGAGCGACGCCGAAATCATCATCCGCGCGGTGCAGACCAAATATCTGGCCGGCGGCTATCCCGACGCCAAGGCAGCTCTCGACGATGCCGCAAGCCAGATCGCCGCGGCGACCGGCCTGCCGGTCAAGTCGTGATCTAGACGAGGCGGCTCCGAGCGCGCGGCTCCCCTTCTCCCCTTGTGGGAGAAGGTATCGCCGAAGGCGACGGATGAGGGGTGCTCCAGCTTGGCGCCGGCGGCACTCCGGCCATCACCCCTCAACCGTCTCGGCGCTACGCGCCGATCCACCTTCTCCCACAAGGGGAGAAGGCAAGAACTTGAAAGCAGAAAGGAGGAAAAACGATGCGCTACCAGAACGCCACGGCGTATCGCTTCCTCGCGCCGTATCTGCTGATTTTTTCGATCTTCTGGCTGTGGCCGATCATCGATTCCTTCCTGATCTCGTTCCAGGCGACGCGCACCGTGCCGTGGCGCTTCGCGCCGACCTTCAACTGGGGCCGGCTGATCGGCGATCCGGCCTTCTTCAATGCCTTGAAGAACACATTGCTGATCCTTGTCATCCAGGTGCCGGTGATGATTTCGCTGGCGATTGTGATGGCGGTGCTTTTGAATTCGCCACTGCTCAAGGCCCGTGGCCTGTTCCGCTTTGCCTTCTTCGCGCCGGTCGTGGTCGGCGAGGTCGCCTATTCGGCGGTTTTCCGGCTGATGTTCAATCTCGACTACGGCATCATCAACAAATTGCTGAACAGCATCGGCCTGCCCAGTGTCGACTGGTTTACCAACGTCACCCCGGCGATGGCGGTGATCATGATGGCGGTGACGTGGCGCTGGGCCGGCTACAACGCCATCATCCTGCTCGCCGGCCTGCAGTCGATTCCCGAGGATGTCTACGAGGCGGCGACCCTGGACCGGGTCAGCAAGGTCAAACAGTTCTTCTACATCACGCTGCCGCTGCTCAAGCCGATCATCGTGTTCTGCGCCGTGCTGTCGATCATCGGCACCATGCAGCTGTTCACCGAGCCCTTCCTGATCACCGAGCGCGGCGGGCCGGGCGGCGGCACCGAAACGCTCGGGCTGCTGCTTTACCGCCAGGGCTTCCGGTCGCTCAATTTCGGCTACGCTTCGGCCGTCGCCTACACCATGGCCGGGCTGGCGATTGCCATTTCGCTGGTGCAGATATGGCTGACGAGGGAACCGAAATGACCTCGCACTCAAGAGTCAGCCGTTCCCAGGCCAGATTGGGACGCAGCATCGCGCTGCATCTGTTCCTGACGCCGCTGGCGCTGGTCTGGCTGTTTCCGCTGTGGATGATGGTGGTTTTTTCGACGATGCCCGACAACGGCATCTTCAGCCCCGACATCGAGCTTTTGCCGCATGGCAATTTCCTCGACAATGTCAGCAATCTGCAGCGCGGCACCAATTTCATCGGCGCCATCGGCATCTCCGTCTCGGTGGCGGTGACCTATACCTTCCTATCGGTGATGCTGACCTCGATGGCCGGCTGGGCGCTGGCGCGTTACAACTTCTTCGGCAAGGGCATGGTCGTCGCCATCATCTTCGGCACCATCACGCTGCCCTATGCGGTCGTGCTGATCCCGCAATTCATCATGGTGGCGCGCGACTTCAAGCTCGCCAACACCTGGGTGGCGCTGATCGTGCCGCCGCTGTTCAATTCGCTGGGCGTGCTCTTCATGCGGCAGAGTTTTTCGATGATGCCGCACGAGCTGTTCGACGCCGCCAAGGTCGAGGGCGTCAAGGAATGGCGGATATTCCTGTTCGTCGCACTGCCTCTGGCGCGGCCGATGCTGGCGGCGCTCGCCATCATCCTCTTCCTTGCCTCCTGGAACAACTATCTCTGGCCGCTGCTGATCAATTCCAAGCCGGGCGCGATGACCGCGCCCGTGGCGCTCGGCACGCTGATCGGTCTCACCAAGGTGTCCTGGGGCGGCATCATGGCGGGCGCGGTGATGCTGACGGCGCCAATGCTCGTCGTGTTCGTGCTTCTGCAGCGCCATTTCGTTGCCGGCATCTCCGCCGGCGCCATCAAGTAAGGATCAGCATGGCGGCAGTCACACTCAAAAACGTCATCAAGCGCTTCGGCGTCTTCGAGATCGTCCACGGCGCCAATATCGACATCGATGACGGCGAATTCGTCGTCTTCGTCGGCCCTTCCGGCTGCGGCAAGTCCACGCTGCTTCGGATGATCGCCGGGCTCGAGGACATCAGCGACGGCGAGATCGCCATTGGCGGCAAGGTGGTGAACGACGTCGAGGCGGCCGATCGCGGCATCGCCATGGTGTTCCAGTCCTACGCGCTCTATCCGCACATGACGGTCGAGCAGAATCTGAGCTTCGGCCTGAGAATGACCGGCAACCCCAAGGCAGATACCGAGCGGCGGGTGAAGCGGGCTTCCGAAATCCTGCGCATCGCCGAGCTGATGAAGCGGCGGCCGCGGCAATTGTCGGGCGGCCAGCGCCAGCGCGTCGCCATCGGCCGCGCCATCGTGCGTGAGCCGCAAGTGTTCCTGTTCGACGAACCGCTCAGCAATCTCGATGCCGAGCTCCGGGTGCAGATGCGCGTCGAGATATCGCGCCTTCATAAGGAACTCGGCGTTACCATGGTCTATGTGACGCACGACCAGACCGAGGCGATGACGCTGGCCGACAGGATCGTCGTGCTCAACGCCGGCAATATCGAGCAGATCGGCGCGCCGCTCGATCTCTACGACGACCCCGCCAACCGCTTCGTTGCCGGCTTCGTCGGCTCGCCCAAAATGAACTTCCTGGCGGCAAAAATGGTCGGGGCCGACAACGGTGCGGCGGTCGTCGAACTGGTCAATCATCGCGGCGCGCGACTGCGCAAGCCGCTTTCGGATGCCTTGCCTGCAACAGGCGGCGATGTCGTGCTTGGCGTGCGGCCGGAGCATTTCTTCGACGCCGGCCAGGGCGATTGCGACCTTACCCTCAAGGCCGACGTCGCCGAGCACTTGGGATCGGTGAGCTATGTCTATGCCAATTCCGGTACCGGGGGCGGACGCGAGGAACTGATCATCGAGCGCGAGGCCTCGCGGCATCGCGCGAACGGCGACGACCTGGTGGTGTCGATCAAAGCCGACCGCTCGCTTCTCTTCGACGCCACCGGCGCACGCATTCGCTAACCCATCTTTCTTTTGTCCGATCGCGATTGCTCGCGGCCACCCCACGGAGATTTGACATGACGTCCAAACCAGAAAAAGTTCGCTGGGGCATTCTCGGGCCCGGCAACATCGCCAAGGCTTTTGCCGGGGGCGTCGCCCATTCGCGCACCGGCACATTGGTCGCCTTAGGGGCGCGCAATCCCGGCAAGGCGGGGCTCACCGAGGCTTTCCCCGGCGCCCGCATCCTGGACGGCTACGAGGCTTTGGTTGGCGATCCGGATGTCGACGCGATCTATATTTCGACGCCGCATCCGAGCCATGCCGAATGGGCGATCAAGGCGGCCGAGGCCGGAAAGCACGTGCTTTGCGAAAAGCCGCTTGGCCTGACCGCATTCGAAGCCGACGCCATGATCCATGCCGCGCGCAAGGCCGGCACCTTTCTCGGCGAAGCCTTCATGTACCGGCTGCATCCGCAGACGGCCAAGCTGGTCGAGGTGATCAGGGGCGGCGCGATCGGCGACATCAAGATGATCAAATCCAGCTTCGGCTTCGCCATGCCGGGCTTCATGCCGGAGCACCGGCTTTACGCCAAGGATCTTGCCGGCGGCGGCATTCTCGATGTCGGCGGCTATCCCGTCTCGATGGCGCGGCTGATTGCCGGCGCAGCAGTGGGAAAGCCCTTCGCCGAGCCGGACAAAGTCGTCGGCGCTGCGCATCTCGGCCAATCCGGCGTCGACGAATGGGCGTCGGCGCTGTTGCATTTTCCGGGCGGCATCGTCGCGGAAGTGTCCTGCAGCATCTCGCTCGCTCAGGACAATGTCTTGCGTATTCTCGGCAGCAAAGGCCGCATCGAGGTGGCGGATTTCTGGTATGCTGGCGGCCAGCAAGGCGGCACCGGCGAAATCCGCATCATCCGTCCGGGTGACACCGAGGTGGTCGAGGTCACGGAGGACGGCTGGCTGTACGCATTTGAGGTCGACGCCGCCGGCGAGGCCATTCTCGGCGGAAAGCAGGAGTTCGCCTGGCCCGGCATGGGTTGGGCCGACAGTCTCGGCAATCTGCGCGTGCTCGACAAATGGCGGGCCGCAATCGGGCTCGAATACGACATCGAGAAACCGGCAAAGCGCGTCAACACGATCTCCGGACGGAAGCTGCGCTCCGGCGGAACCGCCATCCCCAAGCGCAGCATTCCTGGCCTGCCGCGGCCGGCCTCGTGCCTGGCGCTCGGCTTCGAGGATTTCCGCACCTTTTCGTCAGGCGCCATCCTGCTCGATGCCTATTTCGAGGCCGGCGGCAATCTGTTCGACACCGCCTTCGTCTACGGTTCCGGCTATACCGAGACGCTGCTCGGCCAGTGGCTGAAGAACCGCGGCGTGCGCGAGCAGTCGGTGGTCATCGGCAAGGGCGCGCACTCGCCGCTCTGCTATCCCGACGTCATCGGCAAGCAGCTCACCCAGTCGCTCGAACGGCTGCAGACCGACCATATCGACGTCTATTTCATGCACCGCGACAATCCGGATGTGCCGGTCGACGAATTCGTCGATGCGATGGACCGCGAGGTCAAGGCCGGCCGCATTCGCGGTCCGTTCGGCGGCTCGAACTGGACGATGGAACGCATGGACAAGGCGATTGCCTATGCCGAGCGCACCGGGAAGCGGAAGCCCGGCGCGCTTTCCAACAATTTCTCATTGGCCGAAATGCTGGAGCCGATCTGGGCAGGCTGCGTCACCTCCTCCAGCGATGAATGGAAGGCCTGGCTCACCGCCCGGCAGATGCCGAACTTCGCCTGGTCGAGCCAGGGCCGCGGCTTCTTCACCGACCGCGCCGGCCGCGAGCGGCGCGACAATGAGGAGCTGGTCCGGGTCTGGTATTCGGAGAGGAATTTCGGCCGTCGCGACCGCGCCATCGAGCTCGCCAAACGGCTGGGCAAGAGCCCGATCCACGTCGCGCTCGCCTATGTCCTGGCACAGCCCTTCCCGTCCGTCCCGCTGATCGGGCCGCGCACGCTCGACGAATTGGAAGACAGCCTCCAGGCGCTCGACATTTCACTTTCGCCGGACGATCTTGCATGGCTGGATAGCGGTTCGGATCAGGCCCGCGCGCGCGCCTGACGGCAGGGGCAGTCGCTTCGGCCTACGCTGCGCCCTTAGCTTAGCTTCCGGACTGTTTGCGCTGCCCTCACCCTCTCCCGCAAAGAACCGGGAAAGGGTAAGAATGAGGGCAGCGCAAAGGTCACTGGAAGTTAGGTAAGACAGATGCTCGACATCGCACCGACGAAACAGGCGGCCACCTGGCTCGATTCCTTTGCCCGGGCGCTCGAAGCCGGCGACGTCGAGGCCGCAACCAATTTGTTCGTCGAGGACTGCTACTGGCGCGATCTGCTGACCTTCACCTGGAACATCAAGACCATGGAAGGCCGCGCCGCGATCCGCGACATGCTGGCGGCGACGCTGGCAACGACCAGGCCTGCCCACTGGCAGCTCAGCGGCGAGGCGACTTCGGACGAGGGCACCATCGAGGCCTGGTTTTCTTTCGAGACGTCATCGGCGTGGGGCCATGGCATCATGCGCCTCAGGGACGGCAAATGCCGGACGCTGTTTACGGCGATGAGCGATCTCAAGGGGTTGGAGGAGCGCAAAGGCCCGGCGCGGCCGCTGGGCGTCCGCCACAAGGCGGATCCGGAACGCGAGACCTGGCTGGAGGCGAGGCGCCGCGAGGCGCGTGACCTCGGCGTTAGCCAACAGCCCTACTGCCTGGTCATCGGCGGCGGCCAGGGCGGCATCATGCTGGGGGCGCGGCTCAGGCAGTTGGGCGTGCCGGCCATTGTCATCGAGAAGAATGCGCAGGCCGGCGATTCCTGGCGCAATCGCTATCGCTCGCTCGTGCTGCACGACCCGGTCTGGTACGACCATCTGCCCTACATCCCGTTTCCCGAGAACTGGCCGGTGTTCACGCCCAAGGACAAGATGGGCGACTGGCTGGAGATGTATACGCGCGTCATGGAGCTCAACTACTGGACCTCCACAAGATGCATCAGCGCGTCCTATGACGACACCGAAAAGGTCTGGACGGTCGAGCTCGACCGCGCCGGCCAGCGCATCACGCTAAAGCCGAAGCACATCGTCTTTGCAACCGGTGCTTATGGCCCGCCCAGGCGCATCGACTTGCCGGGTGCCGAGGTCTTTCAGGGCGAGATCCTGCATTCCAGCCAGTATTCCAGCGGCGAGAAATTCCGCGGCAAAAAGGTCGCCGTCATCGGCGCGGCAAGTTCCGGCCATGACGTCAGCGTCGATCTCTGGGAGAGCGGCGCTGAGGTGACCATGGTCCAGCGGTCGCCGACGACGGTGGTCAAGTCGGACACGCTGATGGAAATCGGCTTCGAGATCTTCTCGGAAAAGGCACTGGCGCGCGGCATCACCACTGAAAAGGCGGACATGATCGTCGCCTCGACGCCGTTCGCGCTGCTGCCGCAAGGCCAGCGGGCGCTTTACGACGTCATCAAGGCGCGCGACGCGGCCTTCTACGATCGCTTGCGCGGCGCCGGCTTCGCCATCGATTTCGGCGACGACGAGACCGGGCTCCTGATGAAGGCCTACCGCACCGGCTCGGGCTTCTACATCGATGTCGGCGCTTGCGACCTGATCATCGACGGCGAGATCGGCATCCGCAGTTGCGTCGGGATCAAGTCGCTGACGCCGACAGGCATCCTCTTCGACGACGGCACCGAACTGGCGGCCGACGCAATCATCGCCTGCACCGGCTATCTCTCGATGAACGAAACGGTGGCGGCGATCGTCTCGCGCGAAGTCGCCGACAAGATCGGCCCGTGCTGGGGGATTGGCTCGGGCGTGAAAGGCGACCCGGGTCCGTGGCAAGGCGAATTGCGCAACATGTGGAAGCCGACGGCACAGGAAGCGCTGTGGTTCCACGGCGGCAATCTGGCGCTGTCGCGCTTCTATTCGAAGTACGTCGCGCTGCAGATCAAGGCGCGCATGGAAGGCATTGCGACGCCGGTCTATGGAGCGCCGGGGGTGAAGCTGTGATCTCCCCCCTTGAGGGGGAGATGGCCGGCAGGCCAGAGGGGGTCGCCGCGCGTCGAGCGCCAACCTCCATCCGTTGCAGGAAGACGAGCCCGGTCGAACCGACCCCCTCTGTCGCCTTCGGCGACATCTCCCCCTCGAGGGGGAGATCACCCACGCCCGAAATGCCTGGCCGCAACATCGACATGAGTGTCGTGCGCATGCGCTTCGAAGCGTTCGGTCTCGCCGAGATCGTCCACCGCCTCGTTCGGCCACCAACTGCCGCCGACCACGATTCCGTCCGAGACCAGCCTTTGCTCGGCGACCAGCGAGGCGCCGACCGAATCGACAAAGGTGAAGCGGCCCGGACGCAGCCGCAGCACCGCGATGTCGCCGACCGCACCCACCGCAAGCCTGCCGAGATCGGGCCTGGCGATCGCTTCGGCAGGGCGCTGCGTGGCGGCGCGCAGCACCTCGACCAGCGGCATGCCGAGCGCCAGCAGCTTCGACATGCAGACCAGGATGTCGAAGGCCGGCCCGTCGACGCAGTAGAGATGCACGTCGCTGCTGATCACGTCCGGCGCCAGCCCCTCGCTGAGCATCGCCTTGGCCACCTCGAAATCGAACGAGCCCATGCCGTGGCCGATATCGAAGATGACGCCGCGCTCGCGCGCCAGCCGCATGTCCGGCCGCACCGCCCCCGAGGCGAAGACCGGCGCGTTGGGAAACGGCCGGAAGCAGTGTGTGAGTATGTCGCCCTTGCGCAGACGCGGCAGCACCTCCGAGCGGCCGGGCGGCGGCTCGTCTATGTGCGCCATCAGCGGCAGGCCGGCTTTGTCGGCGGCTTCGAGCGCGAGATCGACCGGCGCGATGCCGCTGGTGCCGCCGGCATGGCGACCCGAGCGGACCTTGACGCCGACAACCACGTCGGCGTGCTCGCGAGCCGCCGCCACCGTTTCGCGCGGTTCGCAGAGCCTGAGGTCGCTGCATTCGCCGACCGCCACGGTCTGCGAGAAGCCGAAAATGCCGGCAAACGAAATGTTGATATAGGCCAGGATGCGGACTTTCGAGCGCTCGATGACGTGGCGGCGGAAGCCGAGGAAATTGCCGGCGCCGGCACTTCCGGCATCGATGAAGGTGGTGGTGCCGCTTTTCGCCGCAAGCCGGTCGGCATCGACGCCGAGCGACGTGCCGCCCCAATAGACATGGCTGTGCAGGTCGATCAGGCCGGGCGCGACGATGGAGCCCGTGGCATCGATGACGCGGGCGGCACGTTCGAAGGGGATTTCGGTGTCGATCGCGGCGATACGGCCGTCGGCAATCGCCAGATCGCGCTGCGCGTCGAGGCCGGATGCCGGATCGATGAGGCGGCCGCCTTTTATCAGGAGATCGAATTGCATCGCGCCTGTCTCCACTTTCCCGTCAGGCCGGCCTGTAGGCAACGGCCTCGGCCTCGATCTTGATGTCGATCATCAGCCGCGACTCCACTGTCGTGCGCGCCGGCGGGTCTTTCGGGAAATGCCTGGCATAGACGGTGTTGAAAATGCCGAAATCGCGGGCGTCTTCGAGCCAGACCGTCGTCTTGACTACGTCGTCGAGGGTACAGCCGGCCAGCGCCAGTGCCGCCTTGACGTTCGACAGCACCTGCTCGGTCTGTTCGGCGATGCCGCCCTTGACCACCAGCCCGTCTGTGCCGACCGGCACCTGGCCTGAGACATAGACGAAATCGCCGGCCCTGACCGCCGGCGACAACGGCACATGGGATTTTCCAAAACACTGCTTGGGCAAGGAGGCCTCCTGTCTAGGTTCTTTGGGTGAACGCGCGATGCTGCGAGAGATAGGGGGCGGCTGCACGCCATCGATCCACATTTTGAAAGCCTATATCGCTTTGCTGCGGTAACGCCAGAACGATCACCGCCCTTGGTGATCCTTCGCGCCCCCTCTGTCCTGCCCTCTTTGCGATCACTTGGCATCTCCCCCTCTAGTGGGGAGATCGGCAGCTTCGCCGATAGCATCCATTCAGCCACCTTGGAGATTGGCGAAAGCCGCGGTGACATCCAATCTCCCCTCTGGAGGGGGAGATGCCCGGCAGGGCAGAGGGGGACGCTGTCCCGCCAGCGTCTGGACCCGCGACACCAGCCGGCTCAGCGGTCGATCCGCGTCGACAGGATGATCGACGACGACGTGCGCTCGACTCCGTCCATGGCGCCGATCTGGTCGAGAAGCGTGTCGAGATCCCTGATCGAAGGCGCCTCGACGATGACGATCATGTCGAAATTGCCGCTGACCGAGTGCAGCGTGCGAACCGGTGCCAACGCCTGCAGGCTGCGCACCACCTTGTCGGCAAGCTTGGGGGTGACGGTGAGCAGGACATGCGCCCTGACCAGCCCCTGCTCGTAATCCGGCGACAGCCTGACCCCGTAGCCGGCGATGATGCCACGCTGTTCCAGCCGCTCGATCCGGCTTTGCACCGTGGTTCGTGAGACGCCGAGCCGCCGCGCCAGTTCGGCGGTCGAGGCGCGCGCATTGATACGCAGCAGGGAAAGCAGAGCCAGGTCGGCATCGCTGAGCATTTCGACGAACCCTGCCGGCACATTGCGCAAAGAGAGACTGCGTTTCGTACAATCTCACGCTTCCTTTCGACAGGCAAGCTGAGATTCTAGCCATCAATCCAACGTTGGTGCGAGGGACCGGTCATGAAGGAAATCATCGTCGTCGGCGCCGGCAAGATCGGCTCGACCATTGCCGAGATGCTGGCTTTCACGGGCGACTACCATGTCACGCTCATCGACCGCTCGGCGGCGCAGCTCGGCGCGGCCGAACTGTCTGAAACGGTCGAGACGCTGGAACTCGACATCGAGGCCGCCGGCACCCTCGAAGCGGCCTTGGCCGGCAAATTCGCGGTGCTCAGCGCCGCGCCTTTCCATCTGACCACGCGCATCGCGGAGGCGGCGGCCAGCGCCGGCGTGCACTATCTCGATCTGACCGAGGACGTCGTCAGCACCAGGCGGGTCAAGGAACTGGCTCGTTCCGGCAGCAGCGCCTTCATCCCGCAATGCGGCTTGGCGCCGGGCTTCATCTCGATCGTTGCCAACGATCTCGCCAGCCGCTTCGACACGCTGGAAAGCGTGCGCATGCGGGTCGGCGCGCTGCCCCAGTACCCGTCGAATGCGCTGAACTACAATCTGACCTGGAGCACCGACGGCGTCATCAACGAATATTGCGAGCCTTGCGAGGCGATCGTCGAAGGCGAGCTGATCGAAGTGCCGCCGCTCGAGGAGCGTGAAGAATTCTCGCTCGACGGCGTCACCTATGAGGCGTTCAACACCTCGGGCGGGCTGGGCACGCTGGCCGAAACGCTGAAGGGCAGAGTGCGCACGCTGAACTACCGCACCATCCGCTATCCCGGCCATGCCGCGATCATGAAGGCGGTGCTCAACGACCTCGGCCTGCGCCACCGCCGCGACGTGCTGAAGGACATTTTCGAAAGCGCCCTGCCGGCGACGCTGCAGGACGTCGTCATCGTCTTCGTCACCGTCAGCGGCCGCAAGAACGGCCGACTGCTTCAGGAAACCTACGCCAACAAGATCTACGCCAGGCGCGACGGCGAAATGGTGCGCAGCGCCATCCAGATCACCACCGCATCGGCGATCTGCGCCGTGCTCGACATGCTCGCCGACGGCACCTTGCCGGCCAGAGGTTTCATCAAGCAGGAGGACATCGCCCTCGACGTCTTCCTGGCCAACCGCTTCGGCCGCGCCTATGCGCAGCACGAGATGGTTAGCCGGCTTGCGGGATGAGCTGCGTAATCTCCCCCCTCGAGGGGGAGATGTCGCCGAAGGCGACAGAGGGGGGTCGCCTCGCGTAGAGCGCCAACCTCCATCTGTCGCAAGGGAGGTCGCATCCAGTCGAACCGACCCCCTCTGGCCTGCCGGCCATCTCCCCCTCAAGGGGGGAGAGCGCGAGCCCTCAGACATGCACCGCCCGCCCCAGCGCCTTCAGCGCCGCTTCCTGAAAACCCTCGCCCTGTGTCGGATGGGCATGGATCGTCCCGGCGATATCCTCCAGCGTCGCGCCCATCTCCAGCGCCAGCCCAAACGCAGTGGACAGTTCCGACACGCCCTGGCCGACGGCCTGGATGCCAAGCACCAGGTGGTTGTCCGCCCGCGCCAGTACCCGGACGAATCCGTCCTCGCCCAACTTCGTCATCGCCCGGCCATTGGCGGTGAAGGGAAACAGTCCGACCTTGATCTCGCCACGGGTCTTGGCCTCCTCCGGCGACAGGCCTGCGGTGACCAGCTCCGGATCGGTGAAACAGACAGCCGGGATCGCTCGTCTGTCCCAGCTGCGCTTGTGGCCGGCGACGATCTCGGCGACCATTTCGCCTTGCGCCATGGCCCGGTGCGCCAGCATCGGCTCGCCGGTGACGTCGCCAATGGCAAAGATACCACGCATCGAGCTGCGGCACTGGTCGTCGATGCGGATGAAGGGTCCGGCCATGTCGAGGTCGATCTGCTCCAACCCCCAGCCTTCGGTCACCGGCTTGCGACCGACCGTGACCAGCACCTTGTCGGCGGCGATCTTGCCGTTCTTGCCGCCATTCGTCTCGACCAGCAGCGCGTCGCGCTTAGTGGACAGCCCCTTGGCCTTGGCGTTCACGAGCACCTCGATGCCGAGTTCGGCCAGCCGCTTCACCACCGGCCGGGTCAGTTCCGTATCATATTGCGCCAGCACGCGCGGCAACGCCTCGACCACGGTCACCTTGGCGCCCAGCTTGGCAAAGGCGATGCCGAGTTCCAGACCGATATAGCCGCCGCCGACCACCGCCAGCCTCTCCGGAACTTCGCTCAGCGCCAGCGCCTCGGTCGACGAAATGACCGGCCCGCCGAACGACAGCGATGGCAGCTCGACCGGCGCCGAGCCGGTCGCTATCACCACCGTTTCGGCTCGGATCACCTGCATGCCGATCTCGGTCTCGACGGCAACGGTCTTGCCGTCGCGAAATGTCGCCCAGCCATGCACCGTCTTCACGCCAGCTTTCTTCAGCAGGCCGGCGACGCCGTTGTTAAGCCGGCTAACGATGCCGTCTTTCCAGGCAATGGTCGCCGCGAGATCAAGCGACGGTCCTGCGATGGAAATTCCGAGCAGGCTCTTGCCGCTGGCCATGTGCGAGAGCTTTTCGAACTCTTCGGCTGCATGGATCAGCGCCTTTGACGGGATGCAGCCGACATTGAGGCAAGTGCCGCCCGGTTTGCCTGCCTCGACGATCACCGTGTCGATGCCAAGCTGCCCGGCGCGGATGGCACAGACATAGCCGCCCGGACCGGCGCCGATGACCAGCAGCTTGCAGGAGATTTCCTTCATCATTGCACCTTAGTTCGACGAGCCGGCGGGGCAGCACCCCCCTCTGTCCTGCCGGACATCTCCCTCTCAAGGGGGGAGATTGCCAGCTTTCGCGTTCGGCTTAGTCCTGCAAGGCTGGAGATTGGCGAAAGGCGGGATGATGGCCGATCTCCCCCCTTGAGGGGGAGATGCCCGGTAGGGCAGAGGGGGGCGCGAACGATCGCTACTGCTCTCATCCCGCGCCCCTGCGATTCTCTGTTCATCTCCTCAATCCACAAAAATCAGCGCCGGCGTTTCCAGCAGCGTCTTTATCCGCTGGACAAACACCGCCGCGTCCCAGCCGTCGACGACGCGGTGGTCGAAGCTGGAGGACAGGTTCATCATCTTGCGCGGGATGAACTGGGTGCCGTCCCATACCGGCCGCACCATCATCTTGTTGACGCCGACGATCGCCACTTCCGGATGATTGATCACCGGCGTCGTCGCCACGCCGCCCATGGCGCCCAGCGAAGTGATGGTGATGGTCGAGCCCGAGAGCTCGTCGCGCGTCGCCGTGCCGGATTTTGCCGCCTCGGCCAGCCTGACAACCTCGGCTGCACAGTCCCAGATGTCGCGCGCCTCGGCGTGCTTGACCACCGGCACCATCAGCCCGGAAGCCGTCTGCGCGGCGATGCCGATATGGACGCCGCCATGCTGGTGGACGATGCCGGCTTCGTCGTCGAACAGTGCGTTGACATTGGGCTGGTCGGCGATTGCCTTGACCATCGCCCGCATCAAGAACGGCAGCAGCGTCAGCTTCGGCCTGTCCCCGCCCGGCCGCTTCTCCTTGTTGAGCGCGGCGCGCAAATCCTCGAGCGCGGTGACGTCGATCTCCTCGACATAGGTGATATGCGGGATGCGCGACTTGGCCAGCGTCATCTTCTCGGCGATCTTTCGCCTGAGCCCGACTATCTTGATGTCCTCGACCGCCTCGTTGCGGGCAAGGCCGGAAACCTTGGCGAGCCGGGGTCCGCGCGCCAGGAAAGCCTCGATATCCTCGTGCCGGATGCGCCCGGCCGCGCCGGTTCCCGGGACCTGCCGAAGGTCGATGCCGGCCTCTTTCGCCCTCAAGCGGACGGCCGGCGAGGCCAGTGGCTTTTCGCCCTCGGGGCGCGGCGCGCCGGAGGTCCGCGCAGTACCCCCACCGGCGGCAGTACCCCCACCCCTAACCCCTCCCCACAAGGGAGAGGGGGATTCCGCCGGCCCACTTCCACCCTCATGCGTTGAAACTTTTCTGGATGATGCCGAAGTGGGTTTGGCTTCGACCTTGGGAGCCGAGGCGCGTCCCCCTCCCCCTTGTGGGGAGGGGTTAGGGGTGGGGGTACTGCGGCGGGTTTCACCAACAACCGCTTCGCCCACAGGCGCCGTGCCTGCACCGACGTTACCCTCGCCCGCCACCTTCAACCTGACAATCGGCGAGCCGATCGCCACCGTGTCGCCGATCTCGGCGCCCAACCAGACGATTTCGCCATCGACGGGCGAAGGAATTTCGACCGTCGCCTTGTCGGTCATGACAGCGGCCAGCACGGCATCCTCGCGCACGAGGTCGCCGACCTTGACCTGCCATTCGACGAGCTCGGCCTCGGCTACGCCTTCGCCGACATCGGGCAGCTTGATGACATATTCGCCCATCGTTCCCCCTTCAGGCTTCCACCGTTTCGACGAGCGCGCGGCCTAGCCGGGCAGGACCGGGAAAATAGTCCCACTCCTGCGCATGCGGATAGGGCGTGTCCCAGCCGGTGACCCGCGCCACAGGCGCTTCCAGATGGTAGAAGCAGCTCTCCTGAACCAGCGCCGAAAGTTCGGCGCCGAACCCCGATGTCAGCGTCGCCTCATGCACGATGACGCAGCGCCCCGTCTTGTTGACCGAGGCGACGATCGTCTCGAGATCGAGCGGCAGCAGCGTCCTCAGATCGATGATCTCGGCATCGATGCCGGTCTCCTCGGCTGCCGCCTGGGCGACATAGACCATCGTGCCGTAGGCAAGCACGGTGACTGCCGCGCCCTGCCTGCGGATCACCGCCTTGCCGAGCGGCACCGTGTAATGGCCGTCGGCGACTTCGCCGAGCTCATGTTTCGACCATGGCGTTACCGGGCGCTCGTGATGACCGTCGAAGGGGCCGTTGTAGAGCCGCTTCGGCTCCAGAAAGATCACCGGGTCCGGATCCTCTATCGCCGAGATCAAAAGGCCCTTGGCGTCATGCGGGTTCGACGGCACGACGACCTTCAGGCCGGAGACGTGGGTGAACAGCGCCTCCGGGCTCTGGCTGTGGGTCTGGCCGCCGAAAATGCCGCCGCCGGTCGGCATTCTCACGACGATCGGGCAGGTGAAATCGCCGTTCGACCGGTAGCGCAGCCGCGCGGCTTCCGAGACGATCTGGTCATAGGCCGGATAAACATAGTCGGCAAACTGCACCTCGACGCAAGGCTTCAGCCCGTAGGCGGCCATGCCGATGGCCGCGCCGACAATCCCGGATTCGCTGATCGGCGCATCGAAGCAGCGGCTCTTGCCGTATTTCGCCTGCAGGCCCTGGGTGCAGCGGAAGACGCCGCCGAAGAAGCCGACATCCTCACCGAACACGATGACTTGGCTGTCGCGCGCCATCGACACGTCCATGGCGTCGCGGATCGCCTCGATCATGGTCCGCCGCGGCATGGTCAGACCCCTGCCTGTTGGCGCTGGCGCCTGAGATGCGGCGGCATCTCGGCATAGACGCCCTCGAACATGTCGCGCGCCGAGGGCTTGCCGCCGGCATGCAGCGTGCCGTGGCGCTCGGCCTCCCGCTGCGCCGAAATCACCGTGTCGAGGATTTCGGCCTCGGCCTGGGCGTGGCGTTCGTCCGACCAGACGCCGCGCTGGATGAGATGGTTCTTCAGCCTGACGATCGGGTCGCCGAGCGGCCAGGCATCGGACTCGGCCTTCGGCCGGTAGGCCGACGGGTCGTCGGAGCTCGAATGGGCGCCGACGCGGTAAGTGACGTATTCGACCAGCGTCGGCCCGAGATTGCTGCGCGCCCGTTCCGCCGCCCATTTGGCCACCGCATGGACGGCGAGATAGTCGTTGCCGTCGACGCGCAGCGACGGAATACCGAAGCCGAGCCCACGGGCGGCAAAAGTGCCGGAACCGCCGCGGGCGATGCCCTGGAAGGTCGAGATCGCCCACTGGTTGTTGACGACGTTGAGCACGACCGGCGCCTTGTAGGTCGAGGCGAACACCAGCGCCGAATGGAAGTCGGACTCGGCGGTCGAGCCGTCGCCGATCCAGGCGGCGGCGATCTTTGAATCGTTGCTGATTGCCGAGGCCATCGCCCAGCCGACCGCCTGGATGTACTGCGTCGCCAGATTGCCGGAGATCGAGAAGAAGCCGTGCTCCTTCGATGAATACATGATCGGCAATTGCCGCCCTTTCAGCGGATCGGCCTCGTTCGAATAGATCTGGTTCATCATCGTGACCATCGGGTAGCCGTCGGCGATGAGCAGGCCGGCCTGCCGATAGGTCGGAAAATTCATGTCGCCCCGCGACAGCGCCTTGCGGAAGGCGCAGCTCACTGCCTCTTCGCCGAGATGCTGCATGTAGAAAGAGGTCTTGCCCTGACGCTGCGCCATCTGCATGCGCGCATCGAAGCTGCGCAGCGTCATCATATGGCGCAGCCCCTCCAGCAACTCGTCGTCCGAAAGCAGTCGTGCCCACGGCCCGACCGCCTCGCCGGCGCGGTTGAGCACGCGGATGATCGAGAAGGCCAGATCGCGGATGTCGCGCGGGTCGACGTCGATCTTCGGGCGCGGCACCGAGCCAGCTTTTGGAATGCTCACATTAGAGAAATCCGGCGTCCCGCCCGGCCGCACTTCCGGTTCCGGAACATGGAAGCGCAGCATTCCGGCATCGGCCATGATCTCGGTCCTCCACTGTTGCCCGGCCAGGATATTTGCACACCGCCAGAGCAGTGCCAATTCGTCGGGCGAGGCTTCGCTGCCGCTGGCTGCTGCCCGCGGCCGACAGGATGGAGATATGTCGGCGAAATTTCTTGTCGATCTTCCGCGCCGGCGCGCAATTTGGCGAATGCCCGGCCTAGTCTGGCGCAAGAGCAGGAACGTCCTGCGGGAAGATCGCTCGGTCGAGTTCCTTCACGCCCCCTCTGTCCTGCCGGAGGATCGCGGCTTCATTCCAGCTTGGGTTCCTCGCCCCCACGGAAGTGGGGGAGAGGTGGCTCGGCGAAGCCGAGACGGAGAGGGGGAGCCGCGCTCTACGAAAGCCCCCTCTCCGACCGCTTCGCAGCCACCTCTCCCCCGCTTTGCGCTAGGCGATTCACACATTTCGAAGCGCCCATCCATGGGCGATGGACAGGAAGTGCTGCAATCCGTGTCGGAAGGTGATGGGTCCTGGGGCTTTGGACTTTGGATAGCCGTCCCAGCCGCCGAGTTTGGCGATAATCCAGGCGGCCCAAGCGAGGGATTGGGGGGCGTGGGGATTCTTCTGCAGGGCGGTTTTTCCCTCTAGTGTGGGCAGCAGGGCTTGAAGCGTGTCGATTTCGGCGTGGGTGAAGGCGATGGCGGCGTGTTGTGCGGATCGGCCGTCGCGGGCCTGGACGAGTTGCATGACGACACAGGCGGCTCGCGCGGCGATGGCGGTCAGTTTGACGAGCCGTTCGGCGGTCTCCAGTTGGCTGTCTTCCAGCTGAAGCCCCTGCTGTTTGAGGGTGCGGAAGAACTGCTCGATGGTCCAGCGCATGCGATACCAATCGACCATCCGCCAGGCCATGGCCGCGTCCTCGACGAGATGGGTGGTTAGCAGTCGCCACAGGATCGGCTCGGCGCCCTGCGGCGGGTCGATCTCGGTTACCTGCACCAAGCTCACGCTCACCGTCTTGGGCAGGCCCTCTTCAATCGTGTTGTCGGGGCGCACGACCTCGACCTGGGCAAAGCTCGCCACCAGCCGGGCCGTGCGCGCCGCCCGACCAGGCCGCGCGCGCAGCTCGACCATGGCCTCTCCGGCGGCCTGCAGCGGTGCGGTCGACAGCTTGCCGCCGCCCTGGATCCGGCGGTCGTGCATGGCGCGGGTCAGAATGTGGAAGCCGGGTTCGGGTACAAGCGCCCACTTGCTGTAGATGTCGCTCTCGCGGTCGCTCACCTCGGTCACCAGTGCAGCCGACTTCAACACCGGCTTGGCCGCCGCGGCCGTGCTCAACCAGCGCTCGGACTCCTTGTCGCACAGAGGCCGCTTGGCATGAGCAACCTCCACACGCCCCTCGCGCGTCCACACCCGGCCCGCCACCAGCCCCAGAACGCCGCCCGTCTCGGCATCGATGCCCAGCATCGCGTGCAGCAACACGCCACGGCCGCCGCCCTTGCCAATCTCGCCAAGGCCACGCCGATACTCCGGCGTCGTCGCGAAATTGATCTCACTGGTGTCCTGGATCGCCAGCACATGACGACCGGCGCTAGCCTCAGCCGTCGCAGCGCCCCAACCTTCAATCAGCCTGTCCGTCGTCACCCGAGCGTTCGCCAGGAACCGACAAAAGCCCACGATCCCGCTACGGGCTCCTCCAGCCAAGCGGCGCAGGCACACGCTCTCGCGCGACACCATCCGCTCCAGAAGCTGGAGCCCCTTTTTTCGAGCCGTTCGTCACCGAACGACCCCAACAATCCCATAGATGACACCGCGACGCCTCCCTCAGTACGTCGCCTACAGAATCACACACCAACCCGACGCCGCAACTCACAGATGAGTCATCGACGCAACGAAAAGATGTGTGCATCCCCTAGCCGCTTTGCGGGGGCGAGGAACCCACGTCTTGAGAGGCTCGTCTTCCTTCGCGCCCCCTCTGCCCCTCCGGCGTCTCGATACAATACCGCCATCCCGCCGTTCACCCCGCGCCCGCGTCATGCTAATCAGCGCCCATGGCACAAAAGAAAGCATACGAGGTCGATGCATGGCTCGCGAAGCCGGATCCGCGCGTCTCGATCGTGCTGCTTTACGGTCCCGATCGCGGGCTGGTTGCCGAGCGGGCAAAGGCCTTTGCCGGCAAGACCGGCCTGCCGCTTGACGATCCGTTCTCGGTCGTCAGGCTGGACGGTTCGGAGGTCGATCGCGACGAGGGCCGCCTGCTCGACGAGGCCCGCACCGTGCCGATGTTTTCGGAGCGGCGCCTGCTATGGGTGCGCAATGCCGGCGCCCAGAAGGCGCTTGCCGACGACGTCAAGGCGCTGACGTCGGAGCCCGCGCGGGACGCCATCATCCTCATCGAGGCCGGCGACCTGAAGAAGGGCGTCGGCCTGCGCGCCGTGGTGGAGGCGGCGGACAATGCCATGGCATTGCCTTGCTATGCCGATGAGGCCAGGGATATCGATACGGTCATCGACGACGAACTGCGCAAGGCTGGCATGTCGATGACACTGGAGGCGCGGCAGGCGCTGCGCCGCAATCTCGGCGGCGACCGGCTGGCCTCGCGCGGCGAGATCGAAAAGCTTGTGCTTTATGCGCATGGCCAGCCCGAAATCGGCCTCGACGACGTCAAGGCGACGTCTGGCGATGTCTCGAGCCTCTCCTTCGACGCGGCGGTCGACGCCCTGCTCGAAGGCAGGATCGCCGACTTCGACACCGCCTTTAACCGCCATTGTCAGTCAGGCGGCCAGCCTTTCCTGGTGCTTTCATCGGCGATGCGGCAGTTGCAGGCGATCCAGGCGATGCGCGGCCTGATGGACGCCGGCGGCCGCAATGCCGCTTCGGTTGTAGCCGCGGCGCGCCCGCCGGTGTTTTTCTCCAGGCGCAAGCTGGTCGAGAAAGCCCTCGAACGCTGGAGCAGCGAGGCGCTTGGCCGCGCACTCAACCGCCTGCAGACGGCGGTCCTGCAGACACGCCGGCGGCCCGATTTGTCGGTGGCGCTGGCGCGGCAGGCGCTGCTCGGCATTGCGGTGGAGAGCGCAAGGCTGGCGCAGCGCACCTAATCTCCCGCCTTGAGGGGGAGATGTCGCCAAAGGCGACAGAGGGGGTCACAGCGCGTAGAACACCAGCCCCTTCCGCGAAGACAGAGGACGTGGGCGCTTGAAATTTGACGACCCCTTCTGGCCTGCCGGCCATCTCCCCCTCAAGGGGGGAGATTAACTACTTCGACGATTTCGCCAATCACCGCGCGGCAGCAAAACGTTATTTGCCGGCTAATTTTAGCAACCTACCTACTCCCGCTTCAGCCTTCGACAAAGCTCGTCGAGCTGCTCCAGCGTCCGGTAGGCGACGCTGATCACGCCGCCGCGCTGGTTGTGCTCGATCGTGACGATCATGCCGATCGTGCTGGTCATCAGCCGCTCCAGCGCCAGTGTGTCGGCATCCTTTTGCGGCGGTGCGGCGGGCTGGCGCTTTGCCGCCGGCGCGCCGACCGGCATCTGCGCCAAGGCTTCGGCCTGGCGCACCGAAAGCCCCTCGTCGATGATCCGCTTGGCAAGCCCGGCCGGGTCCTCGGCCGTCACCAGGGTGCGGGCGTGGCCGGCCGAGAGCGCGCCGTCGACCAGCATGTCGCGAATGACGTCGGGCAGCTTGAGCAGCCTCAGCGTATTGGCGACATGGCTGCGGCTCTTGCCGATCACCTGGCCGAGATCGGCCTGGGTATAGCCATGGTCGTCGATCAGCTGCTGGTAGCCGAGCGCCTCCTCGACCGGGTTGAGGTCGGTGCGCTGGACGTTTTCGATGATCGCCAGTTCGAGCGCCGTGCGATCGTTGACGTCGCGTACGATGATCGGGATTTCGGTCAGCCCGGCGCGTTGCGCCGCGCGCCAACGACGCTCGCCTGCGATGATCTCGTAGCGGCCCGTTTGGGTTTTCGACGGCCGCGCCACCACCGGCTGCACCACGCCATGTTCGCGGATCGACTGGGCGAGGTCGGTCAGGTCGGCGTCGCCAAAATGCCGGCGCGGGTTTTTGGGATTGGGGCTGAGGAACTCGATCGGCACCTTGCCGTCGGCCGCCAGCCCGGGCTTTTCCGGTGCCGCCGGGCGATCGATTTCGCCGATCAGCGCCGCCAGTCCCCGTCCCAGTCTTTTCCTCGAAGGGTCTTCGTTCATCGTCCGTCCAGATCGTTTCGGTGTCGAATCGGCTTATCGTTCAGGCAGCACGCAATTTGCGCTCGCGGCGGATGACTTCCGAAGCAAGCTGCAGATAGGCCTGGCTGCCCGAGCATTTGAGGTCGTAGAGAATCGCCGGCTTGCCATAGGACGGCGCCTCGGAAACGCGGACATTGCGCGGGATGACGGTTTCATAGACCTTGTCGCCCATATGCGCCCGCACATCCTGCACCACCTGGTTGGCGAGATTGTTGCGCCCGTCGAACATGGTCAGCACGATGCCCTGGATCGTCAGGTCGGGGTTGATCGAGCGGCGCACCTGCTCGACCGTCTCCAAAAGCTGGCTCAGGCCCTCCAGCGCGAAAAACTCGCACTGCAGCGGCACCAGCACCGAATCGGCCGCAGCCATCGAATTCAGCGTCAGCAGGTTGAGCGAGGGCGGGCAGTCGATCAGCACATAGCCGAAATTGGCCGAGCGCTCGGCCGAAGCCCGTAGAGCGTTGCGCAGCCGCAGCACCCGATCCGGCGCCGAGGCGATTTCCATCTCGATGCCGAGCAGGTCGAGCGTCGACGGTACGATCGACAGGCCAGGCACCGCCGTCGGGATCGCCGCCGCTTCGAGATCTAGCTCGCCGGTCAGCACATCATAGGACGAGACGGTGCGGTCGCGCCGGTCGATGCCAAGCCCGGTGCTGGCGTTGCCCTGCGGGTCGAGATCGACGATCAGCACCTGTTCGCCTATGGCCGCCAGCGCGGTGGCCAGATTGATGGCGGTCGTCGTCTTGCCGACGCCGCCCTTCTGGTTGGCGACGGTGATGATTCGGGGGCCGTTCTTCATCATGGGTCTATGCCAGAAATTCATTTGGGTCGCCGGTCACAAGCCAGGGTGCTGTCGCAAGTCGGATACTTCGAGAATGACGCCCTGCGCGTCGGTTGCACTGGCATGTTCTACCAGATCGAAAGACCATCGTTGAGCGCTTTCTGCCACTTCGGCGCGGTAATCCCGGCCTTTGTGAAACAGGCCGCGCGACCCCTTGGTCAGCCACGGTGCCGCCAGGTCGAGCAAGGCCGGAAGCGAGGCGAGTGCCCTGGCTGTGACGATTTGGGGTGCAGGAACAAGAGGATAGCTGTCGTCGATGCGGCGCGCGATAACCTTGGCGGGCAGGCTGAACTGTCCGATGACCGCTTGCAGGAACGATGCTTTTTTCCGGTTGCTTTCAACCAGGTCGATACCGGCGCCGTCCCGCTCGGCAAGCAAAAAGGCCAGCACAAGGCCGGGAAACCCACCGCCGGAGCCGAGATCGACCCAGCGCTTCGCCTCTGGTTTGATTCGCGCCAGCTGCGCGCTGTCGAGGATGTGGCGGCGCCAGACATCATCCTGCGTCGATTGCGCGGCCAGATTGATCCGGCGGTTCCATTTCTGGAAGACGGCCTCGAACTCGACCAGGCGATCGAATGTTTCACGTGAAACCGGGCCCGCTGCCGCCTGCAGGTTTGCCCAGGACGCAGCGCTCACGCGACCTGCTTTCGCGCAGCCGCCTCGGCATTGCGGACATGGGCGACAATAATCGCCAGCGCCGCCGGCGTCATGCCTTCCATGCGTTGCGCATCGGCAATCGAGCGCGGCTGGCGTGCCAGCATCTTCTGCTTCAACTCGTTCGACAGGCCGGGAACAGAAGCAAAGTCGAGCGACTCGGGAATAAGCCTGCTCTCCTCATGCCTGATCTGCGAAACATCGGCCTGCTGGCGGTCGAGATAGACAGAATATTTGGCTTCCGTTTCAAGACGTTCGGCCGTTTTACTGTCGATCGCCGCGAAAGCCGGCTCGATCCGCGCCAGCCAGGCGATGTCGACGCCGGGATAGGCCAGCAACTCATAGGCCGAGCGGCGGACGCCGTCCCGGTTGATTTCGAGCCCATGGCGCGCTGCCTCATTGGGGGTCATGGTGGTGCCGAGGGCGAGCTGTCGCGCCTTCTCAAGGTCTTGCACGACATTGTTGAACCGCTGCATCCGCTCCGGCGAGGCAATCCCCAGCCTTATCGCCAGTGGCGTCAGCCGCTCATCGGCGTTGTCGGCTCGCAGCGATAGCCGGAACTCGGCCCTTGAGGTGAACATGCGGTACGGCTCGGCGATGCCGCGGCTGGTCAAATCGTCGACCATCACGCCGATATAGGCTTCGGTGCGGCTCAGCACGATTTCCTCGCTCGCCGACGCCTTGCGCGCTGCATTCAAGCCGGCAAGCAGCCCTTGCGCGCCGGCCTCCTCGTAGCCGGTGGTGCCGTTGATCTGGCCGGCGAGGAAAAGGCCGGCGATCCGCCTTGTTTCCAGCGTTGGCTTGAGCTCGCGTGGATCGACATGGTCATACTCGATGGCATAGCCCGGCTGCAGCATGGTTGCCCGCTCCAGCCCCGGAATGGTCTTCAGGATGTCGAGTTGCACGTCCTCGGGCAGCGAGGTCGAAATGCCGTTCGGGTACACCGTGTCGTCGTCCAGCCCTTCCGGCTCCAGAAAGATCTGGTGGCCTTCGCGGTCACCGAACTTGACGATCTTGTCTTCGATCGACGGGCAATAACGCGGCCCGACGCCTTCTATCGACCCCGAATACATGGCCGAGCGGCCGAGATTGGCGCGAATCAGCTCGTGCGTTGCATTGGTCGTTCGGGTAATGCCGCAATGGATCTGCGGATTTTCGATGCGATCGGTCAGCAGCGAGAACGGCACGGGGTCCTCGTCCGCCGCCTGGCTCTCCAGTGACGCCCAATCGATCGTCCTGCCATCCAGCCGCGGCGGCGTGCCGGTCTTCAGCCGCCCGAGCCTGAAGCCGGCGCGGCTCATCGTCGCCGACAGGCCGATGCTCGCCTGCTCGTTCATACGGCCGGCGACGATCTTCTTTTCGCCGATATGGATCAGCCCGCGCAAAAAAGTGCCGGTCGTCAGCACCACGGCGCCGCAGGCGAGCCGGCTTCCATCCGCCAATAGTACCGCCGCGATGCGTCCGTCGTCGATTTCCCCGTTGTTGATTTCGAAATCCAGCACCTCGCCTTCGATGACATCGAGGCCAGCCTGCTGGCGGATTGCCGCCTGCATGGCGAGGCGATAGAGTTTTCGGTCGGCCTGCGTTCGCGGACCACGCACCGCTGGCCCCTTGCGGCGGTTGAGCAGGCGGAACTGGATGCCGGCGGCATCGGCGACGCGCCCCATCAGCCCGTCCATGGCGTCGATTTCGCGAACCAGATGGCCCTTGCCGAGGCCGCCGATCGCCGGATTGCAGGACATCACGCCGATCGTGTCGAAGCGCAGCGTCACCAGCGCCGTCCTGGCGCCAGCCCGCGCAGCGGCACTGGCTGCCTCGCAACCAGCATGACCGCCGCCCACCACAACCACATCATAGTGATTGGTCATTTCAGAATCCCGAATTCAAGTGGACCGACACATGTCCCTGGAGGCACGCGCTGTCAAGGACGCAGGGGCGCTTCAGACGCATGACTGCCCCCGACAATGCAGACAGAGATCGCCTGGCGCCGTTTTGTCTTCCCTTCTCCCCTTGTGGGAGAAGGTGGATTGGCGCGCAGCGCCAAGACGGTTGAGGGGTGCTGGACGAAGTGCAGGTGATGCCAAGCTGGAACACCCCTCATCCGACCGAGCTTCGCTCGGCCACCTTCTCCCCCAAGGGGAGAAGGGGAGACGCTACGAGCGAGATCGTTTCACGTGAAACAGTCCCCCTATTCCTGGGCCCATGTTTCACGTGAATCACCCCGGTGTGTTCCTTCCCCTATGTTTCACGTGAGTCATTTGCCGATACAGAACTGCGAAAAAATCACATCGAGCATATCCTCGACATCGACCGCCCCGACGATGCGTCCAAGCGGATCCGCCGCCAGGCGCAGTTCCTCGGCCCGTAGCTCCTGCCCGCGATCACCACTGGCCACTGCTGCGAGCAGGAAGCGTTTCGTCTCGTTGAGCAGCTCGACGTGCCGCAGCCGCGACGGCAGGATATCGCCGGCCTTGCCGATCTGGACTGCGGCACGACGCCCGATCTCGTCCAGCAGTTCGGCCAGACCCGTGCCGTCCCGCGTCGAGATAGCGAAATCATAGTGCGCCGCGGGCGAGGGCGATTTGCCCCCCAACAGGTCAATTTTTGTTCCGACCCTCAGCGCCTGAATGTCGCCCGGCGGCACACCGATCGCGATTGGCTCCGCCAGATCCTCAAGCAGCAACAGCAGATCGGCGCTGTGCGCCTTGGTCCTGGCTTTCTCGATGCCGATCGCCTCGATCATGCCACGCGCCTCGCGCAGGCCGGCGGTGTCGGTTACCCTGACCCGCATCCCCTCAAGGTCCAGTACCACCTCGAGCAGGTCGCGGGTCGTGCCCGGCTCGTCGGTGACGATGGCCGCTTCGCGCCGCGCCAGCGCGTTGAACAGGCTGGATTTGCCGGCATTCGGCGCGCCGAGGATTACCACTTCGAACCCATCGCGAATGATTTCGGCAGCCCGGAAGCCGGCGACGTGACGCTCTATTTCCCCGATCATCGCCCGGACATCGGACCAGACTGTATCGGCCACCGAGCCCGGCACGTCATCCTCGTCGGCAAAGTCGATCTCGGCCTCGATCATCGCGCGGGCGTGGATCAGCCGTCGGCGCCAGCCCAGATAGAGTTCGCTCTGCACGCCTTGGGCGTTGTGAACGGCAAAGCGCCGCTGCGCCTCGGTTTCGGCGTTGATGAGATCGGCCAGCGCCTCGGTTTCGACCAGATCGAGCTTGCCGTTGAGAAAGGCGCGGCGGGTGAATTCGCCAGGCTCGGCATGCCTGACGCCGTCGAAGGAGGCGATCGTTTCCAGCATCCTCGCCACAACGGCGCGCCCGCCATGCACATGGAACTCTGCAACGTCCTCGCCGGTAAAACTGTCGGGGCCGGCAAAGAAGACGACCAGGCCGCTGTCCAGCACCGATCCGTCGGGCGCCCGGAACTTGCGATAGGTGGCAACGCGGTTTGGCACCTTCGATCCAGCAATCGTTTCGACAGCGAATCGACTCTGCGGCCCGGAAATCCGGATCACCGCAATGCCGGCCGGCAGGCGCCCGCTCGACAGCGCCACGATGGAGTCTTTTGAAATCATTTGCCCGCTCTGCCGAAGCGCCCTAGCTATGCCTGTTCAATCCGCATCGAGTAGTGCCGTGACATTGCCTGCACAAAACCTGCTTGCCGAAGAGGCCAGCCCCTATCTGCAGCAGCACAGCGGCAATCCCGTGCACTGGCGGCCATGGTCGCCCGCCGCTCTGGCCGAAGCAAAGGTGCTGCAGCGTCCGATCCTGCTCTCTGTCGGCTACGCCGCGTGCCATTGGTGCCACGTCATGGCGCATGAGAGCTTCGAGAACGACGACGTCGCCGCCGTCATGAACCGTCTCTTCGTCAATATCAAGGTCGACCGCGAGGAGCGCCCCGACATCGACCAGATCTACATGGCGGCGCTGTCCTCGATGGGCGAGCAGGGCGGCTGGCCGCTGACCATGTTCCTGACCCCGGACGGCAAGCCGTTCTGGGGTGGCACTTACTTTCCGCGCGAAGCCCGCTACGGCCGGCCGGGTTTCGTCCAGGTGCTGGAGGCGGTTGACAAGGCTTGGCGGGAGAAGAAAGAAAGCGTTAACCAGAGTGCCGACGGCCTGACCACGCATGTCGAGATGCGGCTGGCTGGCAGCCATGCCAAGGCCGTGCTCGACCGCGGCATGCTGGCGAACCTCGCCAATGGCATTGACGGCATGATCGACCGCAATTTGGGCGGCCTGCGCGGTGCGCCGAAATTCCCCAACGCGCCGTTCATGCAGAGCCTCTGGCTGTCCTGGCTGCGCGACGGCACCGCATCGCACCGCGACGCCGTTCTCCTCAGCCTCGAAAAGATGCTGGCCGGCGGCATCTATGACCATATTGGCGGCGGACTCAGCCGCTACTCGACCGACGCCGAATGGCTGGTCCCGCATTTCGAAAAAATGCTCTACGACAATGCCCAGCTCATCCGCTTGTGCAATTGGGCCTACGCGTCAACCGGCAAGGAATTGTTCCGGCTGCGAATCGAAGAGACCATTGCCTGGCTGTTGCGCGAAATGCGAGTCGAGGGCGATGCCTTTGCCGCCAGCCTTGATGCCGATAGCGAGGGCGAGGAGGGGTTGTTCTACACCTGGAGCAGGGATGAGCTCGAAGCAGCCCTTGGCGACGATTCAGCATTGTTTTTCAAATACTTCACGCTTGCCGATCCGCATGGTTGGGAAGGCAAGCCGATCATTTGCCAGACTGACGCTCAACAGGCGCAGAGCGTCGTCGATCGTGACCTTCTGGTTCCGCTCAAGCAAAGGCTGCTGGCAGCGAGGGAACAGCGCGTGCGGCCCGGGCGTGACGGCAAGGCCCTGACCGACTGGAACGGCTTGATGATCGCAGCCCTTGCCGAGGCCGGACGGTCGCTTGGCCGATCCGACTGGATCGAAGCGGCGGCAACGGCCTTTGCCGCGATTGCGGCTGCCGGACGTGACGGCCGCCTGCCGCATTCGATGCTCGGCGCAAAGAAGCTGTTTCCGGCTCTGTCGAGCGACTATGCCGCCATGGCCAACGCCGCCATCTCACTGTTCGAGGCGACCGGCGATCCCGACTATATAGATCGCGCCGGGAACTTCATTGAGCAACTCGATCTTTGGCACCGGGACAGCGACAAGACCGGCTACTATCTGACCGCGTCCGACAGCGCGGATGTGCCGATCCGCATCCGCGGCGATGTCGACGAAGCCATTCCTTCCGCTACCGGCCAGATCATCGAAGCCCTGGTCCGATTGTCGTCGCTTTCGGGCGATCTCGATCTCTGGGAAAAAGCCTGGACAGTCGCAGAGCACGCGGGCGGGCGGGCGGAGCACCAGGGCTATGGCCAGGCGGGTATAGTCAATGCCTGTGCCTTGGCGCTTGAACCGCTGAAGCTGGTGATCGTGGATAGACCGGAGAATACAAGGCTTGTTCCGGTTGCGAATCGAAATCCAGACCCGCGCCGGGTGGACATCGTCGTGCCTGTTGGCTCGGCGACAAATCTGCCGGCCTTGCCAGGCGGCGTCCTGCCGCCAACGGCCGAGCCCGGCGCCTGGCTCTGCACGGGGCAGGTCTGCCTGCCGGTGGTAATGGAAGCCGATGAGCTGGAAGGGATGCTGCGGCGCGGATAGGTGAGGGAATGCGGCACGGCCTTCCCTTCTCCCCTTGTGAGACCTTTGCATAGAAGCCGATTGGTGATTCTGTGATGATGGTCGAAGCAGGGAGATTCGGGATGGCGGATCGTGTTCTGGGTCAGTTGAGTCTGGCGGACG